>CAZTMQ010000012.1:0-21131 GCA_964615385.1 uncultured Methanosarcinales archaeon
GAAAACAAAAATGTCAAGCCAAGCTTTGGAACAAATGTTAGAAAACACTTTTGTGCCAAACATTGCACAACATAGAATGTATCAAACAATAGATACATACACAAACGGAACAACACAACTATATAGTTTCGATCCACCAAAACCATTTGGATTACAAAATCCACAACCTTTCCAATATGGATACAGCTTAGGTGATGGTTACAAATTAGATTTTCATGGACCTGATTATAATACATTAACACACGGACATGTAAAAGATGCTTTTGGAAATGTAGTAAGAGAATATAATGGTTATGAATGTGCAATGTTAGATTTAATTTTGGGTAATAATTTCAAGAAGTTTCCTTAGGATTATATTTTTTTAATTTTTTATGATTTCGTGAAATCCTCGCTAATTCGCATACTTTGGTCAATAGAAAAGCATACCTCGTGTTTCAACACGAGGACTCGGTACGCTTTTTTGTAATCAACAACCTCGCTGAATACAGCACATGCTTTTATATTACCAACATACCTCGCCCTTCAGGGTGAGATTGTTGATTTTTCAAATCGAGGTAAGAATAGACAGATTCACTGTTGAAAAATCTCGAATATCCGAGAGATACCTCGGCATTTATGCAGAGGTTTTTAATTTAAGAGGCTTAAAATGAAAGAATTTGAATTAAAAGCCATTGATCAGTTAATTAAGATTTATGTAAATTTATATAACGGAAATGTCATTAGTAAGACGGTTAAAGGAATATATGATGAGTTAACTCCAGCATCCACGCTCCTTAGTGATTTTATTAATCAATCTGTAAGTAAATTATTTTCTTATGCTTACCCTAACGTTGATCTAGAAAGAAAACCTATGTCTAAAGAAGAAATTAAAAATGTTCTAGAAACATTAAAAGATAGAAAGTCAAAATTAGAAAAGCAAAATGACATCTCTTGATTCTCTTTTACAAGATGCTTCTTCTTTTGTTACTTCTGAGTTTGGTTTTGATATTGAACAATCAAAACTAAAACCGTATTCTCCTGAAAATTGGCAAAATTTTTGTCAAACTAATAATTTTGATTCAAATAGTTCTGGTATTTATGTTCCTGCGTCATTTTCTGCATATGTTAGAGTTGATAGTCCTTTTTTAACATCTAATATTTTTCATGAATTGTATGGTCATGGATTATTTGTTGAACATTCTCAGATTGGAAAAAAATTAATTGAAATAATTCATACTCGTGGTAATGAAAAAAGCTTTATGTTTAATGAAATCAATCTACAAGAGCAAACTTTTGGTATTGCAAAACAAAACATCCATAATTATGAGGGGTTTGCTATTTGGCTTGAAGGTTTACTGTGTACAGAAACTAATAACTCTGAAGTTTGGAATGCTAAAAAAGATGGCTTACGAAAAGATTATGCTCAATTATTTGAGTTTTTTGAAGATGCTGAACGTAAGCTTTCTCGTTTTGGTTTAATTTCACAGATGGGTTTTCCGAAACATTATGACAATAACAAAGTTTTAGGTGTTGTAAAAAGGTTATATGGTTCTGCTTTTGGTAATATTGATTTTGTTATTCTTTATGGTTCTCAAAAACCTGAAAGCGATATAGATTTATGCGTTGTTTCAAGTAATGCTTCAAATCAATATTTTAATGGGTGGCTTGACATTACAGAATTAAATAGAGAAGATTTTCAAGATAGAATGAAAAATTTAGATATTGCCCTTACTGATGCAATGTTTTCAGGAGAATTAATATTTGGTAATGAAAATAGTTTTCAACAATATAAACAATCTATTTTAGAAAAACCAATCTCACAAGAGATGATTGAACATAATAAACGGAAATCTAACTTACAAAAAGAATACCTCTTAGGTCACCAAGATGATGAAAGAATGAAAAAATTATGTTTGTCTTATATAGATAGTTTTTCTCAAAATGCTCAACAGCTAAGTTTAGGTAATAAACCTTTAACATTAGCTAATCTTCAACAACTTTATGAAAAATAGTTTTCTTGCCTAGATGTGTTTATTTGATGGTACTTTAGCTTTGATTGATGGTACTTCGGCTTTGATGATGTGAACTTCCCTTTGAAGATTGTTCTTGATACGCGAGAAAACGAAAAACCTCATCATAAACACTCAAAGGTATCTCGCTGATAGTCTAGGTTAATCGTTTAGTGAATCCTTCTCTTCTTACTTCAGCCTCAAGACCAAAGTATGCAAAATGAGAAAAGGTTTCACTAAATCAAAGATTCGCCAAATCAAAAACATTATAAAGAAATAAGAAAGCATTATACTACAAGCTCCTAAAAATAGAAAAATTAAAAATCAAAAAAGGGCACACGCCTTTAGCGAAATTAAAGCTCTTAACAGAAGTGGTTCATATGCTATCAATACTATTCATGCTCTTAGCCTGCATATTCCTCTCATACCTACTCTCAGAATTTGCAAAAAAACTAGCCATCCCAAGCGTTGTAGGCTACATCCTTGCCGGAATAATACTTGGGCTTTCGCCAATCAAATCCTTCATATTCAACCATAGCGGGCTTGACGTCCTTTATGCCCTCGCAACCCTCGGAATGATATTTCTTTTCTATTACACCGGAATAAAAACAAGCATTGGCTCAATCAAAAAAAACATAAAAGAATCGTTTCTAATCTCAATATTCAACACATCAATCCCACTCCTTTTAGGCTTTCTAACAATGACACTTCTTTTTGGATTCAATGCACAAGTAGGAATAATAGTAGGGCTTTGCCTTTCAATGGGCTCCCAATCAATCTCAATTGACGTACTAGAAGAACTAAAACTAATCAAAACAAAAATAGGCTCCCTTCTAATCACAACAGGAGCCCTTGATGACATAGTTGAACTAATCCTCGCAACAATATTTCTAACATACATCGATTCAGCAGCCTCAAACACCCAATTATTCAACCTAATATTTCAAATAGCCCTATTCGCCTTAATCGTTTACCTATTCAAGATAGTGATTATACCCTACATTTTAGAGCGTGCCGAAAACAAAAAATCCAAAGTTTCGCGTTTCACCTCAGCAATAATAATCATGCTCTTAATGGCTGTTTTAGCAGAAAATTTCGCAATAGGCGCCGTAGTAGGTGTACTAATAGCAGGTGTTTTAGTTGGAAACACAATGAGAACTGACAAAAATATTCCCATTTCAGAAAAGGAAGACATCGCAAATTCAATGCACACAATAGCCTTTGGACTTTTCATCCCGCTCTTTTTCATCTGGGTAGGGCTTAATATTCAGCTAAACGCAATAACAGGCAATCTCCCCTTGGCTTTGATTCTAACGCTTATCGCCACAATAGGAACAGTAGGCGGGACAATAATTGCCCTTTTAATAAACAAAGAAAGCATAAAGCAAGGTTGGCTTTTAGGTTGGGGCTTAAACGCCAAGGGCGATATTGAGCTTGTAATCGCAAGCATCGCGTTAAGCATAGGTGTGATAAATAGTACAGTATTCTCTGCAATAACAATAACGGCACTAATAACAACAGTAATCTCTCCAATAATGTTTAAACATGCGCTTAAATCTTCTAAGTACAAATCAAAAATTTTCTCATCATCAAAAAAAAAACAATAAAACACAATTAAAAACCTTATCCCAAGTTATTAAAACTGTAAATATCAAAACTGTAAAAGGGGCATTAAAACTATACATTTTATTTGTTTTTGCACTTATTTGAAAATGATTAAAATGATTGCTTCATTTATTAATCGAAAAAGTCTCTTCTAAAAAACAAAAATTTAGAGCTTTTACTCGACCGAAAGGTTTATAAACAGTTTGGATTTCCCTCTAACAAATGTTTCCTCGCCTAGCTCAACGGTTAGAGCGTTCGGCTGTAGATCCTGCTATGACGTTTCCTAAAATGGAAGAGAATGATTAGTAGGCAGCACTTGCTTTGAGCGGATACCGAAAGGTTCCTGGTTCAAATCCGGGGGCGGGGAATTTCATTTGCCCTGGTAGTGTAGCGGCCTATCATGAAGCCCTGTCGAGGCTTCGACCCGGGTTCGAGTCCCGGCCAGGGCGTTTAGGGCTGGTAGCTCAGCTTGGGAGAGCACTAGGCTTTTAACCTAGGGGTCGCGGGTTCAAATCCCGTCCAGCTCAATCCCAAAGCGAGTTGCGGGGTGCAAAAAGTTGGATAAAAGCGAATTTGATGTAACAAAACACGTTCTGTATTCTAAGCATAAATTGCTAGGCGAAAAGGAAACAGGGGATATCTTAAAAAAGTACGGGGCAACGAAAAAGGAGCTTCCTTCAATAAAGGCGAGCGACCCCGCTATAGCTATGTTAAAAGCAAAAGTAGGTAATGTCATTGAAATCACAAGGCAAAGCCCTACCGCCGGTGTGGAAAAATATTATAGGGTGGTAATAGATGGATGAAAAAAGCACAACTCTTCTAAAATCTTTTTTTGAGCATTCAACATTTGTTCAGTCTGATATCTCTTCTTACAATAACTTTATTGAAAGGGAACTAGTTTCTATTGCAAAGGAGAATAACCCAATAGAGCCTACAATAATCCCACCAAATATCGAAGAGTATAAGATTATGATTGACAATATAAAAATAGGAAAGCCTACCATTATTGAGGCTGATGGCTCTGAAAGGACGATTTATCCTCAAGAGGCAAGAATAAGAAAACTCACCTATGGTTCTCCTTTATATCTTTCTGTAAGTGCCTACATCAATGGTAAGCAGTCAGAAACATTTGAAAGCCAGATTGGAACTATGCCAATACTTCTAAAATCCAAATACTGCCTTCTAAATAATCTTTCAAGGGATGAGTTAATCGAAAAGGGAGAAGACCCTGATGATCCGGGTGGATACTTCATCATAAACGGAACTGAAAGGCTCTTAGTAAAGGTTGAAGATTTAGCATCGGATTATTTCATGGTTCAAGAGAACTCAACTGGTCCAAGTAAGATTTCAGGAAGGGTGTTTTCAGAATACAGAGCCTTAAAGATTCCACATCAAGTGGAAAAATTAAACGATGGAATAATCTATTTCAGTTTTACAAGGCTTAAAAGGATTCCATTCACCCTGCTTCTAAAAGCATTAGGGATGATAAACGATCAAGAGATTGTAAAGGCAATTGATTTTCCTGAAGGCTTCAATGAAATAGTAACAAACATCTATGAGAATAGCGGGATAAAAACAAGAGAAGATGCACTTGATAAGCTTGCAAAATACATGGGGATAACCCAATCAAGAGAGATTAGAATTGAAAGAGCAGAAATCACACTTGATAACTTTTATCTGCCTCATCTGGGAACTGGTGAGAAGACCAGAATGATAAAAGCAGTTAACACCTGTAAATACATAAAAAAGTTTTTGATGGTTGTAAAGGGAAAGCTCCCATTTGATGATATAGACCATTACAAAAATAAAAGGTTAAAGCTTTCTGGAGACCTGCTTTCAGATCTCATGAGAGTGAATCTTAAAATCCTTGTAAATGATATGCTTTACAACTTTCAAAGGATTGTCAAAAGAGGAAAACTCCCTTCAGTGAATGTAGTTATAAGAGAGAAGCTTTTGACCTCAAGGATCAATAGTGCAATGGCAACGGGTAACTGGGTAGGCGGAAGAAAAGGGATCAGCCAAAGAATACAAAGATGGAACTATTTTGAATTCCTAAGCCATCTTCAAAGAGTTGTAAGCCCTCTTTCGGCAACTCAGGAGAACTTTCAGGCAAGAGAGCTTCACAATACTCATCTTGGAAGGCTTTGTCCTGTAGAAACCCCTGAAGGTACTAACATAGGCTTAAAGAAAAATCTTGCATTATTTTCTAAGATTTCAATAGGCTTTAACGAAAAGCAAACTTTAGAAAAGCTCGAGGAAGCAGGGCTTAAAACCATGTGGTGATAAAATATGACTGATGTTTATCTCAACGGAAAAGTAGTCGGAAGTGTGGATGACCACTATAAATTTGTCGCTAAAATAAAAGAGCAAAGGCGAAAAGGCAAGATCTCAGATGAAATCAACATCGCATACGACCCTGATGTGAACTGTGTGTTTGTAGAGTCCTCTCAGGGCAGAGCCAGAAGGCCACTTGTTGTAATAAAAGAAGGAAAATCCCTTTTAACAAAAGAAGTTATGGATAAGCTCAAAAAAGGGGATTTGAAATGGGAAGACCTAATCAAAAATGGGATTGTTGAATACCTTGACCCTTTGGAAGAAGAAGATGCGTTAGTTTCATTTTACGAAGAGGAACTAACCCCTGAACACACTCACCTTGAGCTAGTTCCATTCTCAATGCTTGGGCTATGTGCATCCCTTGTTCCATTTTGCAATTATTCTCCTGGTGCAAGGATCTCAATGGGAGCTAAAAACCAAAAGCAGGCAATAGGTGTCTATATAGCTAACTATCCTATAAGAAGTGACATGGATGTAAATACCTTAAATTATCCACAGATACCAATAGTAAAAACAGCAATGAATGACATCTCAAAAATGGATGCACATCCACTAGGACAAAACTTTGTAGTTGCAATATCCAATTATGAAGGATATAACATGGATGATGCTGTAGTCTTGAATCGTGGCTCAATAGATAGGGGGCTTGCTCGCTCAACATACTATAGGCCTGCAGTAGCCGAAGAGATGAGATATCCTGGTGGTCTTTTTGATAAGGTTGAGGTTCCTGATAAGGATGTAAAGGGATACAAGTCTGAAACTGATTACAGATTTTTAGAGGAAGACGGAATAGTCTATCCTGAGGCTCAGGTCTCTGAAGAAGACGTTGTAATAGGAAGAACGAGTCCACCAAGATTTTTAGCAAGTACCGATCAGTATAATCTCATAAGTGAAGGAAGAAGAGAATCCTCAATCCAGCTAAAGCACGGTGAGCAGGGAATAGTTGATACCATATTTATCACAGAAGGTGAAGAAGGCCATAAGCTTGTTGAAGTAAAACTTAGATCGCCTATGATTCCCGAAATAGGAGATAAATTTGTATCAAGGCATGGTCAAAAGGGTGTTGTAGGATTAATAGTTAATCCCGAAAACATGCCCTTTAGCGAATCCGGAATAGTTCCAGATTTAATCTTTTCACCACACAGTATCCCATCAAGAATGACCTTTTCACACATGATTGATCTTTTAGGTGGAAAAGTAGGTGCATTATCAGGAAGGCAAATTGATGGCACGCCCTTTTCATCTGAGAACATTGAAGACATAAGAAAGGAGCTTACAAAAGACGGCTTTAGAGATAATGGTGTTGAAACCTTTTATAATCCATTAACCGGAGAACAAAAGGAAATGCGAATCTTTGTTGGAAACATGTACTATCTAAGATTAAAGCACTTAGTTGCGAATAAAATCCACGCAAGGGCAAGAGGGCCAGTCCAGCTTTTGACAAGGCAACCTACCGAAGGAAGGGCAAAAGAAGGAGGCTTAAGGCTTGGAGAGATGGAAAAAGACACATTCGTAGCCCATGGAGCATCAATGGTACTAAAAGAACGCTTTAATGCAGACTCAGTAAGGGTTCCTGTATGCGAGAAATGCGGAATGTTTGCTTATTACGATAGGTACAAAAACAGGCATGTATGCTCAGTATGCGGTGATAACATCGATGTTTCATACGTAGAGATAAGCTATGCCTTTAAGCTATTTACTGACGAGTTAAGGGCAATGTGCCTAAACACAAAATATGGGCTAAGCACCCGCTACTAAACGTTTTTTTATTTTCACTTCAAACAAATTTACAAATTCAGATAAATTTACAAACTTGGCTTTCATTTTTTTTAATTTCAAAAAGCAGATTAAAACGTTGCAAACGTTGCGATTAACACAAAATATGTGAGGCACGTTAATCTGTTGACGTTAGTATTTTTCATAAAAAATCGATTAAAAGGTTTGGTGATTAAAAAATGGATGAGGAGAATATCACACTTCATAAGCTGATAAACGCTATAGGATTTGATATGCTAAGCCCAACTGTTATTCAGCAGATGGCGGCCGTAAAGGTAGTGACAGCAGAACTCTACGACAAGGAAGGCTTTCCTGTTGATGGGGGTTTAATGGACACAAGGATGGGTGTAATTGACCCTTCTTTAAGATGCAAAACCTGTGGTGGAAGGCTAAAGGAATGTCTTGGGCATTTTGGTTACATTGCGCTTGCAAGACCAGTAATCCATGTGATATTTGCGCCAATGATATATGACATACTGCGGTGTACATGCAAGTCCTGTGGGAAGCTATTAATTCCTGATGATAAAAAGAAACAGCTTCTTTCAGAACTAAAGGATTTAGAAGAGGAAGCTACAAAAAAGGCAAGGGTTTCACTAATTGCTGAGATAGTTTCAAAGATGAAAAATTCTAAGAAATGCCCTCACTGCAAAGCCAATCAAGGTAAAATTACCATTGAAAAGCCAACCACCTTTCTTGAAGATGAAAAAAGGCTAACGCCTATTGAAGTAAGAACAAGACTTGAAAAAATAAATGATGAAGACCTAAAGATTTTTGGAATGAACCCAAAGAGCGCAAGGCCTGAGTGGATGGTCTTGACAGTTTTTCCAGTCGCGCCTGTAAGCATTAGGCCTTCGATCACTCTTCAGAGCGGTGAAAGAAGCGAAGATGACCTAACTCATAAGCTTGGGGATATTGTAAGGATTAACCAAAGGCTTTTTGAGAATATAAACGCGGGTGCTCCTGAGATTATTATCGAGGATCTTTGGGACCTTTTACAATATCATATCTCAACTTATTTTGATAATTCTCTCACACAGATTCCACCCGCAAGGCATAGGAGTGGCCAGCCCTTAACAACAATCTCTGAAAGGATAGAATCTAAAGAAGGAAGGATAAGGCACAATCTTGCGGGGAAAAGAACAAATTTCTCATCAAGGACTGTAATCAGCCCGGACCCAATGCTCAAATTAAATGAAGTGGGCGTTCCAAAGATAATAGCTATGAAGCTTACGGTTCCTGAGAAAGTAACTGCATGGAATAACGATTATCTAAAAGGTTTTGTGGAAAAAGGCCCAAAGGAATATCCTGGAGCCAATTATGTAATAAGGCCTGATGGCCGAAAGAAAAAGATAACCGATGAAACACGAGAACAGCTCTTAGAAGAGCTTCAGCCAGGTTATGTTGTTGAAAGGCATCTGATTGATGGAGACATTGCATTATTTAACAGGCAACCATCTCTTCACAGGATGAGTATGATGGCCCATAAAATAAGGGTTTTGCCTTACAGAACATTTAGAGTAAACCCTGTTGTATGCCATCCATACAACGCTGACTTTGATGGGGACGAAATGAATCTGCACATCCCCCAAACAGAAGAGGCAAGAGCAGAAGCTGAGATGCTAATGCAAGTCCAAAAACAGATGATCTCTCCAAGGTATGGATTATCAGTCATTGGAATCCTTCAAGATGGTATCACAGGAAATTATCTTTTAACCAAGTTTGGAAAATTCACAAAAAGAGAAGCAGTTGCACTACTTGGAAGCGCAGGACTTTTAGACTCTATTGATAACCTAGGCTCAAAGGATGAATGTACTGGAAAAGAAATCTTTAGCCTAATCATTCCAAAAGATTTTCAATTTGAGGGAAAGTGTAAGGATAAAGATGAGCCTAAGGTAATAATCAAAAACGGCAAGCTTACATCAGGAGTGATGGATAAAAGTAGCCTTGGCGATGAATCAGGCCTTTTGCTTAGAGAAATAAATAAAAAATATGGTTGCGAATACGCAATAGAATTTTTATCAAACACCTTAAGGCTTGGGCTAGCTTCGCTTGCAAGGCACGGCTTTTCAGCTTACGTAAGCGATGCAGATCTACCTGAAGCAGCTGTAAAAGAGATTAAGCAAGAAATTGATAGAGCTTATCAAGATGTTGAGCTCTTAGTAGAGCAATATAACAATGGAAGCTTAGAGCTTTTACCCGGAAGAACCCTAGAAGATACACTAGAGCGAAGGATACTTGAAAGGCTTAACTTGGTAAGAAACCAGATGGGTAGTATAGTCGATAAGAATTCTATCAAAGACACGCCAAGCCTTATTATGGCAAGGAGTGGAGCAAGGGGAAATATGCTTAATTTGACTCAGATTACCGCATGTGTGGGTCAACAGGCTTTAAGGGGAAAAAGAATCCAAGGAGGGTATAGGGGCAGAACCTTATCATGTTTTAAACGTGGGGATCTCAGCCCTTCGGCACACGGCTTTATCCAGGAAGGCTTCAAAGAAGGAATGAAGCCTTATGAATTCTTCTTCGCTGCAATGACCGGAAGGGACTCTTTAATGGATACCGCTTTGAGAACTCCAAAATCAGGTTACTTATATAGAAGACTTTCAAATGCCTTACAAGATATTAAGGCATTTGAAGACGGCTCTGTAAGAGACGCTTCGGGAAGAATTGTCCAATTCAAATATGGTGAGGATGGGATAGATGTCTCGCGCTCGGAAGGCGGAACCATTAATGTTGATAAGATAATAAGCGAGGTTATTTAAAAATGGCAGATTCAATATACGATGAATACCAAAAGTTACTGCCAGCATCAATGCTTGCTGAGGTAGAAAGTAAGATTCCAAAGGGAACGGCAAAATCCAAAATCAAAGAGGTTCTTGAAAAGGTAGTAGAAGAGTACAAGACAGCCTTAGTTGATAGTGGTGAATCTGTAGGGGTAGTTGCAGCGGAGTCTATCGGAGAACCAGGTACCCAAATGACCCTTAACACATTTCACTTTGCAGGGGTCTCTGAAATGAATGTCACAGTAGGACTTCCAAGAATAATCGAAATCTTTGATGGTAGAAAAAATATAAAGACGCCAATAATGAATATCTATCTCGATAAGGCCCATTCAAATTGCTCAAAAGAGGAGATTAAAAAGATAGCGATGGGTATACGCTCAGTTTCATTAGGCGAAGTCGCCAAAGAGTTTTTAATAAATATTAGCGATTACACAATTACAATAAGCCTTGATTCCGAAAAGCTTTCAGAGATTGGGCTTGATGTAAAAGAATTACTTGCAATACTTAAGAAAAAAACAAAATCTGCAAGCTTCAAAAAGGAAAGCGAAGATTCCATAATTGCAACGGTTGAGATCTCAAAAGATAAAAGCCCAAATGAGGTATTTAAGGTTAGAGAAAAGCTTGTGGGTCTAATAATAGGTGGGATTAACGGCATCTCACAGGTGCTTCCAACCAAGAAAATTAATGAGGAAACCGGAGAAGAGGAGTACGTAATAATCACTGCAGGAAGCAAGCTAAAAGACGTGCTAAAGCTTGCGTTTGTTGATAAAACAAGAACTACTACAAACGATATATTTGAAATTGAATCGGTTTTAGGAATAGAGGCCGCAAGATCCGCAATTATTCACGAAGTATCAGCAGTCATAGAAGAGCAAGGCTTAAATATTGATTTAAGGCATATAATGCTCGTTGCCGATACAATGTGCCTAAACGGAAAGATTGAAGGGATTACAAGGTTTGGGATTACAAGTAGCAAGTCAAGTGTGCTCGCAAGGGCATCCTTTGAAACCCCTATTAAACACCTTGCAAACGCCTGTATGAGTGGCGAAAAAGACACCGTATTGTCAGTAATAGAAAACGTGATGCTAAATCAGCCAATACAAATAGGAACTGGATTAACTAAGTTACATTATGTTGGCGTAGAGCAAAAGAAAAAGAAGTAAAAGAAAAAAAACAAAAGCAAATAACAAAATACATAGAAGAATAAAAAAGAACAAAGACTAAAAAACAAGGTATATTGCTTAGAACAAAATAATTTGTAGCCATTCAAATATCAAAGAGTTATTTAAAACAAAATTTAATATGTAAATATTTTCAAATAAGGTGAATAGAAATGGATGATTTGAGTTTTATAAGAAAGAATCTGAGTTCAGAGAAAATGCTTTTTGGAGAAGAGCAGTGTATAAGGGCAGTCAAGGCTTCTAAAGCAAAGAAGGTCTATCTTGCGTCAAACGCCAAAGAGTCATTAGTAAAAGACCTAAACAGGTACTCTGGGCTAAAGGGAATAGAGCTGATAACACTTAAGGTTGACAATATAGAGCTCGGTGCGGTATGCAAAAAGCTCTATCCTATAGCTGTAATTACATTAGTTGAATAAAAACAGGTCTTTAATTAAATCTTATCTTTATTTTAAACGTGAAGCAAATTGGTAAAAGGCGCAAAATACGACAATGCTTTAATGGGGTATATGAGGATCTTTGAAAATATAACCCATACCTCATTAATAGATTGTTTTGAAGACCAAAAAGGCGTGCTTAACTTCTTTGTTGATCAAAACAATATCGGCAAGGCCATAGGGAAAAAGGCTGTAAATATTAGACTCCTTGAAAATAAATTCAACAAAAAGATTAAGGTTAGCGCCTACAACTCCGATTTGAAAAGCTTTTTAAACAACCTTTTATTTCCCATAGTTGTTGAGTCAATAGATTACGATCCAAAAACAAATATCATACAGATTCAGGATCCTGATTTCAGCAAGAAAAGTATGATTATTGGAAGAAACGCATCGAATCTGCGAAATTACGAGTACATCGTACGCAGGTTTTTTCCTGATCTAAAAGAGATAAAAGTCAAATGAGAATATTTTAGTTAATGGAGGTTATTTATAATGGCAAAAAAACCATCAGGGCTTTTCACTGCAAAAAAACTCATATCCCGAAGGAGTGAGTCAAGGTGGAAAGACAAAGCCTATGTAAGAAAGACTTTGGATTTGAAAAAGAAATCGGACCCTTTGAAAGGAGCGTCTCAGGCGAAGGGGCTTGTTTTAGAGAAGATACAGCTAGAGGCTAAACAGCCAAACTCTGCAATGAGAAAGTGCGCTAAGGTTCAGCTTACAAAAAACGGCAAGCAGGTAACAGCCTTTCTTCCAGGAGACGGAGCAATGAAATTCGTCGATGAGCACGATGAGGTCATTGTAGAATGCATTGGTGGAAGGATGGGAAGGTCAAAAGGCGACATCCCTGGTGTTAGGTGGCAGGTTATTAAGGTGAATGATCAGTCACTAAAGGCGCTACTTTCCGGAAAGATCCAAAAGGCTAGAAAGTAAAGCTCTTTATTTATTTATTTATTTTTAATTTCTTTTATTTTAAATTCCTTTTATCTGTGTCTTTCTTTCTAAGACCGTCTTTATCTTTTTTCATCTTTTTTCATCTTTTTTTCTCAGTGGCTGAAAACGATTTTTATCCCCACTTCTAAATAACTAAGAAAAATATATAAACTACACAACTAAAAATTGACTTATGGACCCCATTTTTTATCTAACAACAATAGCAGTGCTTTTAATTATTGGAATAATAATTACAATGATTTGTGATAAGCTAAAAATTCCAAACATACCTTTTTTATTGTTATGTGGGCTTTTGCTAAGTCACCTTTCAAACCCATTGGACCCTGAAATGCCCCTTGTAACCTTTGGTTCTGACTTCCTTACGGCGATAGGATTTTTAGCGCTAGCGATAATAGTATTCGATTCTACTTCTCATTTCAAACTAAAAGAAGTCGATTCGTTCTCAAGCAAGGTGCTGAAATTATCTGTAGTATTTACCATTCTAACTATGGTAATTTTTCCCTTGTTCACAAAGCTTTTTTTCCCTGAGCTTGGCTGGCTTGCAATACTAATATTTGCGGCTTCTATGTGTGGAACCTGCCCAAGCGTAATCCTTCCGCTTTTTGGTAAATCCGCTAACAAGATCATCAAAAGCCTTGAAATTGAATCCATAATAAACACCCCTATTACCGTGATCTTGCCCTTGTTAATACTTGAATTCAACAACTCGCCAACAACCGGTGCCACGATGCTTGCAATGTTTGGAAAGGCGATATTTTTAAAGATAATAATTGGATTAGGTACTGGTCTTTTTTTGGGAATAATACTTTTAAAGCTAATAAAGAAAAACTACGCAAAATCAATGGGCTCAGTAATACTTTTAGCAATTGCAATATTTTCGTATGTTTTAGCAGAATCCCTAGGTGGTAATGGAATACTTGCAGTAACAACATTGGGATTAATATTTGGAAACGGCTTTTTAAAGGATAAAGAAACAATCTACAACACTTCCTCTACCTTTTCAATCTCCTTAGAAATTCTTGTGTTTGTATTAATTGGCTTTCTGATTAAGCTGGATACAGATTACTTGTTTTGGATAAGGGCAATCATTCTATTCTGTTTTTACCTGATTGTAAGGTATATTGCGATACATATAACTTACTATAAGGGCAATGAAACCACAAAGGAAAAGATCTTTATGGCGCTCACCGCTCCAAAAGGCATACCTGCTGCAGTTGTTGCATTTGCACTTGTGGGTGTAGCGATAGATGGTATATCCGTTGTTTTAGATCTTATGATTGCTTTTATACTAATAAGCATCGTGGTTGCAGCGATTTCCACTAAACTTTCAGATATCTTCCTAGCTCCTGATAAAATACCTGAAAAGAGCGCAAAGAAGATTGCCGAGAAGGCAATAGAAAAGGCTGAAGACAAAATAGTTGAAAAGGCTGCTGAGAAAGCTGCAGAACAAGTCGCGGGTTAGGCTAAACAACTTAATCTTATAAAAATTTATAAAAGAAATTTATAAAAATTTTCCTTCTCTTCATAAAATTCATCCTACCTTAACATTGCCCTCTTAAAATTAATGACCTTTGGATAAACATTGAAATATCTTATTACTATTTGATATTATTCGCCTCGAAATATTTTTACTCTTTCTTTTAGCATTAAAAGCAAAATATCAAAAAAAACAGACTCCCCAAATCAAAAATTATTTAAATCCTCTTTTATTAAGGGAAAATTAACAATGATAGAAAAAGACAACGTATTAACGATTCTAAAGGAATCAAAGAAGGCAATCTTAAGAAAAGACTTCGATAATCTAAAGTTTTTATCCAATAGGACTATGCATTCAGCCTCGGTTTTTCAAGATGATGACTCGCTGTCTTTAGCTGTTATGATATATTCCCTTTCAAAGATTTTTATAAGAAGAGATTTTAATTCTCAAAAGGTAGTATCAATAATTGAGAAGATGATATCCTCCCTTGAGTCTGATGATATATCTGGCTTTAGAAAAAAGGTTGCAAGTATGTTTAAGCTAATTAGCTATTTAGATAAAAAATTTGAGATCTACGTTGAAGATGTAATATCACAATCAAAGGTCAAAAAAGGAATAAAAATATACGACCATGGGATTTCACTAGGTCAGGTAGCCTCTATTCTGGACATTAGCTTATGGGACCTTTTAAACTATGCAGGTAACACAAAAAACGAGTATGACAATCTTACAGGAAAAACCGCCCTGGAAAGAATAAAGATTACGGAAGGTCTTTTCAAATGAAATACATAAGTTGCGACGCAGGGCCAATAATATCCCTTTCAATGAACAATCTTCTTTGGGTATTAAAGGAGCTCAGGAAAAAAAATGTAAGTTTCTGCATTGGGCCAGATGTTAAAGGAGAGATGTTTGATAGGCCCATTAACATAAGGCGATTTGAGCTTAAGGCTATTCAGGTTTTAGACCTCATTTCAGAGGGTGTAATCTCAGTAGTCAAAGTAGACAATACCCTAAAAAATGAGCTAAATAACCTAGCCAACAGCATATTTTACGCATACAAAAAGGCAATTCCAATAGTTCACAGTGGGGAATTAGAGACACTTGCAATGTATATAGAGAAATCTCATCAGGCAATGCTTTTAGATGAAAGGACTATGCGATTACTAATAGAGGCACCAGTTCAGCTAAAAACAATACTATCTTCAAAGCTTCATACAAAAATCAAGATAAACTACGATTCACTTGACAAATTTCAAAGCATCGCAAAGGACGTAAAGATCATACGCTCTGCTGAGCTTGTAACAAGTGCTTATTCTCAAGGCTTATTTAATGGATACCTTCAAGAAAACCAGCAAACGGTTCTTCCTGATATAAAAGAGCGGATAATTGATGGGCTCTTGTGGGGGGTAAAGCTATCCGGTTGCTCAATTTCTGAATCTGAGATACATTCTCTAAAAAGATACGCCCTATCAAAATAGTTAGTCATTATTCTTTTTAGGGTAAAACGCATAGGTAAAAAGTATATGCAAAAAGCCCATCTCGAAAGCTTTTTATACCGCATATAAATAGCTAGTTTTTTTTAAATATTTTAGGAAAGTATCTTGAAAATATCTGCGAATCGCTTTAATAGCTCCTCGTATTTGTTAAGTAGGGTTTTGCGATTTTATTTTTTTTTAGATGAAAACGAGGTGCTCTTAGTAATAATAAGGTATTTTGTATTCCGAAAAGATACAAAAATATAAATACAACTTATTAAATATGTGTTATAACTACTCAAAAGAAGCAAAAAAGATAAAACTGTTCGTAGTGGCTTTTGGTAATGGTGATTATTATGAAATGGTACGAGGAGATGGGGCTTGAAGAGAACCCTTTAGGTGTAGATACTGTAGGAACCGTTTATGAACTTGTTGATAGAGAGCGAGAATGCAAAGAGCTTTTGTATATGATTCTTTCCGGAAACATGATGGTTATTGAAGGAAAGCCGGGCTTTGGAAAGACTATGCTCTTAATGTATGCAATAGACAATTTTAAAGGAAAAGGCAAGGTTATCTATGTAGATGCAAGGAAACTAAACAAAAAACTTGACATAGAAAAGCTGATGATAAAAAGGTATGGCTTTATCAAAGGAAAGCTTTTAGGAAAGCTTCCAAAAAATATGATACTTCTTTTAGATAACGTAGAAAGCATATCAAAAAGAAATTGTGAAAAGATAAGATATTATTTTGACCAAAATTATCTAAAATCTGTGATATTTACAACCACTGATTATGAATCATTAAACGTAAGCGAGGCATTAAGAAACAGGATTGGCAGAAGAGTGCTTAAGCTAGAGCCTTTACCTGACCAGCTATTTTCTGATATGGTAATCGAAAGAGTGCATTCCTCTGAGATTTTGAATAAAGATACAATCCTCTATGCGTATCACAAGGCTTCAAGAAACATAAAAAAAGCGCTATTATTTTTAGATATGGCCTGCGATATCGCAAAAGAGGCGAATAGATCTATAGTTGAAAACAGTGATTTAGATATTGCTATTTCAAAGCTGGGTAGCTATAAAGAGGAAGAGCCTGAAGAAGACTTTTTGTGCCCTACTTGTGGGAGAAAGCTCAAGAAAATAGGAGAATATTACAGGTGCGAGTACTGCGATGAGTACTGTGAGAACTGTGGGGCTCTCTGCGATGAAGAGGACTTAAGGTGCCCTGAGTGCGGGCTTATATTTGAGGTAGGGGAAAAGCAATGAGAGCTAAAACGTGGTATAACACGCTAGGATTTAAGCAGAACCCGTTTACAATAAAGCCGTCTACCGAAAGGAGACTCGTCGGAAACGAAGAGACAATAAAAAAAATTCTTGAGGGAATCGAGCATGGGCAAGTGCTCTTGATTGAGGGCGAATACGGCTTTGGGAAGACCACTCTTCTAAAGAGGATTATAGAGCAGTTTAGAGATGATTACAGAATCATTTATTACAGCAGAAATAGAAGGGATTCTTCAATAGACTTTGATAATCTATTGATAAATGCTGGGGGCTTTTTTCATAAGCTTTTTAGGATAAGAAAAAAACATAACATAATTTTAATAGATGAGGCTCAGGATTTAAACCTAAAGGATTTAGAGCTTTTGCCAAAGTACTATAATGAAGAGTTCTTTCACGCAATAGCCTTGGTATCTCATGATTTCTCTACGACAAAGTTCCCAGATGAGCTAAAGGCCTTATTTGATAAAAATACGTTTCTAATAAAATCCATATCTGCAGATGAGGCTGTAACCCTAGTGAGAAAAAGGGTAGGAGACCTGCCACTTCTAACAGATGAAGTGATAAAAGAGGTCTTTGGCCACTCCAAGAATCCAAGAAAGCTTTTAGAGGATCTCGAAGATCTTTGCAGGCACGCAGTTGAAAAGGATAACGAGACAATATCTTCTGAAGACATTAAAAATATTATGGTCTCTAATTGAAGTTAGATACCTTTCGGTTTTTCTTTTTCATTTATATTCTTTTACACTTCTCTTAATTATTTTTACTCGTCTAAAAGGATTGCAATGAATTTAATATCTTACACTTTAGATTTGTGAAAATTTGACTAAATTAATATGTCTCGGATCTCAATTCCTTGAGTAATCTTTAAATAATAGAAGGTGTTACTGTTTAGTGATAATTGAAAATAAGTTAATAAATTTATTTATATTAAAACATTTAAGGATTGTGTTATAGATGGGAAAAAAAGGCATAATCAAAACGTTTTTAGGAGCTATAGGTGCAGGTAGCGTAATTGTACTTACAGGTTGCCCTGACTTGCCCAACAAATTTAGTTTAACTCCTTTAATAAGCCCGCTAATTATAGATGAAGGACAGGAATTAGAGGCAGGCTTTAGGGTTAATGGCCATTCGCTTGAAGATATTATTATTGATGCTAAATCAGAACATTACCATGAATTTGATTTTTCCAAGATTTCTCCTGATAAGATTTCGGTAAATGGGTCGCCAATTGATTCAAATTATAATGGACCAACTACACTGGAAGTGGGGCTAACAAATCTTGAAGGCAAAAGGGTATATCATACACTTCCTGTGAACGTTATCAATACAATAGATGTTACATTTCTAGGTTTTCCTACTCAATTGCAGGGTAAGCAGGGGATGGTTATTGAATTAATTACAGGAGATTTGCTTGATGATTATTCTAAATTAGGAAATGGATTAGGTGTCGAGATTACAAGCCCTAATTATACCGCACAAAACATTGTTTATTTGGATGATCACAGTTTTTCGTTTTCCCTAGTCCCGAAAGGGATTTTTGAAGGGGAAACCTATGTACTCATTAAAGGCTTTGATAATGAAGGGAATGTAGAATACTTGCAGATACCCATGAATATTTCAGGGGTTAGTAATCTTGCGCCTTTTATCTCTATCGAGGATGATATTTCAATGAAAGAAGGTGGAGAGGGAAGTGTTAATGTCAAGATAATGGATGAGGATAATATATCTGATCTAGAAATAATAATTACATCCGAGAAGCTTAATGTTTTTCATGAAATAGTTGATGAAAACAGTATAATAATTCATTGCAGTTCAAAGGATTACTACTACAATGGCCCTGAAACAATTAATGTTTATGTAGAGGATACGAAAGGTGCAGTATCCCAAAAAAATATTAATGTTACAATTACTCCGATGACTGACATTTCGTATTTGATAACAGATATGAATTTCACATTTTATTCTGGTACCGATAGAATAAAGGGCCATAATCTAAATATACCTGCAAGCCAAATATCTGTTGAGGCTTTCTTGGTTCCCGTAATAGCCTACGATTCCCAAAGTAGGGAGATTATTGTTGATAGAGAATCTTGTGAAAAGATTAAGGAGTTTGAAACCACAGAGGAAATGTTAAAATTCAAAGTAGAACCATATGACCGTTTAGAAAAGATTTTAGAAATTCATTTTCTAAGGGAAGGTTATGGAGAAAGATATGCCCTTGCAGACATTTCAAGCGACAATTTAACAAGAAATCTTATTTTTGCGCAATCTACAAGGCAGATGAATGCATGGTTTGCTGCAGTAAATAACCTTTTAGATGAGCCAATTGTGCCCGAAGGTTTATCTCAAGTATTAAAGTTGTCTGGGCAAATTGATTCGACATTTGGAATTGCAAATAATCCTTTAAATAATCTTAATCTACAGGCAGGAGGCTCTTTTAAGATACCTAAAGCACTTGCAAAATGGCCTTTTGATGTTGTAGATAGAGAACTTCCTGAAGCAGTAATTGCTATAGGAGAAAATCAGGATATTCCACAGTTCTATATAGACCAGGTGGTACTCACGCTAAAAGAACTCTTTTCAAGTAGTATTAATATCCGATACGTTGAAGAGTTTGAACCACCTTTTGAGAACAAAATAAATATTGAGTTTTTTAATGAGCCCTACGGTTTAGAAGCAGGAATGACGGGAGCCATTTCTTATCCAGACTCAAACCAAATCTTTTTAGGAATCCTATATTTCAACTATGGGAAAGCTGATTCTGACCTTATAAAAAGAGTTGTTAATGAAGAGATTTTGACACTTAGAACATTAAGCTCCGAATTTCGAAAGGGAACCAATATTGATTCTTGTATGACTGATGGCACATATATAAGCTATCCTAATCGATCGCCGCTTGATGAAGCAGGTTTGGTATATTATACTGCCAAGGATAATTTACTTCCAGGAGCAACTGCAAGATTTATTGGAAGTGCAAACGATTCGGAGAATGAAATTATTCTTTATGAAAATTTTATTTTATCATCTGAGAATTCCGAGGGTGGCTACTACGTTTTGCCTGAGAGACGCTAAGATTTAAGGAAAATGAAAAAAACAATCAAAGGTATTATTGCAATTGGAACAATTGGATCAACTATTATGCTTACAGGTTGCCCTGATATAAATAAAGCTCCAATAGTAAAGCCTGTTGAAAGTCCCATAAAGGCAACAGAAGGGTTGCCTTTCTCAACTATTTTTGATGTGTATGATGACCACTCTACTCTTGAGGAATTGATTATCGAAGCTGAAGCCCAAGGGTTTGAGGATATTGAAACTGAAAAGATGCCATCTAATCAGGCAAAAGTAACTGGGAAACCAATAGACCCAAATCGTTCTGGCCCTTTTAATGCTAAAGTAAAAGTTACTGATCTTGAAGGCAAATCTACAACGGTTGTTGTTCCAGGAGTGATTGAAGATACAATAGATACAATGTTTTTTGACTTGCCAGAAAAGATATACGCTACAAAAGGTCTGCCAACAAGCACCTTTATCTCAAAGGTTTTGGATGACTATTCTAGGTTCAATGGCCAAGGGCTCACTTTAAGTATCATGAGCCCAGACTATACTCCTGAGATAAATTATTTTACAGATGGATATTCTTTTTCATGGCGACTTGTTCCTAAAAATACTTCAATCGAGCCAACACACGCAGATTTTATAGTCTCTGATGACGAGGGCAACACCAAAACAGTTAGGGTAGCTATTGAAAGGATGGGTCTTATTAATCATCCTCCAATAATTGGAGAAGTGCCTGATGTGCAAACTAAAGAAGGGCAAGGCGGTGAGTTTTCTTTAGCTATTCATGATG
>CAZTMQ010000013.1:0-20900 GCA_964615385.1 uncultured Methanosarcinales archaeon
GTCTTGATTGATTATTCTTAAGCCAAAAGACCTTTTGATTGCGGATTCTATTATTTTATCTTTTGAGATTTCTTTGAGCATTTTTTTGTAATCTAAATCCAAAGAAAAGAAATTAATGAGGAATTCTTCACTGATGTTTCCATCAAAGTAAAGATGTTGCCCTTGTTGTTTTATCATAAAAAAGTTTGAGCCATCAACTACAAAAAAGAAGCCATCTTCTTCAAAGTAGTTAAAGAACTGGCCACATTCAAGGGTTTTTCTAAGGTCAAATAAAGGTGCTTTTATTTTTCTCATTTTTTAAAAACGACTTTGATAGACTTCTTTTGTTATTTGCCAATGATGTTTTAGGTAAACTATATAAAAATAGGGGTTATTACCCTTTGAAATGGGGCGCAAAGCCAACTCCGAGCAATCGAGGAAAGTCCGCCCACCTAAAAAAGGGCGCTTTTAATCTTTAAAAGATTCCGAAAGGGATGGCAACTGCGCAGAAACAAAACCACCTAAAAGCTTGTTATGATGCTTGCGAAAAAGATGGCAACACCTTTGAGACTAACCAGCAGAACATTTGGTTTTTAGGAAAGGATGAAAAGGCAGTCCCGCCTGGTGCAAGGCCTTTAGCGCCGCTTAGTCGAATGTTGGCAAATCCATCCTTTGCTTTAGGGCAAAATAGGGGATTTCACAGAAGGCGGCTTACTTGCGCCCCTTATTTTTTTCTTTGAATAAACCGTATTTTTAAAAGTGATTGCAAAATGCAAAAGCTTTAAATAAAAAAGAAATTTCAACACCAATATGGCAACCAGAAGAACTTTTATGCCCTCTTCAGGTGGGGGGATTATTAGGTATGGAGAAGGGTATAAATCCAAGTTTAGTATAAAGCCAGGCTATCTTATTGTGCTTATAGCTATCGTTGTTGCGATTATTCTTATATTTCAAATTTATGGAGCAAGGCTTTTAGGGCTAGTTTAGCTTAAGGTGGTTTTCGATGTATGGCAATATTAATCCCAGGCAGATGAAGCAGGCCATGAAAAGGCTTGGAATAAATGAGCAACAAATTGAGGCTAAACGGGTGATTATTGAACTAACGGGGTCAAGAATCGTCATTGATGAGCCTTCGGTTTCTAAGATAAATATGATGGGTCAAGAGGTTTATCAGATCTCTGGCGAAGAAAGGATTGAGGAACTTGATTTAGCGCCAGAAATTTCTGAGGAAGACGTGAATACTGTGATGGATGCATCGAGTTGCGATTATGATACGGCAAAGGACGCGATTTTAAGCTCCAATGGAGACCTTGCAAAGGCTATTCTTAAGATTAAAGGCGAAGATTCAGAGTAGAAATTATCGCTAAATAGATTTTTCAAAGATAGAAACTGATTTTTCTTTTTGACAGATGTTGGCTATTCTTACCTTTAAATCACTTTGAATCATAATGTTTTTAAATATTGAAGATATTGTAATTAGGGTATGCCTCTCAAAAATCCTGAAAAGCACCATCTTTCTTTGGAATCTGCAAAGCAGAATATAAAGATTGCTGACCATATGATGAATGTTACCTATCCACTTGTTATGGATCCTAAGCTTTTTCCAACGATTATTGAAAATATTTTTTTGGGGTATGCAAATGCTCTTTCTGCAATTTTACATTATGAGCGATATTATAAGAGAATTCCGCCGTTTAATGACAGCTTTGATTCAAAACTTATGTTTTATGACACTTACGTTAAGGAGCAGTACAGGTTTGACCCGCATTTTGAAAAGACTATGAATAGCTTAAGAGAGCTTATGATAGCTCATAAGAAAAGCCCTGTGGAGTTTAGCAGGAAAGGTAAGTTTGTGATATGTAATGAGGAGTATTCACTTAAAACTTTAGATATTGATGCTGTAAAGCGCTATATTAGAGAGTGTAAAAGCTTTATTTCAGAGATTGAAAGAATTATCACTAAAGAGGTGAAATTATATTAATTTAGGAAAATTCTTTTTTGTTAAAAGCAAATTCAGGATAATTCATAAGGTGATTTTTGATGATTGAAACGCTTAATGATGCGTACACTGAGATTAAAAGAGCAGACCACATTGTTTATGTCAGTTTGAAGTACACACGTACTGCTGATGTTATTAGGAATGTGGTTGAAAGGCTAATAGATGCTAATAGCCTTATGATAGCCTCTTTAATAAAAAAGCTTGTTGCAGATAGCAAGGTAGTGGATTCGGAATATTCTTTATCTGAAAAGATAAAGCTTTTGAAGGACAATTTTCCTGACGATAAGCTAATTTTAGAAATGATGGAGTTTAATAATTACTTAAGGAAGCTTAGCAGAGCTGAATTCACTGGTGAGAATGAGTATAGAAGACATGTTATGATGAAGGCGATTGTTGATGGAGTACTTCAGGAAATTGATATTGAAAGGATTACTGAGTATTATGACAAAGTTAAGTCTTATTTTTTTCACATAAGAGGCATTATACTACCTGAACAGGAATAAGAAACAGAAATGAAAAAAACAATAGTCAGCAAGCTTTTGGAGAAAGGTTGGAGTGAAGAGGAGATTAATGATTATTTTACTAAACTTTACGAAGGCAATAAGAGACCTGAAAGCAAGAGGCTTTCGAGGATTGTATTTGTTGCAAACTTTTTAGCTATCTTCTTTTTGGGTGTTATGATGGGGGCGTTGGCTCTCGTATTCACCGCTTTTGGCTGGTCGGCATTGTCTTTAGGTGTGATTGTATTCTTCTCGGCATGGATAACTTATAGAAATGAGATTATATTTTCAGAGATTTTTTCTAATAGAAAGGGATTTCTTATTAGCTTGGCTGTCTCATTTTTTCTGATAGTAATTGTGCTTTTAGCAAGCTTTTTTGTTTATGATTCATTTATGATGAAAATAGACGGTGGTCCAAACTCATTTCCACTGCTTGAGTATTGTATAGTTTCTTTTGCAGTTGTTATCAGCATAGGTCTTTTTTTGAAGATGTTTGAGGATAAATAAAGAAAAAAGCTCTGGTTTTTCTCATTTTAAAGCACAAACTTTTTAAAAGAAGGGTTTATTCTTCTTAGAACAACACAAAAATGGAGGATAATTATGGAAACGTTATGTTCATCGTGCAAAAAGAATGTTAGCAACCTCAATGGCACTGTTGAGTTCTTATGCCCTGAATGCGGGAAGGCAAAGATTGTTAGGTGCGTTGATTGCAGAAAGAAGGCTGTTAAATATACATGCCCGGAATGTGGCTTTATAGGCCCAAATTAATTTTAGAGAATAGTTTTTAAGGATTTTTATAAAAGAGTTGATATTATGGCGGATGTTGTTATTACTATGAAAATTATGGAATCTTCACCAGAAGTCGATCTAGAAAAGCTTGATGAGAAGGTAAAGAGTCTTATTACAGAGTATGCTGGAAGTGGGGCTTATAAAAGCTCTGTTGAGCCTATTGCTTTTGGACTAAGTGCTTTAATAGTATCTTTTGTTATGGACGAAAAGCTTGGGGGCACCGACCACTTAGAAGAGGAGATTTCTAAGATTGAGGGGATTGAATCGGTTAGTGTTACCGATGTAAGAAGAGCAATTGGCTAAGGTTTTTTGATGATTCTTTTTAATTCTTTTATTTCACAGTTTGTTTTTATTGCAGTATCTAGAAAGTGAGTTCTCGTACAGATGTAGCCTTTGTTTTTTATGGCACTTATTATTCCATCAAAACCTGGCGCAGAGATTTTTAGTTTTTTGCTAAGTGAATGAATATCGTAATAAAAGGGGCATTCATTTGGTTCTGAATATAGGCGCTCTAAGAACTTTGTTATTTGTGGGTTAATGGATTCCTTTGCTTTTTGAAAGATCCTTTTTAACAGCTCTTTATCATTCATTGGCCCCATCCACATTGGACCTGCGGTTTGATGATCCTTTTTGTAATTTAACTGATCTTCAAAGAACTCAAGCGTGATTGGATTGAAATGGAGGTAATTGTGAAGAGATAGTATTTTGTCGCAATCCTCTTTTGACCTGCTTGATTTGAAATAAACCCTCATGTAATGGTCTTTTGAATAAGCGAGTATAGGATTTAGTGCAATATCATATTTCATTGCAAGCCTCTGAACTGCAAATATGAGTATTCTAAGACCAGATTCGTACATTAACTCATTTCGAATAGGCTTTGAGTGATATCTTCTAAGGCAGACTTTTGGGTAAGCCCCGCAAAGTGACGAAGTATCAGTTGCGGTAATCGCTAAAACTCCACCTGCTTTAAGCTTTCTTATTGCAGATTCTATAAAATATATAGGGCTTCCAAAAGGGTCTATATCAATATAATCGAAGGAGGTTTTTTGAATAGAAAAAAAGAGATTCGCATCAAGGTTTGATATTTCAGCGAATCTTTTGACTTTGTTTATAGAAAGGTTTTTTGCGGTTATTTTTATTGCATTGGGATTTATATCATTAAAATAAACTTTGGATATGGTTCCTTTAGGAGATTCTTTTATCATCCTTATTCCTCTTATACCGCTACCTTCTAATGGCAAAGCTATCTTTGAATCTTTGAGATCATAAGAAGATATTAAAAGCACAGCAATGTCTCTATTGTGTTTCATTACTGGATTATAGAAAACGGGCATCTTTTTTGAGACTATTTTTTGGGTAAACGCATAAAATTTTGATTTTCCTTCTGTGATTATTTCGGGCATTATTTGTACCAGAATGGAATTTGAGTTTTTAAAGATATTGCAAAAAAGTCCCTTTTGAAAAGGTAGTATCCCCTGAAAACAAGAAGCGACATTTACAGGATATAATGCTCTTTTATTATGCTCATTAAGGCATCATAGTCTTCATTAAGCATCTTTCTTCTTTTATTTTCATCTACCGCTGGTATTGGCTTAATATCGTATCCCCATACGTTTATTTTTTTTTTATTTTTAGAAAGACCTTGTATCTCTTCAGTCCACTCTTTAATCTCTACTTCATAGTTTCTACCATAAACGCTAAAAATACCTTTGATTTTAGATGAAAGGTTATCTGTTTCCATTTTAAAAAAAATAGTTTTGTAATGTTGGAAGATATTAATGTTTTTTAAGTGTTTCTCTTTAAAATTTCTGATAAAAATCTTTGCTAGGATAAGCTTTATAAAACAAAAGCCACTCTCTTAGAAGCCATGGCTGATATTTGCAAATCAAGGAGCCCAATCTGTTCAGTTGTAGGGCATGTAGATCATGGAAAATCAAGTATATTAGATAGGATTAGGAGCTCAAAAATAGTTGATAAGGAAGCAGGGGGGATTACGCAAGCTATAGGAGCGTCCATTGTTCCCTTTGAGACAATATGTAAGAACTGTGTGCCTATATTGGGAAAGCTTGATAATAAAATAAAGGTTCCAGGAATTTTATTTATTGATACTCCTGGCCATGCAGCATTTACAAACCTTAGAAAAAGAGGAGGAAACCTTTCAGATATTGCGATTTTAGTGGTTGATATAAACGAAGGCTTTAAGCCTCAAACGATTGAATCTGTGAAGATTCTTAAGATGTATAAAACCCCATTCATAATCGCGGCAAACAAGATTGATAAGATTTCTGGCTATTCTAAAAAGGATAATTCTGTTGTTAAATCTATTTCTATGCAAAAGGAGAATGTTTTACAAGCAGTAGAAAATGGAATTTATAATATTGTTGGTCAACTTTATGAGTTAGGTATTAATTCTGAGAGGTTTGATAGGGTAAGTGATTATACAAAACAGATTGCGATAGTTCCGTGTTCGGCACTTAGTGGTGAAGGAATCGCGGAGATTTTAATGCTTATCTCCGGACTCGCCCAGAAATTTTTGGAATGCGACCTTACCTTTAGTGTTAATAATCTTGCTAAAGGCACCATTCTTGAGGTTAGAGAAGTAAAGGGATTAGGGGTAACAATTGATGTAATTTTATTCGATGGAACGTTGAAGGTAGGGGATACAATATGCCTTGGCGGGCTTAACGGCCCTATTGTAACTAAGGTTAAAGCACTTCTCATGCCCACACCATTGAGTGAGATAAGAGATAAGAAGGCGGTCTTTAAATCTGTAAGAGATGCTGTGGCGGCAACAGGCGTTAAGATTTCAGCTCCACTTTTGGATGAAGCGATGGCGGGAACCCCGATTTATGCTTGCAAGAATACACCTGAAGACATAGATGATAAAAAAAGCCAGGTGTTAAAGGAAATTGATACAGTTTTTATAGAAACCCAAAAAAGCGGAGTAATTGTTAAGGCTGATAGTCTTGGAAGCCTTGAAGCTTTGGTAACTTTGCTAAAAGAAGAAAGGATTCCCATAAGAAAGGCTAGCGTTGGCGATATTACAAAAAATGATTTCTTAGAGGCAGAAGGAATGCTTTTGGAAAAGCCAGAATTTGTGGTAATACTTGGCTTTAATGTTGGATTTAAATGTAATGAACAGGAATATAAAAAGGTCAAAGTAATCAACAATGAGGTAATTTATAGGATAATTGAGGAGTACAAGAAATGGTCTGAAGAGACTAAAAAAAGTGAAGAGCTAAAAAAGCTTGGCGAGCTTGCATCCCCTTGTAAGATAAGGTACCTTGTAAGCCACACATTTAGACAGTCTAATCCTGCGATTATAGGGGTTGAAATAGTAGCGGGCACGTTAAAGGTTGGGACAAGGCTTATGAAAGAAAATGGGAGCATGGCAGGCGTTATCAAAGGTATACAAATTGAAAGCGAGAGCTTGAAATCCGCTGATGCCCCCAGTAATGTTGCTGTATCGATTAATGATGTTTGTTGTGGAAGACAGATTAATGAAGGTGAGGTTTATTATAGCGTTATTAATGAAGAGGAATTTAAAAAATTAAAGAATGCTAAAGAGTTATTAACGCCTGCTCAAATAGATGTTTTAAAAGAGATAGCTTTGATTATGAGAAAATCAAATGAAATATGGGGAGTTTAAAGCCAACGATAAAAAACTATTGAGAACAGAAAATATTGAAAATGAAAGGGGAAATTCTTAACAGCAGAAAAGTAAATGGCTTGTTGGATACTATTTCTTTACAGATAGGATGTGAGAAATCAAAGCTTAAAAAGGAATTTTTGGGGCATGTGTTCTTGGCTCTTTCTGAAGGAAAGATATACCTTGCAAGAAAGGAGACGTTTTCAATTGATATTGATGAATTGAGGGTTAATTCAATCGGTGTTTATCTTGGCACTTTAGAAGAAAGCGGATTTAGATATTCTATTGAAGGGGCGCAAAGGCTTTTTCCTTTTGCAACTAAGAATATTTTAGAGATAAACGAAGATAATGCAAAGGTATGGATGAAGGGAGAAAGCCTTTCGGGGGATTTTTCGGAATATGGCTTATATGTAATTCTTAAATTTGAAGATTTTATTTTAGGCTGTGCTAAGAATTCTAATGAAAAAAAAAGGCTTATCAATTTTACCCCAAAAGAGAGAAGGATTACATCAGATATGCCCTTTTCTGTATGACTTATCCAGCGAATCCTGCAAATTAGCTGATTAGCCTTTAGCCTATTTAGCAAGGCTTTAAATTATTCAACAAGAGATACCTCATGTGCATTGAAGAAGTCTCCTTGGTCCACTCCTGATGCGTTTATGATTTTTCCCTTTTGAAAAGCGAAATCGCCTTCTATTGTTACAACCTTTTCTACTTCCAAAGCTATTGTAAGATAACTTTTTTCACCATCAAAGTAGCTCCTTTTGATGACACCTGTTACACTATCAGTTTTCTCCTCAGAGATAACAGTTATAACAAAAAGTGCAATAATCCCAATAATAGAAATAACAAAACAAAGCTTTAAAAGGGTTTTTTCTAGCATAATCAATCCATTTGAATAACAAAATTTATCAGTTGCCTTAGAAAAACCGTAAAAATTCCAAAAAAGTGAAAATAACATCGTAATTTTTAGACGAGATATTTATAAATAAAACTAAAGGGGTTATTACGAAAGTTTTAAATATTAAAGCGAAATCACCAAAACCATCATAATACACGAGGAGTCATAAGAATGGAATTAAAAGATGTAGAGATCAAGGCGTTTAACAGATGGAGCACAAATGGCATAGAGCTAACGGATGAAGGGTTAAAAAGATACGTAAACCTAAGCGCTAGACTGGTGCCTAAAACAGGTGCAAAATATTCAGGTCAAAGATTCTATAAATCAAGGACTTTTATTGTCGAGAGATTAATAAATAAATTGATGGTTGCAGGTCATAGATCAAAGAAGCATAAGATAACGTCAGGCTTTACAACAGGAAAGGGCGTTACAGCCTATAAAATTGTCGAGGATACTTTGGCTATTATCGAGAGAAAGACAGGCACGAACCCTATTGCAGTCTTTGTGAAAGCCCTTGAAAATGGAGCGACAAGAGAAGAGATTGTTAATATTGAATATGGTGGAGCAAGGTACACAAAGGCGGTAGATTGCGCCCCTCAAAGAAGGGTTGATCTAGTATTGAGATTTTTTATTCAGGGTGCTTATGCAAAGTCTTTTAACTCTAAAAAAGGGATTAGAGATGCATTAGCAGATGAAATTCTTTCTGCTTACAATCTTAGCCAGAACTCGTTTGCAGTCTCTAAAAAGCTTGAACTTGAAAGACAAGCAGACTCTTCAAGATAAAAGCCATTTATATCATTTTTTTCTTTTTGAAATTCAGTTGGTTTTAACAAAGGGCTTTATTTGTTTATTTTTTCTTTTTAGCAGGTTTTTGGAGTAGTTCTTTGAAATATACTTAAACATTTACAAAAGATTAAATAAAAAGTAGTTAATCTTTGCAAGATGGCATCTGAAAACAAACCTCTAAAAGTCTATGTTGCTGGAAAATTTGAAAAGAAGCCTATTGTTTTGGATTTGTATGAAAGGCTTTAAAAAGATGGGGCACATGATTTCTTATGATTGGACGAAGCACATAGAGATTAAGCCTTATTCAGAACATGTTGAGCTTGCAACTACATATTCGGATTCTGAGATAAACGGCATATCACAAAGCGATGTCTTCATTTATCTTTCCGATAAGGAGGGAACCACGCTTAAGATGGAAGTTGGCGCAGCAATTATGGCAAAGAAACTTAGTGGCAACCCAAAATATATCTACATTATCGGCGAACACAATGATAAATCTCCCTGGTTTATGAACGAAAGGCTTGTTAAGCGATTTGATAATATTGATGATGTTTTAAAAGACATTGAAGGGCTAATCTTATGAGAGATTAGATAGAAGAGCGATAGGAAAAAATGGTAAGGGTTAATTTGATTTCGCCAGAGAAACTCTCAGATCAGCATCTTATTGCTGAATACGATGAGATTTTAATGCTTTTAGGATATGTTAGAAGGTATCCGACGCCCTTAGGAATCCCAAAAGAGTACACATTAGGAAAAGGGCATATCAAATTCTTTAAGGATAAATTATTGTATCTTAAAAAAAGGCATGATTTGATTAAAGTTGAGATGAAGAAGAGAAACTTTAAGACAAGTGTTACAATTCATCTTTTGGAGTTTCCTAAAGAACTTTTAAACGATTGGAGACCTAATAAAGTTGCAATTGCAAAAATAAAAGAGAGATTGGCATTCAAGCTTAGATTAAAACCGAAGTACTACAGGTATTATGGGGAACATAAGGAGCCCGACTTTTTTATTAGCCTTATGGGTTGAATGTTAGAATAAAATTGGGCATACCATTATTTTTATTTTCGGATCTTGACTACTTTTGCGTTGCTGAATTTAATGTTTTCTTGTGGGGATATTTTTATGATAGTATTTTCTGAACCACCACTTGTGTATATGAATTCCTTTTCCATCACCTTTGGATCTACTAAAAACACTGCATCAAAGCCAAAAGAGGGAACCCCGCCACAAGGATAGCCTGTTTTTTCTAAGATCTCATCAGGGCTTGCAATATCTGGTCTTTCAATTCCAAGGCTTTTTGCAACCGTAGACGTACTAACTCTGTCTGTTCCGATTACAGTGCAAACCATAATCCTTTTGTTTGAGTCAACAAGGCAGATATTTTTCACAATATCATCTGGAGAAACATTCATTGTTTTAGCAGTATCCTCTACAGAATGGCAAGAGGTTTCAAAAGAGAAGTATTCACAATCTATCCTATTTTCGGTAATATATTTTTTTAGTTTTTCTTCGTATTCTTTCATTTTAAGTTTATCATCTAAATATTAGTTATTGTCTTTACCCAAGCGTATTTAAATATTTCTCCCTAAAGACATTTGTTAATCATCAAAAGGTTAGTTATTGCTTGTTAATTCAGATATATATTTTTCTGCAGAACCTTTAATATCATTTGATTGATATAATCCTCTTCCGATGATTGCGTGAAAATCTAAATTTCCTATTGAGTCTAAAGTCTCCTTTATTTTGCCACCTTGAGCAACAAATCCCGGAGAATAAAATATTGGGGAGATATCACCATATGGTGCTAAAATTTCTTTTATTTGCTGTATTATGCTAGGGTTGTTCCCTGGCACTACAAAGTTATTTACTCCTGATTCTGCTGCAAGCTCGTAAATTCTTAGAGCATCTGATTTGCTTATGAATCCGCCTTCTTCTTTTAGATATGCAGGATGCGTCATTATTCCTCCTACAATTGGAATCAGCCCTTCGTTTTTTGCTTCATATACCCAAGCTCTTAATGTTTCAGGCCCAGACATTGGAAAGTATATAACTGAGTCGACACCTGCTTCTTTACATACACGACAAAAGCCTTTGGCGGTTGCAGGTATATCGGTTCCAGCCTTTTGATGATCGTAAATGATTGGCTTATCTGAGTACTTTCTTATTGTTTCAACAAGGCTTGGAAGGCCATATTTGAGGACTAGTGTAAATCCTACTTTGTATGCTCCAACATCTGGGATATCTGCGGTTTGAGCAACTATATTTTCAAGTTCATCAATTCCTTCCACATCACACGCAGGGATAATACTTCTCTTTTTAGGTATTAAGACTTCATTTGTTCTATTCATTTTTTTTGCCTCTTTTGTTCCGTAAACTGACAAATAGTTTTCAAATTGTGATAATTTTTCTGAAGGGAAAATATTCTCGTTTTTTAAACAGTCAATTATTTCCCTGCTATTTACAATGGAGTATACCGGCACTTTTGAATCCATTGAAAATTCTTTGATAGCGCTTTTACCAAAGAGATCTACTTCCATCCTATCAACTGCAATCAAGATTGCTGTGATATCTGGGTCTTCGCTAATTCTTTCAAGGAAATTTATGCTTTCATATTTTGTATCGCCTGTAGTGAAAACATCATCAAGGATTACTATCTTTGCATTTGGAGGGATTTTGCTTCCTAATAGATACGCTTTTTGAATATCAGATTTAGAAGCATTGATTAGACCTGATGCTTCTCCATGATCCTTTGCTTCTTTTCTATCAAACGCGTAGCCTACATCTTTGCCCATTTTTGATAGTTCTATTGAAGTAGCAAGTGCAAGTGGAATTCCTTTATAAGATGGGCCAAATAAAATATCGCATTCTATATTGTTATCAATTATTGCTTTGGCATAGGCTTCACCTAATCTAGAAATCAAAGAGCCTTTGTTGAACTCTCCAGTGTTTACAAAGTATGGAGATTGTCTTTTGCTTTTCAGATTGAATTCGCCAAGCTTTAAAGAGTTTGATAGAATTAGGAAGTCAATGAATTCTTTTTTGTAGTTCTCCATAAAGGCATCTTAAGGCTTATTTTGACGTTGATTTATTTAGTTATCGGTTTTGAAATAGCTGTTTTTGAAAGGCTTTATAAATTCAAAATATTTCGTGTTTTAGTATGGAAGAAATTGAGGTTAAGATTCTAAATATTGATGGCCCTTTAGTGGAAGCAAAGCTGAAATCATTAGGTGCAAAAATGATTTTTGAAGGCTTGGTAGACACTCATTTTTTTGATTTTGAGAATAAAAAACTTGGTAAAAAAGGGATTCTTACAAGAGTCAGAAGGATGGGTGATAAGACTTACTTTACTGTTAAAAAAAAGGTATCAGATCAGCTGGCAAAGATTAGAGAAGAATATGAGTGCAGTATTTCTGATTTTGATGAGATTATAAACGCATTTAGGCTACTAGGGCTAAATGAGACTTACTCTTTTAAAAAAAGAAGGAAAAGCTATCTTCTTAATGATGTTCATTTTGAGCTTGATAAGTTTTTAGGCTCTTATGGTTTTGTCCCAGAATTCTTAGAGATTGAGGCAAAGGATATTGAAACGATATACAAGTACGCCTCGGAATTAGGATTTAAAAAAGAGGATTGTAAGCCTTATAGTATTGCAGATATCGTAAAAGAAATTAAAGAAAAACAAAATGGGATTTAAGCTTATAGCTTTTGATATGGATGGCGTTTTATTTAAAGATGTTAAATTCTGGCTTGAGCTACACAAAAGATTTGGCACTTATGAAGAGGGTATAATTCTCACGAAAAGGCTTTTACATAGCGATTATGATAGCTTAATTAAAGAGGTAGTACAAAGGCTTTGGATTGGAAAGGATGCCAAAAGGTATTTTGAGTTGATTGATTCTTTAGAATATATTAACGGGGCTAAAGAAACTATCAAGACCCTGCATGATGAAGGTTTTAAAACTGCAATTATTACAGCATCAAGTATTGATTGTGCTAAAAGGATACAAAGAGAAAATCATATTGATTTTGTGATGGGCAACGAATTGATTATTAGGGATGGAAAGATTTCGGGAGAATATGTTTCTACGATTGGTGCAGGAAGAGAGAAAAAAGCAATTGCACTTAAAAAGATATGCAGTGCTCTTTTTATTGATACAAAAGAGGCTGTTTTCGTCGGGGATAGTGAAGGAGATATTGAGGCATTTAGAAAAGCAGGGCTTTCGATTGCCTTTCAACCTAAAAGTGAGCTTTTAAAAGAGCTTTGTGATGTAGTAATAGAAAAAGATGATTTGAGAGAAATTTTAAAGTATATACGTTAAGGGGAATTGGCAAGATAGCTAGCTTAAAATAGTATGTACTTAAAATAGAAAAAGATCCGACTAACTAGTTTCTATTTACATAGTTTTTATTAAGATATTTAAGATACTCTTAAGAACGCTATTGAAACCTCTGAACATTATAGTACTATGCCAACAGAAAAATATTTATTCAAAAAGAGTTATACTGTTTGTGGTGCTCATTGTTGAATACCTGCGTTTTGATAGGGTTAAACAAAACTCGTTGGGCTTTCATCCTATCTATTGAGCCGGAAAGCAACAATCGTGTGAATAAAGGTGTCATAATAGCACGCTTGGGAGCACCACTATAATTTTCTCACACCTATCTTATATTCTCTTAATTTGATTTTATGCTCTTCAGATTCAAAGCCTGAGAAGTTTAGATTATCACCAATTAAAACCTCTTTGGCACCTACCTTATCTTTGATATCTTCAATCCAAGGGCTTATTAGGCTCAAAGAGTATTCTGTTTTTGACTCAATTAATACTTCAACCCCATCAGCTTTATTTAAGCCCATCTTTTTCCTAATGCTTTGTATTCTTCTTGAAACCTCTCTTGAAACACCTTCAGATTCAAGCTCTTTTCCAATAGTCTTATTAAGAAAGATGATGCCCTTTGAAAACTCGCTTAGCTCGTACTCTTTATCTAATATATGTTCAAAGTTAAGATGTTCGGGCAGTATCTCATATTTTTCTCCATCTATAGACATTATATATTTTCCCTCTGACTTTATATGAGAGACTACCGTTTCAGGAGCTGTTGTTATTAGTGCTGCGATTATTTTTGCGCTGTTTTGCTTGAAAGTAGGCCCTAGTTTGTTGTTATCAGGAACTGCCTTTATGCTGTGCTTTTCAAATTGTGGTGTAAGTAAGATCTGCTTAATGTTGCCCTGAGATTTTATTATATCAGACATATTGTTGATTGCATCAATATAACTCTGCTCTTTAGTTTCTATAACTGCTTCTTTTAATGGCCAGCGTATCCCATAGCCAATCTTATCTCTAATCGAGAGTATATTTTGCACAATTTCAAGCACTTTTACAAGCTCCGATTCAAGCTTTGTATTTATTAGTTTAGGATCAGACAAGGGCCAGCTGAAATCTGATATCGATTCTTGATTTAGGCAAAATGCTTCTTTTAACTCAAGATAAATCTTTTCGCATACAAATGGTGAAAACACCGAGAACATCTTAACCGTTTCAAGTAGCGTGTGGTACAAGACGTATATTGCCACCTTTCTTTCAGAGCTATCAGCAGAATTTAGCTTATCCCTTACAAGCTGTACGTACGTCCTCGAAAGCTCTAAGAAGAGCTTTTCTATTTCAATAACCGCAAGGTTTACTTCATACTTATCTAAAAGCTTTGTGACATCACGTATGGTTGAATTCAGCCTCGAAATCATGTATTTTTCAATTAGGCTAAAGGATTCCTCCATTTCGCTATAACTTATCTTGAAAGGGTTTATTTTTGAAAGAGTCGCTTGTCCTATTAACAGGTTTTTTAGGTTCCAAAGTATTGAAAGGTTTGAATATTTTACTTTTAAGTCATCAAAGTTGTAGTTAAAATCAAGACCAGGATTTGTGCATGCTAATGAAAAGTATCTAAACGCATCAGCACCATATTTATCTATTATTTCATTTGGGCTTATGTAATTTCCAAGGCTCTTTGACATCTTTCTGCCTTGAGCATCGTTTACAAAGCCATGCATATAAACATTCAAAAAAGGGCTTTTATCAAAGGCTACTGTGCTTGTAACCATTAATAGATTAAACCAGCCTCTGATCTGGTCTTTTCCTTCCGCAATAAAGTCTGCAGGGAAGTATTTCTGGAATAAATCAAGCCTTGTAGGGAAGTCAAGGCAATTCCACGATGCTGTGCCTGCATCTACCCAGACATCTAAGATATCAGGTATTCTCTTCATTTTTGCCTTGCACTTAGGGCATATTAATTCAACCTCATCGATTTTTGGAATGTGAAGGTCTGAAAGCTCTTGACCGTACTCTTTGACAAGCTCTTCATATGAGCCTATTACTTTTATGTTGCCACACTTTTCACACTTCCAGATTGGAACAGGTGTTCCCCAAAACCTCTGCCTTGTAATTGTGTTATCCCTTAGGTTTTCGAGCCAGGAATCAAACCATCTTTTTCCAGCCCAATCAGGAACCCAATGAACATCCTTATTTAACTCCCTCATCCGCTCTCTTAGGCTTTCTATTCCAAAAAACCATTGGGTAGTCTTTCTGTAAACTACAGGGGATTCGCACCTCCAACAATGTGCGTAGTCATGTTCTACTGGTGTTTTTTCAACAATTGCGCCTTCTTTTTCTAATGCTTCTATAAACTTATTATCATCCTTTTTAGCAACTAAGCCTGCAAATACGCCCATAGATTCTTTAAATACTCCTTTTGTATCTATTTCGTTAAATGGTGGTATATTATTTTCCTTTCCAACCTCATAGTCTTCAGGGCCACATCCAGGCGCCATGTGAACAAGCCCAGAGCCCGCAGATAAATCCACATACTGTGAGGATAATACTACCGTATGAACATTAGGATGTTTCTTTTTTAGTTCTTCATATTCGCTAATGTACTTCGCAAAGGGATGTGTGTATTCTATGCCTTTTAGCTCTGAACCCTTAAACTCTTTAAGCTCTTTGAATTCTTTTCCAGCAACCATATGGATTAAACCACCGGCTAGGCCCTTTGCAACAATCCATATTTCATCTTCTACTTGAGCTTCTATGTAATCAAGTTCGGGATGTACCATTACCCCAAGATTAAAAGGAATGGTCCAAGGAGTTGTTGTCCAAACCACTAGGTATTTGTTTTGTGTTCCTTTTATCTTAAGTTTTACAAAAATAGAGGTATCAGTGAGGTTTTTGTAAACAAGCTCATGCTTTGCAAGTGCAGTTTCACAGCTTGCGCACCAAGTCATTGTTTTCTCTCCCTCATACAATAACCCTTTTTCAAATGCCTTCTTTATTAGCCACCATTCACCAGAGATGTATTCTTTTTGGATTGTCGCATAGGCGTTTTTAAAATCCATCCAAACACCAAGCCTTTCGAAATCTTTATTCATTTTTTCTAAGGAATCTAAAGAGAACTTTTTGCATTCATCGATAAATTTTGAAACGCCAAACTTTCTTATTTCCTCTTTGTCTTTTAGCCCAAGTTTTTTTGATACTCTATTTTCTGTTGGAAGGCCATGCATGTCATATCCGGCCCTATCCCAGACATCAAAACCCTTCATTCTTTTGTATCGCAAAACAGAATCCTTTAGGGATTTATTCCAAGCGGTTCCAACGTGGATGTTTCCAGAAGTGTACGGTGGGCCATCTAAAAAGTAGAATTTCTCTTTACCTTTATTTTTTAACTTCACTTTTTGATAAGTATTTTTTTTATCCCAAAATGCGAGTATTTCCTCTTCAATTTTTATTGGATTGTAACCTTCTGCCATAATGATACACTTCCTCTTTTAGGTTTTTTGTTTTAGGTTTTTTGTTAGAGTGGATAACCAAACCCTTAATCAGACCCACTAAAATCTAGTTATATTAAGTTGTTTAGGGAATGTGAAAGTTATTTAAACCTTTTTATTTTATAGAGAAATTTCTTCAAAGAGGCACAAAAAGCTTATTAAATAAGGTTCATTCTAAATTGGTAATGGATGAAGATATTGACAAATGTGTCAATGCGGATATAGATAAAGAAAATACTGCTGAAGCCCGGTTGCCAAAAGCCTCAATTAGTGACATTAACAATAGCCTTTTAAGGGTTAGCACAGGAGTAGCAATTTTTGATGAACTTTTGAGTGGGGGTTTTGAAAGGGACACTGTATCTATGGTTTATGGTGCTGCAAGCAGTGGCAAAACTACTCTTTGTATGATTGCAAGCGATTTTATTTCAAGACAGGGAAAAAAGATTATATACGTTGATACTGAAGGGGGTTTTTCGATAGATAGATTTAGGCAGATTAGCCCTGATTACCTAAATTCTTTAAGAAATATTAATTTTTTAAAGGTTAACGATTTTGATGAGCAACATAAGGCAATCGAAGGGCTTTATGGCTACGTTAATAAGTCTATTTCGTTTGTTGTAATTGATACGATTTCTATGCTCTACCGACTAGAGATAGGGAGGAGCAAAGACATTTATGAAGTGAATAGAAAGCTTGGAAGGCAGATTAATATCTGCTCAAATCTTGCAAGGAAAAACAATATCCCTGTAGTTATCACAAACCAGGTTTATGCTGACATTGATGAGTTTGGCAGGAACAAAATGGTTGGGGGCGATCTTTTAAGGTATGGATGCAAATGCCTTTTAGAACTAATTAAACCAGATAACGCACCTGCCGGACAAAGGGTTGCCATTTTAAGAAAACATAGAAGTATAGAAGAAGATAAAAAAATAAAATTTAAAATAACAAGCAAAGGGATTGAGTAAGCTCCCCTTTTTAGTTCTTAATGTACTTAATTTACTCGCTAAAGTCATCAAGGCTATAAGGCATCTCTGACTCGCTTTTGATTTTACCTTTAGCTAATAGGTATTCTCTTGCAAGAAGATAGAATAAAAGCCCTAGGCTTTTTTTACCTTTATTGTTGCAAGGAATTACTAAATCAACATTATTGATTGTGTTGTTTGTATCGCAAAGTGCAACGATTGGAATGCCTATTTTGATTCCATCACTCACCGCGTTTCTATCAGGCCAGGGGTCGCAAACGATCATTACTTTTGCTTCCATAAAATTGTCAAGCTTTGAGTTTGTGAGAATACCTGGAGGATATCTTTCTGCCAAGACTTTTGAGCCAACTACCTTTGCAAACAGCTTAATTGCCCTCCAATCTGATTCTCTTCTGCCACATACAAGGATTTCTTCAGGCTCGTAGTGTGAGATGAATTTTGCCGCAGTTGCAATCCTTTTGTCTATTGCGCTTACATTGAACACGGAAAGCCCATCGCTTCTTGTTTTGTAGATGAAGTTTTCAAGGTACTTTGTCTTGAATTTTGTACCAATGTGTATTCCACTTTTTAAATATACATCTGAAGATGTTAATAGTAGCTCGTCTTCTGCCATTTTTTATTCCTCATGTTCTTTAATGCCTTTGAAAACCGCAAAAGGAGCTAAACAGAACCTAAACAGATTAGAATAACCTGCTAGATTATCGCCTCAGCAGTTTTTCATTGTAGGTCCCTTTGATAGGCTCACCCTACAACAAGGCTTATAGTTAGGGGTATAAAAAGCCAGTTTTTAAAGCTTTCTAAATCTTTGTGCTCTAAGGTTTTTGGTTTTTAAAATGCCGCTTTTTAAAGGGCTGTTTTAGCCCGCTAGCCAGCTATGTTTTTAACACGCTCTTTTTTTATGCAAAGGAGCCTTTAAAAACTAAGACTTAAAAAAACACACTAAGACACTATTGCACCAAATGCCTCTTTTAAAAGCTTTCTTAGGTCAGCAGGTGTCCAGAATTTATGCTTCACACCATCTATGAAAAAGGTTATTTCGCATTTTGAGTTACTTGTATCATCCCTATCATAGTACGTGCGGTAATTAGCTTTTATTTGGGAAATAGCTGTTTTATTTACCTCAAAATTTGCTACGTCTTCTTTGAGAACATCAGTCTTGTCAATATTTGTATATCTCATGTAAAAGTTTGAGGATGCGTTAATTTGCTCTTTTATCTGGCCTAAATAGCCCTTGCCATCGGCTTTAGCTTTCAGCCTTGCGTTGTTTACTTCCTCATTAACAAGTTTTAAATTAACCTTTGAAAACACTACACTTTTATCATAGATTAAAAGGTTGTAGTTATCATAAGATAAACCTAGCATTTTGCTCTTCCTTAAATTTGGTATTATGTATCTTGGCTTTTCCATTTTAAAATCACCTTTTTTGATTCTAAAATTTGTCAATATATAAATTTTTAGAAAGGCCTTGGAATCCAGCAAAATAAAGGAAGGCAATCAAAGGGTGGTTGAGAAAAAGTATAAAAAAAATAAAAAACTGATTTTTGTAATCAAACAGATAGCGTAATTGTTAGCTAACTAAAAATCTTCGCTATCTTCGTAGGTTTTTTCTTCTTCAGTGTCTTCTGAACTTTCATCAGAGCCACTAGACTCATCCTCTGAATAATCTTCGGAATGAGCTTCGTCTTGGCTCTCTACATTGGAGTCTCCTGAAGAGCTGCCGACAACCTCTGCAAACCCTACTTTCTTAAGGACTTTTGTTACCCTAATTTTTACATTATCCCCTTTACTAACGTTTGGAACAAAGATTACAAATCCGTTAACCTTTGCAATTCCGTCTCCTTTCTCTCCATTTCCCTCTATGGTTACATCTATTTCTTCGCCAACTTTTACAGGAGCAAACCTATCAGGTCCCCTGCTAAAACCGTATTTTTCGTTTTGCATATTTCAATTCACCTAAAACTAAAAGACGCGAATAAGCACGCCTATCTGGGATAAATCCACAATAAATATTTAAAATTATCTAAAAAAACAAGGGATATCAGCGTTTTTTGGCAACTTCTTCACCGTTTGGCAGATTAAATGTCTGATATCTTATCTGTTTCAACGACAAAACCAGCTTCGCCCTCTGGAAGATTTGGGCTATCAATGAGCTTAGCTACTCTTGTGTTTTTCTTGCCCTTTCTTAGATACATCCTAAAAGTGCTTGCGTGGGCAACAATATGGCCACCAATTGCAGCTGTTGGATCACCAAAGAAGGTATCAGGTCTTGCCATTACTTGGTTTGTTACATTCACGCAGATATTATAGGTGTCAGCAAGTTTTAGCAATATGTGCATATGCCTATTTAGCTTTTGTTGCCTATCCGCAAGGGTACCTCTCCCTACAAATTCAGCTCTAAAATGTGCGGTTAGCGAATCTACAACAACCAATTTTACATTTAGTTTTTGTTTGGTTATCAGGTCTTCGATTTTCTCGGCTAAAAGCATCTGATGGTCTGAATTGTAAGCCCTTGCAACCTTGATATGCTGAAGAACCTCTGTTGGGTCAAGCCCTGCTCCCTTTGCGTATTGGGCAACTCTTTCGGGCCTAAAGGTGTTTTCGGTATCAATGTAAACTGCATAACAGCCAGGAATCTGCTTTTGAACCCTCACACATAAAAGGTGGGCAATTTGTGTTTTACCGGAGCCAAATTCACCAAAGCATTCTGTAATCGCGCCTGATTCAAAACCTCCGCCTAAAAGCTCGTTTAGGGCTTTACAGCCTGTATCTATTTTCATTACTTGAGAGCGTTTTTCTAGGAGTGCATCTCCGGACTCAAAGCCCATTTGGAGCTTATTTCTTGCAGCAGAAATAATCCTTCTTGCAACACTATCACCTAAAGCAGTTGCATCCATTATTTCATCGGGGCTTGCAACAGCTATACTCATCATAGTATCATATCCAGCAGATATGAGCTTATCGGCAGTTGCTGAGCCTACGCCTGGCAACGAAAGTATATCATCAACTGACAAATCGGTGTCTTCAGAGCTTGCTGACTCCTGAGTGGGTTGAATTGTTTCAGGAGATTTTGTTTCCTGAGCTTTTGGCTCTTTAGATTTTTCGGTTTTTTCAATCCTTTCTTGCTTTTCTTCTTTTTCTTTGGCCATTATTATCCCCTTTCACTTCTTGGTTTAGTGCTAACAAATGAAATTTTGTTATTTAAAAAACTTTCACAGCATTTTTTGTAATTTTCTTTTAAATTTAAACTCTAGCTAAGCTTTAATGGGATGCGAGCTATTCCCTTAACCCTTAATGTACGGAGTTATTTTAAATATGTTTGTTAGGGGCTTGTCCAGTTGTCCTGTGTGAAAAAGCAAAGGTTAAGGCTTTTTTCTTTTAAGCGCAATATTTGATCAAAATCTTAAAATTACAAGCCAAGCTATAATTAAAAGTATTAGCATTGCTATAAATAGTAATGTTTCTTTAAAAGATGATGTTTTGATTCTCCCTTTGATTTTT
>CAZTMQ010000014.1:0-19887 GCA_964615385.1 uncultured Methanosarcinales archaeon
CCAAGATTGTCTTTCCTGTTCCAGGTGGGCCATACAAAAGGATCCCTTTTGGTGGTTCAATTCCGACCTTTCTAAATATTTCTGGCTTTAACAAAGGAAGCTCGATAACTTCTTGGATCTCTTGGATTTCCTCAGAAAGCCCGCCAATTTCAGACCATGCCATCTTTGGCTTTTCTAAAATCACAAACTTGCTTGCCTCAACATCAAAATCAGTTGTAATTATATCAATAACGTTTAGGTTCTTTTGGTCTACAAGAACACTATCGCCTGCTTTGATAGACTTAGATTCAAGACTCACATTCACCAAAAACTTACTTCCATTTGGAATTCTGATTACGGCCTTTTTTTCAGGCAAAACGTCAGTCACTTCACAAACCATTAAAGGAGTTGACCTCATTCTTTCAAGCTCCTTTTTAAGTTGTATTACTGTGAGCTTTAGTATCTTATTTTCCTCCTCAAGCTTTCTTTGAGGGTCCGAACTGCCATCCACTGTATATGAATAATTTGGGCCTGGCTCTTCACTGGATATTTTCATTATAAAACACCTTATACGCCTTATACGTTTGGTAGAGATCAAACTTTGATGAGATCTCATAAGGAGAATGCATGCCAAGTATTGGTGGGCCTATGTCTATTATTTCAAGCCCATGTTTTGCAAGGATCATAGCAATCGTTCCGCCTCCTCCTTCATCAACCTTTCCAAGCTCTCCTGTCTGCCAAACAACCTTATTTTTATTAAAGATGCCCCGAAGCTTACTAAAATACTCAGAGTTTGAATCATTTGAGTAATATTTTCCTCCTGCACCACCCGATTTTTCTATCGAAACTCCCCTTCCGATATAACTTGAATTTTCGGAATCATGAACTTCCTTATACACAGGGTCAATTCCGCCAGTAACATCTGCTGAAATTCCATCTGATTCAAATAGTGCCTGCGAGCCAGAAACCCTTGAACCGGTTAAATTACACACCATATTTGCAAAATGCAGGATAAAAGCAGACTGAGCGCTTGTATTTCCAACAGAGCCAATTTCCTCTTTATCCACAAACAGTGCAACATTTGTTTTATTTTTGGCATTTGAGTCAAGTAGCGCCATCAAAGAAGTATAAGCACAAATCCTATCATCCTGGCCATAGCCACAAACCATTGAGCGATCAAAGCCTAAATCCCTGGCCTTTTCACTAGGGACAAAACAAATCTCAGATATTGCAAGGTCCTCTTCTGAGATTTTATATCTCTGTGAAAGAATTTTCAAAACATTTCTTTTAACCGCCTTAGAATCCTTAGCATTTATTGGCATATTGCCAACGATTACTTGTAGGTTTTCTCCTTCAACAACCTTATCTGCCTTCTTCTCAAGTTGCTTATTCGCAAGATGAGGAAGCAGATCTGAAATAATAAAAATCTCATCCGAACTATTTTCTCCAAGCGAAAAATCTATTTTAGTTCCATCTTTTTTGATAGCTACTCCGTGCATTGCTAAAGGTCTATTAACCCACTGGTATTTTTTAATCCCACCATAATAATGGGTCTTAAAAAGAGCTAGTTCACAGTCTTCAGTAAGCGGAAAAGGTTTTAGATCAAGTCTCGGAGAATCTATATGAGAACCAATTATGTTAAAAGATGGATTTGTACCGATCACTGCAAGAATCAAGGCCTTATTTTTGTAATTATAATAAACCTTATCGCCCTTCTTAAGGCTCTTAAAAGAATCTAAATCTCTAAAGCCCGCCTTCTTCGCCTTTGAGATAATCGTATTAACAGCTTCCCTTTCTGTCTTTACAGAGTTTAAAAATTCTTTATAGCCCTTTGAAAATTCAAAGACTCTTTTTTTCTCGGACTCTTTTAAGCCTATCCAGCCAGATTGCTTAATCCATTCAGTATTTGATTTTGTTAAAGCCATACCTAAATCCAAAATCATCAACTATTTTTAAAGTTATTGGAAAAAAGAAGTAATTGTATTCTATACAAAATATCTAAATATTCAAACCAAAAACAGCTCTCTTTTTGTTTTTGTTAAAGTCTCCGCTTTTTTTCCATCAAAATAACAGCTATCTTCCATTCTGATTCCAAACTTTCCTTTTAGATATATTCCTGGTTCTATTGTAAAAACCTGATTTTTTTTAACGATATCCTTTGAATTCTTAGAAAATGAGGGTCCTTCATGAACATTGTACCCAAGACCATGACCTAAAAGGTGAGTGAAATGTAGAGTGTAACTCCCAAATTGCTTTCTAGCGTAGTCGTCAATATCACTATAAGACATTCCTTTCCTAACGAAATCGATACTTTTTTCTTGTACAGATTTCACCAATTTAAAAAGTTCCATTTCTTTTAGATTGGGTCTTCCAAGATACATCATTCGCGTCATATCAGAGCAAAGCCCTTCGTATTTGACTCCTAGATCCACTAAAATAAAACCCTTTTTAAAAGGCTTTTTTGAAGGAAATAAATGATGTATATTTGCAGAATTTAACGCATTCGCAACGATAGGGGAAAACGCAGGCTCAAGCCCGAGTCGTTTCACTGTATTGTTTATAAATTCATAGGCACCATGTTCAGAGCCTATTTTTGAGGTTTTTATAGCCAAATAGAGCCTTTTAAAAACCAAATCTGTAAGTAATGCGGACTTGCTTATCTTGGCGAGCAAAAGCCCATCTTTTACCGAGAAGAAACTATCAAAATAAGCACTAATATCCCTTAAAGGGCAAATACCCTTAATATTTAGGTATTCGCTAGCCCTCATTCGTTCAAATTCTACTCCAATATTATGTTTTGGCTTATTCAAATGGCTAGTTTTTAGATAGGGTATTAAGCTTCTTAGCTCTTTTATTGAATCTATCAAACAAACTGACTTCTTTTGGCAATATGGATTTTTTTGAGGAACAAATGGCAAAAAAAGTGTTGTGCTAAAATGGTGCGGACATAATTTAGTATTATTAAATGCATTGCCATCAAACTTATCATCACTAAGAACACCAAAACGAGGTTTATTTCCAAGGTCCTTCCTTAGCACACCATCATTAAAATAATCTTTTTGTGATTTGGCGGTAATCAGCAATGCAAAATCCTCTTTTATTGAAAACAGGTTTAAAAGATATTTATTTTCTAGTTCTGGCGATGAGAAAAATAATAAAGAACAGCCTAAATGGGAAGCAATTATTTTGGAGTAATCAAGAAATCTTTTAATTTTAGATTCGTTTATCTGATTACCAAATTTGTTGGTTTGAAAAAGGCATTCCATTTTTTATCGATAATTCTTTTGCTTTGTATTGAAACTTTTTATATTTATGGTCTCTCATTATTTTTAAGACCTTTTTTTAGTCCTTTTTTAATAGTGCTCTGAAGCGACACATTGAGTAATGAATTTTTTAGTTTAAATTCTAAAAAGTGTTTTATTAAGTAAGATTTATATAACAAAATAATAACATCTAGTAAAAGTACAAATAAAATTACAAATAACTTTTCCTTAACACAAGTTGGATTTTGTTAAAATTATTAGGGGTAAAAATATGATAGAGATTGTTTTTTTAGGAACTTCGGCCATGGCACCTACTAAGGAGAGAAATCATTCGTCTATTTTTTTCAGATATAAAGAGGACTCTTTCCTTTTTGATTGTGGTGAATCTACTCAAAGACAGTTAAAGCACGTAGGGCTTAGCGCCCAAAAGATTTCTAAACTTTTTATTACACACTGGCATGGCGATCACGTCCTTGGAATCCCTGGCATGATGCAGACAATGGCATCTAATAAATACGAAGGGGAGTTTAAGATATTTGGCCCTAAAGGCACAAGTGAAAGAATGAAAAATCTTATGGCAGTTTTCCCTTTTGAATCACCCATAGATTTCAACGCAACTGATATATTAGAAGGGGTTGTCTTTGAAAACAGCGAGTATAGAATCATTGCAAAAAGGCTTGAGCACTCAATTGAATGTTTTGGGTATAGATTTGAAGAAAAAGACAAATTAAGAATTGATAAAGTAAAGATGAAAAAATTAGGGCTTAAAGAAGGCCCTCACTTAATGGAACTTTTAAACGGAAAGGTAATTTTTCATAAAGGAAAAGAGATATCACCTAAAGAGCTTTGTTTCACAAAAAAGGGAAAGGTTATTGCATATGTTTCAGACACTGCGCTTTGTGAAAACGCAAAGCTTCTTTCAAAGGATGCCGATCTTGTTATCTGCGAATCCACCTACGCTTCAAAACACATTGATAAAACAGACAAGTATCTTCATTTAACAAGCGAGCAGGCGGCAATGATAGCGAGCCAAAGCAACGCAAAAGAGCTCATCTTGACTCATTTCTCCCAGCGCTACAATGATGTATCAGAACTATTATCTGAGGCAAAAGCAATTTTTCCAAACACAAAGGCCGCATTTGATTTCATGAAGATTAAGCTATAAGTTAGTTTAACTGTGCTCTTAGTTATTAACTATATATTTATTCATTTTGCATATATACATTGAACTGTTAGCTTTTGGCCTTTTTCTTTTTGTTGTTAATACTTTGAATAATTCAATGAGAAATCCAGCTGTTTAAAGATGGCTCCTTATGATAACCCCATAATTAGAAGAAATATTTTGGCCCGAAGTATTTTAGCCGACCTGTTAGAAGAAATTTTAAAAAAATCCAAGCACCTTTAATATTTGGACCTTTTACACTCCGCCAATAAGCTCCGAAAAGAGTAAACCTATCTGTTTTGCCTTCTCTATATTTATTGAGTAACCCTTATTTGTCATTGTTAGATCTTCTGGATTAATAAATAACCATTCAAGCTTTTGAAAGCGTACAGCCACCCATGCTTCAGCCCCAAATGATTTCGCAAAGATTAAAAGGTTCTCAATTTCTTCTTTAGGAAAGTACTTTGAAGGTGATGTTGTAATCTTAGCTTCTATTGCAACCTTTCTGATGTTATTGCCTGCTAAAATATCTGGCGAGGGTGTTGAACATGATCCAGAGCCTGCCGAACGAATTGCAGCCCAGCCATTTGCCCAAAATAAATGCACAATATCCCTCTCTCCCGCTGTGCCTTTAGCCTTTTTATTTATTAAAGCGCCTCTTCCCATATTCTGGTTTTTTGTTTTTATCTAGTATAAAAGGCTTTTGATATTCCCTCATTAAATAGGCTCAAAGAATAGGCTCAAAGCTACAAAACTTATTCTTTGTAAACAAAAGAGTTAAATAAAACCATTTTTTCTTATTCCTTATGGTGCTTGGGATACTGCCCTTAAATGCGATGGGAAAGATTATGAGAAAAGCAGGAGTAATGCGCCCCTCTCAATCAGCTACTGAAGAGCTTAAGTTCATACTTGAAAAGAAGCTGAAGAGAATCGCTTTAATATCTAACCTGTCAGTAAAAAATTCCAAGAGAAAAACCGTACTCAAAAAGGATATAATGTTTGCAATTAAACAAGTTGGTGAAGAAGATGGATTATGAATCAATGCTCGATAAAGGAATATCAGAACTGCCTAAAAGAAACGAATCTCACGAGAGATTTGTAATCCCAAAGGTAATTGGCCATATTCAGGGGAATAAGACTATAATTAGCAATTTTCATGCGATCGCTAAAACTCTAAATAGAGATGTTGAGCATGTGTTAAAATACATACTAAAAGAGCTGGGAACCCCTGGTGAACTTACGACAAATTCGGTTATAATTGGCTCAAAGATATCTGCTGTAAGAATCAATGAAAAGATAGTTGATTATGCAAACGAGTTTGTTTTTTGCCCAGAATGTAAAAAGCCTGATACAATACTCTCAAAAGAAAAGATTGCAACCTTTATAATCTGTCAGGTATGCGGAGCAAAAAAGCCTGTAAAGACTATAAAATGAAATTTTTTGCATGTCTAAAAGGGGATATGAAAGAAGGATTTCTCTACGTCTGCGATGAAGATATTAAAGGCAAAAAGCTTTCTGAAGGTAAAAAACAAATAGATTTAGAAAATAGTTATTACGATTGGAAAGAGCTTGATGAAAGAGAGATTGTCAACATGATAAAGGGCGTTAGTGCAGTTACTTTCTTTGGAATTAATTCAGTAAGCCTTGCTCAAAAGCTAAGGCTTTTAGAGCTTGAGAACGCAATATTTGTGTGCGGAGTCCCTTATTGCTCTGTGATTGTTAACTAATCTAAATAAAACCTATTTGAGTATATCTGGCGCTTTTGGGTTGATGGATGGTTGATAGCTATAAATCAATGTTGCTTATCTCTACCTTATTCTCTTTTAGCTTTCTTAAAACTCTTATGCTCTCTATGATAGAAATCCTTTGAAACCAGGTTAGCCTTGTTTTGATTGGCTTCTTTTTAGTTATAAGCTTGATTTGAGCCCGTGTATTATTTTCAGCCTCACTAATTCTGAAAATTGCGTACGATGAAAATGAGTACGGAACATAAATTGCTGGAAGCCCAAGCCTTGATTTTACCTTGGCATATCCTTTTCCAAATTGTCCAATATTTACACAAAAGCTATTTTTGTAATAGCCATTGATCTTTGCCTGATGCGTATGACCATAAAAGTAAAAATCTGGTGATTTACCAAAGGATGTTACATTTCCTTTAATCATCTCATCAGCTAAAATAAATTTCTTGGTTTCGATTGCTTTTAATACCTCAAATTTATCCCAAAATCCAAATTTGCTCATAAACCGTTTAAAATCCTTTCTAAAGATTAAAAGAACAGCGCCGTATATAAAAAAGGAGAAATCAATTAAAATTAAAATGCTGATTACAATAAATACTGCCAAAGACTGTTCTGATAGCTTTAAGCCCCAAAAGAAAAAAAGGTATATCAAAAATAATGGCGCTATCTTTGCGAACAAAAGATTAAATGTAAAAGGTATTGTGACTAATTTAAAGAGCCTGCTTGTTTCTCGATAAAAAAAATTTGATGCTATAAAAGAAGGAACTGAAGATATTGGTGAAATCTTATCTACGTCATTGACCCATGACTTATGCCTTAAAGAAACGATATTTCCTATCGCGTTTTTTACATAGTAATCTCCTAACCCGAGCTCATTAGAATTAAAAAGGTCTTTATACCTGCTCAAAGGGTCATATTGGTTCCCATGTTCTCCAAAAACTATAATTTCTTTATTTCTTACACTTAGGGTTTTTTCATATATGAAAGGGTTTTTTGGGATGTTTATCTTATATCTTTTTAGTAAAGACAGTATTTCCTTTCTATGAATTACGTTTTTATCATGATTTCCTAAAATATAAGTAACATTGGTCTTTGATGATAGATCCTTTAAGAGATTTAAAAGCTCTAAGTAAAAAAGGTCTGATTCTAGCTTTGCGTTGAAATCGCTTTTCAAAAGCTCTAAAAAATCTCCTAAGATTACTAGCTCGCAATCAGCTTTTGAGATGAGTGACCTTAAAAGTACCTTAAATTCTGAAAGGATATCCAAATCATCAAGCGACCTATACCCTGATATGTGCAAATCACTTACAAAGCAAATTGCATCATTTTTACGATTAGACATTTTCATTCCATAAATTAAATGTAGTAAGGTAGTAAAAAAGATCCTTAATATATTTTACTACTTAAAAGAGGTTATTGATATTAAATAAAAACAGCCAAATCTTTAATAGAATAGGAAAAATTTAAATAATGTGAGACTTAAAAACTAAACAGATGGAAGAATCTGACATTGAAAAGATTAAAAACACAATTGATGTTTTACAAGGCTTTATAAGCGATACAAATCAAAATGATATTAAAAGATATAAGATTCCTATAAGCATATTTTCTAATAAAAGTGCCCCATTACAATCAGTAATAAGGTACCTTAAGGATTTTAAAAAAGCAAAGAATATTGAAATTTCAAAAGCGATAAACAGAAGCCCTAAAACAATCTATTCTAGTTACATACAATCTAAAGGCTACGATTTTTTCGTAAATGAAAAGGATTCGATTAAGATTCCTTTAACAGAGCTCACTTCTCCTAATTCCACGATATCTGAGAATCTTATTTATTACCTTAAATCAAGGGAGAACCTTAGGACTATAGATATTGCAAAGGTTTTGAATAGAAGCCCCTCTTGTGTTTCCCAGATTTATAAAAGAAGTGTTAATAAAAAGAAAAAAAATGGATGATAAAAAGATTAACGCGGATTACGTAGAATTGATAAGAGAACTTGGCCTAGAATCTGCTGAATCAGAGAAGGAAAGATATAAAATAATTCACACCGCAATAAATGAGATTAAAGGAGTTAAAGAAGCCCTTTTCAAAAAATATCTCGATGGGGAAATTTCTTATATTCAATACAAAGAAAGGATTATGCAATACTTTAAAGGAGAAAATCCTGAAAAGGTAATTGCAAATATCTATAAAAAAATAACCGTAAAGGAACATCTCAAAGGAATTGAAGCAGAGCCAAGGCAAATCATTTTAAAAAGAAACCTGAAAAAAAGAAGAACCAATGCAATCATCGTTTCAGTTGCACTAATTATGTTGGTGCTTTTAGGCGGGTCATTTTTCTTAAGCCAAAAAAACGGTGGAATTACAGGCTATTTTGCAATTGATGAAGATAGTAACCTAACAGCTGAAATTAATCAATCTGAAATATTAGAAGATGAAACGCCCATACTAATAGAATCTCCGTTGCCTTTAGATATCTTGGAAGAGCCAATTTTAGAGTCTGAAGGAACGGCACAACCAGATACAGAGCTCCAAAAAGATATCGAAGGCGAGAATTTTACAATTGAAACAAATGATAATAGTGGGTTAGATAATACAATTGAGGACAATGAAATTGATAATGGCAGTAGCAAAGACATTACATACGAAAGTGAAAATGTAGATAACGAATCTGAACAAGGCTTAGATGATCTTTTAATTGAACCCAACGGATCTGAAGAAGAGGCAGAAAATCAATCTGTTGTTATAGTAAATGAAACTGTTCCAAAAGAAGTTTCGATTACTGATTCAGAAGAAAATGAATCACTTGCAGGAGAACTAGAACAAACACCAGATAATCTAAATATCTCAAACACCGCCAATGAATCAGAGACAACTAATAACGAAACTGGTTCTAACCAGACAAGCACAATAGATTTAAACCAAAGTCAAGGTAGCAATGAGAGTGTTATAACTGACGAGATTCTTAACATTACACAAAATCTTACGGCAAAAGAAAATGAAACCGAAAGTGTCAATGCCACACCTTATTATGACCCAGTCAATTTAGAAACTATAGAAAACCAAACAAATCTAAATGTTTCCGAGAATGAAACAAACATAACCATTTCGCTGATCAATCAAACAGGAATAATCTATGAAACGCTTGCGATTAGAAACAATATAACCCATATCAATTTATCACAATTTTCAAATAAGAGCTTAACATTTTTAGCAGTTGGAACAAACGATACTGCAGTTGTTGTTGTGAATGAAATTCTTGAAGTAAGTCCAATTAACGAGGTTGATGAGGATTTAATAAAGATAAAAGAATACGTAGAAGGAACGATTTTTGAGTTTTTATTAAACATCACTTTTGTTGATAGAGAAACATATTTAGATAGCATAAGAGATTATGAATTAGCTAACATTAGTGTAGAACTTAATGAGACAATTGTGTTTAATGAAAGTGAAGGCCTTGAAAACATTTCCGAGACTTTAAATAACACAGAAGAGATAACAAAAAATCAAAGTTTCATTACTCCAGTGACACTCATTCCATTCCAGGGAATTGAAATTGATCTAATTAATGCAACAAATGCTTCAATTAATAACAATGGATTTTTAGAAACTGCAGTCAGAGGAATAGATACGAAAATAAGCAACAACACCCTTCTTTTATCCTACAACTATCCAGAACAAACTCAGGATTTTGTTGACACTATGAAAATATATCTAATAAAAGAAGAAGGTGTAGAAACATACTATCTAAACATAACGTTAAGGTCAACTGGGATATTCAAATCCAAAATAGGAACCATTACTACCGCTAATAGGACAGTTTCTATTAACGCATATGACTTTATCGAGAGCGGCAGTTGCAACATAAATTGTACAAATGATGTTTTTAATATTATAGATTTAGGCAATTGTAATTTCTTAATTGAAAATCAGCGTTCGGTTCCCATCATTGATTATTGTTATTTAGAATCGGACTTTGAAGGAGAAAAGGTCAGGCAGTATTTTGATTTGTCTCTTTCGGTTTTGGATATGGAATTTAGCGAAACTCAAATAATTTCAGATAACACCTCGTTATTGGCAGCTAAAGAGGTCTTATATACTAAAGAGCTTTCATCACCAATACAATTCGAAGAGCAAAAAGCCATGATTCTTGATGGCAACCAAAATACTGCCTTTTTTGATACTAAGATCTCACCAGATAATTATGAAATTGTCTTATTATACGAAACAGAGATTGATAATCAAACTTATAAAATTGCAGAGATTGCCCAAGAAGTTAATTTGTCAGTAGAAGGCTTTGGAATTACTGGAGCATTCATAGGAGCATCAAGATTTTTCAGTTCAATTTCTGATTTTTTAACTGATATTATTATGGCAATCATAAGATTTTTTGGTGGCGGGATTACCGGCAGATTTGCTGAAGAAATAAGTGAAGAAACAATAACAGATAAAGCTAATGAAACCTTGCCTGATGAAAATAATGAAATTGCAATAAATGGCATTGTGTCCGATGGAACATATAACAGTGATGGCATATCAACATCACCCAGCACAATAGATGACGAAGGCATCCAAGATGAATCAGAAATAAATACAGCTCCTGTGGTAAGTGAGGATACAAATTATGTGGAAAACACAAGCATAGCAAATGAACAAAACGCGATCAATGAGGAAACAAATGAAAGTATTACAACACTGGAAAACAGCGAAGAAAACGCTTCGCAAACCCTTGACTTAAATGCGACCGAAGAAAACATTGGATTTCAAAATACATCTAATGATAACTTAAGCAATGAAACCTACAACGTTGTTGATCTAAACCAAAGCCTTGATAATACAACTATAGATTATCAGGAAAGCAATATTGACAATGAAACAAATTTAATAAATGAAAGTATTTTAGAGGAATCATTAAATCAAACGGATTACAATGAAACGGGAATAAATGATTCATTGGAATCTAGTCAAAATATTACTTTAGATAATATAGAAAATGATACTATTGATAACGAGCTTAATACAAGCCAAGGTTTTGAAAACTTAATTTCAACACCAACTCCTTATATCGAAGAAGGCATGAATGAATCAATAGAAGAAGTTGTAGATGAACCTAAAGAAGAGCTAAATTTGGAAAATTTAAATGGCTCTACAAACCAAACTGCCCTTGCTATTGAGTCTATTAAAGAAAGGCTTTCAAAAGAGATAGAAAACTTAGAAATATATTCAAGGTATGATTCAAGAAATAAGAGTATCATAGTTTATTATAAAGCAAATTCCACCTTTGAAGGCTTAGATACCGCTAAACTGAAAATTGCTGTAAGGTACTATGCTGATAAGATAAGCTATACTCAAAATGTAACAAAGGTTAATGAATTCGTGGATCAATATGTTATATCAATTGAAAACCCATACCTGTTTGATTTTGACGGGATGCAACTTACAATTGATCTTAATACAACTAAGAATAAGTTTTATTCTAAAGGCCACTTTGCTAAACTAATCTCAGACTCTGACCTTCAAAAGAGGGTTTCATTAAGCAACATAAACCTACAAAAGGGTTCAGAAAACATAATTTTACTTGAGGCATCATCTCCTACATTTGAATTTGAAAGAAATGATTTGGGGGAAATAACCAAGGTTAATATCTTTAACTATCTGCAAGGCGAGCTTGAACTTACCTTTATGAATTATAATGAAAATATTAAGCCAAAAATATCATTTGAATGCGCCAATAATTCACTGCTTCCAATGACGCTTTCAAATAATTCATATATTATTAACCTTGAAGCCTGTGAGGGTTCTAATTTGACTATCACAGCAAACAAAAAAGAAGTAAAAGGGATGTATGGAAAACTTTTAGGATATTATACCTATATTGACTTGTCATCAGTGATTCTAAAGATTCCTGAAAACATATTTTTAAGAAGCAACTGTGATGATTGCGTAGTTGAAAGCCTTTGTAACCCTGCGACCTTTTGCCCTCAATCAAATGTCGGGCTTAAAGATTGGAGCTTTGTAACTGACCTTGAATTTAATATTTCAGATGCCGAAGACATACTCTTAAATAGTGCAATAAAAAGCGCAGAGATTTGTTTATACAATATATATTCAGGCGATTTGGAAGGCAGTACATTATCTTTAGCTTTTACAAATAGCACCAATTGCTCAAAAGTAAGCCTTGAAGATGATATAAAGGCTTTATTACAAAGCCAGAATTCAAAAGAATTTAAAACAAATCACATGATTCTTGAAAGCCAAAACATTAGTTCTAACTCTTCAAAGTGGGTTTGTATTGATGTAAAAGATGTTACACTAGATTATATATTGAGTGCAAAAAGCACATTTGTAACAAGGGTGATAGGCTCAGATTTATCAGGTGAAAAAGCCTCATTTTCATGCTTTGACTCAGGGCTTTTGCAAAATGAAAATTGCAAAGAATTTGGTTTATTTGGATGTAGCCCATATCTAAATATAACTTATGAATATCTTGATTAAATCCATTTTATTTTCCAAACCAAGAAGAGAGGCTCTCTTGTTTTTCTATCTCCTTTCCAAACATACTCTCAACTCGTTGGTTTGTAAGCTCTAGTGTTTGTTTCAGATATGGACCAACGTTATATTTTTCTGATAGGTCTAAGGATGGCTGAAGGTATTTTATTACTGAGCCTTCTGATATCGTAAATATTATCTTTCCACCACATTTAGTACATATCCCCGTTAATGGTGGCCTTCTAAAAATTTCATTGCATTTAACGCATCTAAAGGACTGCTGAGAGAATTTTCTTAGGTTTCCTTTTAGATCTTTTAAGAAGTGTTTTTCTATTACAAGCTTTGCAACATCATTTTCATCTACCGCCCTTATCTTTTCAGCCAAAAACATCTGCTTTTTCATCTTATCTTCCATTGTTGGAAGTACCTTGTATGAAGATATCAAAACCCCTGCATTAAAATTTTCAGTATTATGTGTGAAGCCAAATCCTTCGTACTGCTTTTCTTTACCAAGCCTTTTTCCAATTGTGTCAATTGAAACCTCCTTTGGATTCTTATAAGCCAGCGCAGCATTATAAAGCTCTAAGGGATATGAAAACTCAACATCTAATCCTAAAACCATATCGTCAACTTCTGAAGGGTCTATTACTGGTGTGATAACTAAGGGAGCATCCATAGACCTTCCACCTCTTTTATCAGGCATATATTCCTTTGAAAAGTTTAAAAATGCATCCATAAGCATCAAAAGGCACGCCTCATCCCCATCGCAATCCCTCCTTAAAGCAGCGTGAAACATTGGGGAACAAAAAAGCCCTTGTGTTTCTGAAAAACCTATAATTCTTCCAACCATCCCACAAGAGATATGTGGCGCCATGCCTAAAACAAGCTGTCCTATTAAATCCTCCTTAGATTTAATTTCATAAAAAGGCTTTAAATGATACAGCTTTTCTAAAAGAAGATCTATAAAATTGCACACTCTTAAAAGAATCATATCGGCTCCTTCTTCAAAACCTTCTTTTATACTTGGGAGAATAATGTCTTGTGGTTTTATTTCCAAAATTTGATCTTCATCCAACAAAGGATTTCCATATACATCATTTGTATATCCCAATTCTTTAAGCTTTTTAACTGTGGTCCTTATCTCTTTTGGCTTAAAATGCGTCAGTGGCACTTCACTTACATCATATCTAATAGTACCATCCTTATTTACCGCAATCTTCGATTTTGCTCTTAAAATTCCTTTTGCAAAATGTTCAGGAACGTGGTTTTTACTGCTTGTGCCTCTTACACCCTTTAAAATCTCAGGCTTTCCTACTCCCAGATTTTTAATCCATGTATTATAAAGCTCTTTAATCTCTATTTTTTGGGGCCCATAAACCTTCCTTTCTCCATGCCTTTCACACTCCTTCTCAAGGCTCCACTCCTTACAAATAGGGCAATAATACATCTGCTTTGTTGGCTGAAAACAGGTGTCACAAATCCCAAAAAGCACCTCCTTTTTGCATTTTTCACAATAAAATTTTGGGATTTCACAAGTTACATAACCTACATTTGATGCTTCTTCAAAGCTTCTAAGCCTTCCACCTTCAGTTCCAACAGGAAAAAGTACCTCGGGGCTTCCCTTTAAGGCCCTCATCTTTGCCTTTTCAGGCCTTCCCATCCTCGCACCAATGAAGGTTCCTGACAAATCCATTATCTTAACTAAAGATATCCTTTGAACCACATCTAGTGCAGTTTTGATACTATTCTCGTTTGAAATCAATTCGCTAGCTTTTGACAAGACATTCTTTATTGAAATCTCATAAAGATCAGGCTCCATCCCTAAATTATATAAAAATGCCTTAGTATTTGAATCATTCAAAACTACATAATTATTATTTACATAAGAAAAGGGAACACCTAAAATCTCTAGTGATCTCTTTGCACACACAGAATTTTCATCCGACTCGTTTATTGTAATCACTAACTTTACCTTTGACTGCTCTTTTTTCACACTTGAATACTTTGAAAGGATAGTTAAAAGATTTAACAAATCCTTTGCGCAGATTTCTCTCCAAAAATAGATATAGCTTGGATGAAGAGGAATTCCTAATTCTTTAGATGCATTCTTTGCCTCTTCAAAAGAGGGCTCATATGTTGGCATGCTTTGAAATATGTCAGGATTTTCAAAGCCAAGCTTGCTTCTAATTGTACTAATTATCTCCTTTTTTGTTTGCTCTTTTCCCTCAAAATAGAACCTTTTAATTGCCTCTTTAAGCTCACATACCCACCACTCTGGGCAGTATCCTACAGGGACCAAGACATGCCCATTTTCGCTAAAATCCCCATAATTGAAAAGAATATCGCCAAGATATATTATTTCTACAACCCTTTTTTTAACAGCTAATGCCTCTTGCACTGAATTGATTTTTATTACAGATCCATCATCTATTTTGACAATAGGGCCATTTACTGAATCGCAACTTGTTATTGCTGCAGCCTTTCCCGGCCTTTCAACCTTAATTTGAGTACCTATCGCTATAAAATTCTCACACGTAATCATTGTTGCCGGATGTATTGCCGCACTCGAAAAACCGCTTGTTCTTGCACGGCCATACCTAAGTCTAAATCCGCCAGACCTTAAAGGATAAGAAAAAACTGGCCTTCCTGCCACAAGCTCGCTTATATAGGTATAATTAGGTGTCAGCTTAAAAGAAGAGCTTTCTTCATGCTTGCCTTGGGCTTTTTCCTTTTTTTGTAATGATAAAAACTCATCAAGCCAAAGCCAGTTTAATTGAAACTCCTTGCCCCATACACTCAGCCTCTTCCAAACCTTTGGCGCCTTTAAAGCGACCATTGAAAGCACTAATGCCATCCCCCCTCTAATTTGGTTAGTTTCTATCCTTTTAAGGTCTTTATAGTTAGAAACCTCTAGCTTTTCAGTAGGGTCACCGCCAATTTCAACAGGAACATGAGAAACAAGATAAGCAATCTCTTTTTCAGTGGCGTGATACTGCAAGGGTGTTACTCTATCATTATAATCAGCGAGCTCTATTATGTACCTATTTATCTCTTGTTCTGTAGGGTCGTATTCTGATAAGCCCATATTTACCCTTATAAAATCTGCAAGGATTACACAAAAAGCAGCTGCAGTGCCCCCTGCTCCTCTGATGGGCCCCGAAAATTTAATACATAAATACTCCTTTCCATCTGCCCTTTGTTTTATATCTACGGCAGTAAACCCTTCAAGTGGTGCAGCCACTATTCCAACGGTGTGATAAGCAAACCCTGTTCTTATCCCTATTTCGATTGCCTCTTTTCTTGATGAAAACTTTCCAAATTTTTCTTCCGCAACTTCCTTTCCAATAATTAATGCAACTTTCCAATCCAATGGTCCGTACAATGATTCAAGCTCTTGAATTCTTTTTACTAGTTCAACATCATTAATTGCATCCGTTGCGGTCGATATTAATCCGACAACCCTTTCAGCCATATTTCTTGCAATCTTTACTTCTACCTTTTTGTGAGGATCATATCCTTCCTGCCTTGCCTTTGTTGCTATATCAAAACAGTTTTGAGTCCTTTTTTCAATATTCTCAAAATACCTTTGCATTTCCTTTGTTGCAATTGCCATTTTTTACCTTAAAAAATATTATCTTGAAAAATTAAGTATCTTAACCTCTCTTGTCTGAAGGTTTACTATAGGAACCCTTGAGGGCTCAGGATGATGACCAACCTTCTCCTGAAAAGAAGTCCTTCCTTGCCAACAGCTACCCGATATTAATGTGATACCCTTATAACTTGAAACAGAGGTCTTATGAATATGACCTGTAACAAAAAAATCCGGCACTTCTTTTATTAATAAATAATCATCTCTTGTTTCAGGAACATACAAAGAAGATGTATGCGTCGGCGCAAGATGCCTTGTATGTAAAAGAAATTTCATTATCAAATCAGCCCTATCATAACCGCCCTGTCTTCTGATAGTATCAACATTTGCAACATAATAGTCAAAGGAATATCCATGATACATCAAAACATCAAAGCCTGAAAAATTAGCTCTTTTGTGAATTCTTATAGAAGAGGGGTTTGTAAGTAACGTAACATTTGGAATAGTGTAAAATGGTGCTGCATAAACCTTTGATAATGCAGGCTGGGGCTCTGAAAGCCTTAATGCGTCGTGGTTTCCAGGTATAATGAATATGTTTTTTTCAATTGGAATTTTTTTAATAAATTCAGCTGCCTTTTCATATTGTTTGTATATGTCCTTTATCTCAAGCTCCTTTTCCTGCCCAGGATATATCCCCACACCATCTACGATATCCCCTAAAACAAAAACATATTTTACAAGTCCTGCAATTCTTTTTTGCTCCTCATTTCCACTTTCTTGGTTAATCCATTTTAAGAACCTGTTTAAATCGTCCTCTAAAAACATATTGGAGCCAACGTGAAGATCCGATAAAAATAAGGCGTATGCCTCATCTGGAGACTTTTTAATGGGAGAGCCAAAAGGTATATCTGGCTTATATATTCTTGTAGCATAAATCATCTTTTTTGAAAGTGCTCCTTCAATTCCTACTACCTCATCTAAAACAATATCTTCACAGATTTCTACAAGTTCAGGATTATCATTACTTACTAAAACATTGATTAATCCGGTTGGGTCTTCAACAGCAATTATAAAATTCCCCTTTTGAGTTTTTGAAATAGAATTAACAAGCCCTATTACAGCAACAGACTCATTTCGCTCATTTGTATTTTTTACAGCAAGTCTTTTAATTGATACTGCTGAAGAAAGTTGATTTCTCGTAGCTAAAATCCCTTTTAAAAATTCATATCGGTGCTTAAAGAATGAAACAAAATCATTTATTTCTCTTTTTTTATCCATTTCTTCGTAATTGAATAAAATTTCAAAGTTACCAAAATCAGGCTCTTTTAGCTTTATCTGCTCTAAATCATAGCTTTGCTCAAAACCTTGTGCCGTATAATCATTACTGTCATTATTGTTTATAGTTTTATCATCAAAATCATTTTCTTTTGTTTCCTCGCTTTTATCATTTTTATCTGATTTGTTAGTGCTATTTGTGAAATCATTTGTGCATTGACACTCCACATTATTTAACGTATCAATTACTTCAGATTCTTTTGTGTTATTTTCTTTGAAAGCACTCTTAACGCCCTTTGGTTTTTCATTAGAATTAATATTTTGATCATCTTCTAAAGAACTGCTTATTTTTTTTACAAAAGAATTCTTTTTAAGAGTGTTAGAATTAATAAATCCTATGAAAGTTTCGTACTTTTTAGATTTGCTATCAAAGTCCTTTTCTACTAAAGATCCATCAAACTCGCTCCAATTTATCTGAAAATATTCTGATTCTTCTATCATTTTAAACATATCAAGATTTAAAACAGCACAGTTTTTCAAATCAGCACTAATAAGAACTTTTTGACAGCTTTTAGTATCAAATTCCTGTGTTAGTAGATAATCCATTAAATCTTGGGATATTAGTATCTTTTTTGATAGAAAAAAGCTATACACATCTTCTGAATTTTTAAATGCCCCCTCCATAAAAAAAGTGATATTTTAAAAACTATAAAAGCCTTATCTTTTAAAAAAACCACCTTTTGAAAATATATTTTAAAGAAAGAATAAATATCATAAAAACCTTAAAAAATTTTCTAATAAATAGTTAAAGTCCTAGGGATTTCTTAAGAATTTCAAATGTTTTTCCCACTAAAGAAAATGGGATAGAAACCTTTAATTCCCTTGTCCTACCTGCTCTCCCTTTTGAAACCACTTTAGAATTGATAAGCCCAAGCATTTCTAGCTCTGCTAAAATACCAGATACTCTCCTTTGTGTTAAGGGCCTAAGCCCTGTTTTCTTGCAAACATCTACATAATAATCATAAACTGAACCTGTGCTTGCAACAGATGATTTTGGATCTGAACACGAGATTACACTATAAAGCACACATTGAAAATGTTTTGGTTGTGTCGAAACCATGTCTAATGTTTTATCAGATTCAAGCTTATTTTCAGCTATATCAATATAATCAACACTTACTTTGTCTTTATTATCCCTTTCTGCAAGCTCAGCAGCGATTCTTAATAAGTCAATTGCCCTTCTTGCATCACCGTGCTCTCTTGCGGCAAACGCTGCACATTTTTCAATAACCCCTTCACCTATTACAGAAGGCCTAAAAGCTATTTTTGACCTTTGTGAAAGAATGTCCTTGATTTGGGTTGCATCATATGGTGGAAAAACCATCTCTTCCTCACCTAATGAGGATTTAATTCTTGCATCAAGAGTATCTACAAACATAAGGTCATTTGAAATTCCTACTATTGTGATTATTGACTGTTTTAATTCAGAATTGATTCTTGTTAGATTGTATAAAAGCTCATCCCCCGTCTTTTTAACAATCTGGTCAATCTCATCCAAAACAAGGATTAAAAGTACCTTCTTTTTTTCTAATATGTCATAAAAAATTCTATAAACCTCATCAGTAGGAAGCCCTGTAAAAGGAATTGTTACATCGTCAAGCTCTTTTATTAAAGTTGAGATTAGCCTATACTCCGTATCAGCTACTCTTTTAAGCTTGCAATTTATATATACAGTCTTTAAAGGAATCTTTTGCTCATTTGCCACAATACTGAGCTCATCAAGTGTGTGTCTAACACAAACTGTTTTACCTGTGCCAGTTTTACCATAAATAAATATATTTGAGGGCTTTTCAAAATTAAGCGCTGGAGCAAGTATGCTTGCAATTTGGTTTATCTGATCATCTCTATGAACTAATATTGGTGGGGAATAATTTACTTGAAGCACCTTTTTATCAACAAAGAATCTTTCCTTATTCAAAAATCCTTGAAAAAAGCTTTTTAAGTTCTTCTGCGCCATTTTTTATATTCTCACAAATTATGACCTATTAAAACAATCTTTGATAGTTCTTCTCAAACTATATTACCTAGTATCAGTTACTTTTCTAAAAGCCCTTATTCATTTTAAAAAGCTTTTCATGGTTGAATACACTGATATTAAAAAACAAATATTAAAAAACAAATTGATAAAAAAGGAATAAATACATAAAAAAGTACTGATCAGTACAACATACTTGGCATCTGACAATATAAACAAAAACACTTAAAATATAATTTTGGCACAACAAATTACATTGTTATTATTTCCATCTATTTTTCCTTAAAATCAATGTGATTCAGTATTATTTTAATAATCTTTGTTATTTTAAAATATCGGCTTATAAACATATCAT
>CAZTMQ010000015.1:0-19835 GCA_964615385.1 uncultured Methanosarcinales archaeon
GAAACTAAAAATATAATATTCTTAGAACTTTTTATGTTTTTGATAACAGTCCCTGCAATATACAGGTTTTCCTTCAGCAGGTTTAAATGGAACCTCGCATTCTTTTCCACAATCTGAACAGATTGCTTTATGCATTTCTCTTGGTCCAAAATCCCTTCTGAATCCACTTTCGTTTCTCATCTTATTCTTCACCTAGTTTTTACATCTGCCATCCAAAAGATAGACGCTTAAAAATCTTATCTGTATTATCAGATATTTTAGAATTCTAAGATATCGTTTGTATGACCTAGTGGATGTGATGAAGAGGATGTATTTAAAGCTAACTGTTTAATTCAGTCTTATTGAGGTTTTTAGGTGATTTTGGCATAGTTTTAATCGATAAATTCTGCGATTTGCCCATAAAAAATATAGTTTAAATAGTTAGAACGCTTATATACTAACCCAGTTTTGGGCAACTAATTCTGCCTGCTTCAAAACTGTCTCTGTTGCCCTCTTCTCTTTATCTGGAGGATAGCCATGTATTCTTAAAATCTTTTTGATTCTCAAACGAATTTCTGCTTGCACGCTTTCTCTTTGAGTCCAGTCTATTGTTACGCTATTCCTAATCATTTGTGTCAATTCTAGTGCAATTTTCCTAAGTGTTTCATCTCCCAAAACTTTAACAGCACTGTCATTTACGCCAAGAGCGTCATAAAATGCTATCTCATCGTCGTTCATATTAAGCTCTTTGCTTCTGTTCTTTTCATCCTTGATTTTTCTTGCCAGTTCAATCAGTTCTTCTATTACTTGAGCGGCTTCTATGCTTCTATTCGTATATCTCTTAATTGTTTTCTCGAGCAACTCTGTAAATGATTTGGCCTCTACTATATTTTTCTTTGAAATAATTCTTATTTCATCATTTAGTAATTTCTTTAATGCCTCAAATGCAAGATTTTTTTGGGGCATTTCTCTAACTTCTTCCAAAAATCCTTCTGACAAAATAGAAAGTTCTGGCTTCTGAATTCCAGCGGCTTCAAAAATATCTATAATTCTATCAGAGATTACTGCCTTTGACAAAATCTGCTTTATTGCTGAATCAAATTTATCTTGTAAATCTCTCTTTGTTTCTGTTGTTTTTATGATAGCAGATTTTATTGCTTGGAAAAAACCAACTTCTTCTTTTATTTGCATTGCTCTTTCATCTGGAACGGATAAAGAAAAAGCTTTTAGAAGGGCAGTAGTTTCTCTTGCGAATCTTTCTTTTTTACCTTCCTCTTTTAGAATATGCTCCATTGCTGATGGAACAAAAGATATTCTCCCTTCTGGTTTAAGCTGAAAGAATTTTTTATAATTAAAGCCATAGAACATATCCTTTACAACCTCATATTTTTCTAACATTAATTTAACTGCTTGCTCTTGGTCAAAGGTTGGTTTTCCTTTTCCTCCATTCTCAGTATAGTTTATTAATGCTCTTTTAAGTTCAGCACCAACACCCATATAATCAACAATTAGGCCTCCTTCTTTTCCAGGATAAACTCTGTTTACTCTTGCAATTGCCTGCATTAACGTGTGCCCTTTAATCGGCTTATCCAAGTACATGGTATGGAGCGATGGAGCATCAAAGCCTGTCAAAAACATATCTCGAACAATCATTAATTTTAATTCATGCTTATCATCTTTAAAATTATCACCTATTTGCCCTCTTTTTTTCTTGTTTCTTATGTGCTGTTGCCATTCTTTTGGATCAGAAGCAGAACCAGTTATTACAACTTTTATAAACCCCTTATCATCATCGTCATTATGCCACTCAGGTCTTATTCTGATGATTTTGTTGTACAAATCAACGCATATTCTTCTGCTCATACAAACAATCATTCCTTTGCCTTCCAAAACTGAAAGCCTATTTTCAAAATGGTTAACAATATCTTTAGCAATCCTTTCAATCCTTTTGGGAGAACCTGCAACCTTCTCTAATTGTGCCCATTTGCTTTTTAGCTTGTCTTTGCCTTCAATCTCTTCTCCTTCTGTAGCTTCCTCAAATTCTTCATCTATTTTTGGTCTTTCTTCTGGCTTTAATTCAAGTTTAGCCAGTCTACTTTCATAGTAGATTCTTACTGTTGCTCCATCATTTACTGCTTGTCCAATATCATAAACATCGATATATTTTCCAAATACTGCTGGAGTGTTTCTGTCTGCTTTCTCAATAGGAGTTCCAGTAAATCCAATAAAAGAGGCATTTGGCAGAGCATCTCTAAGATATTTTGAATAACCGTATGTAATTAATGCCTTATCCTTCTTGTCAAATATTTTAGCAGAAAATCCATATTGACTCCTATGGGCTTCATCAGCTATAACAATAATGTTATCTCTTTCTGAGAGGACAGGATATTTCTCTCTATCTTCTTCAGGGAAGAACTTTTGTATTGTAGTGAATACAACCCCTCCAGAAGAAACTTTGAGGAGTTTTTGCAATTCTTTTCTATCATTTGCTTGGGTTGGCTTTTGTCTTAAAATATCTTGGCATCTAACAAATGTTTTAAATAATTGATCATCTAAATCATTTCTATCAGTTAAAACTACTATTGTAGGATTATCAAATTTTCTAATTAATTTTCCAGAATAAAAAACCATTGTTAAAGACTTGCCGGAACCTTGCGTATGCCAAACAACTCCTGCTTTTTTATCCCCTTTTGGCTGTTCTTTTACTGAATGCAACCCATATGATTCTGGTGCTTCTTTTACTTGCATAAATGATTTTGTGCAGGCTCTCCTAGTTGATTTTATGGCTTTGTTTACCGCCCAATATTGATGATAGGCAGCGACTTTCTTTTTTGTTTCTTTGTCTTTTTCAAAGACAATAAAGTTTCGGATAATATCCAAAATTCTGTTTTTATCACACATTCCTCTCAATAAAACCTCTATTTCTGTAAATCCCTTTCTTGGCTTTTCTCCATTGATGGTTTTCCATTGCATAAATCTCTCTCTTTCAGAGGTTATTGTTCCTGCTCTTGCTTCAATTCCGTCGCTAATTATTAGGATTTCATTAAATCTGAATAAAGAGGGAAGCTGTTGCATATATGTTTGGAATTGGTTATATGCTGTCCAAACATCTGCTTGTTCATCTGCTAAATTCTTTAATTCCAAAACTACTAATGGCAAGCCATTGATGAAGAGAATAACATCTGGTCTTCTTTCAACATTATTTTCAATAATTGTGAATTGATTTACTGCTGTAAATTCGTTATTTTCTGGGTTATTGAAGTCAAACAAATTTACTATAACATGCCTTTCTTCTCCATTTTTTGAAATAGGAACACTTATGCCATCAACAAGCATCTTATGGAAATTTTCATTATCTACAATAAGTTTCTGGCTTTCGCTTCTCAAAATTTGCTTTATTGCCTGCTCTCTTGCTTCTTCTGGAACAGACGGATTTATTTTTCTTAAAGCATATCTCAATTTATCGGTCAAAACAACATCTTTATAATCTGATCTTAGGGCTTTGCTCCCGCCGGGCAGATATTCTTCACTGCTTCCTCTGATTATCTCATAATCAAGATTTTTGAGAATCTTCAGAACATTCTCTTCAACATCCGATTCAGTTATGAGATGTTTCATTGTATTAACTCTTCCGTTCTTTGTATAAAATCCTTTACTTTTTGTCTGTACTCTTGTATAATCTTATCTGTGAAACTTATTTTTGATTCGTAACTTGCTTTATGCCTATCTTCTTTTAGTCTGGTGTACAATTCAGCGTCTTCTTTTTTTATTAATAGTTCGTGTACTAAAAAAATATCTCCTTTAAGCTCTGAATAGTACTTTATAAGAAAAGTAAGGCTTGCAGTATGATTCTTTGAAGAATACCCTTTTTTGACTATTAATGCTAAAACTGCATGATACAATGCATAATATAATGTGACTATTAGCCAATCATTGAATTGTGAATCATTAAAGTTCTTATCAAAGAATAACATATTATGCTTTGCTTTTTCCAGATGAGCCTGAACTAATTCTTCATTTTCTCCAATATTTACAATCAATCCTTTATTTACAAAAAAGGCATATTTACTTTCTAATAATTTTCTATTTGAGAATAGTTTGTTAATATCCATCTAAGATTACCTCATAAAAGTTTTGTTCTCTGTATATGGGGAAACCTGTTTTTCTTGCCTGAATTATTATATGATCTTTATTTTCCAGCAAGTCATTTATTTTACACTGGAAAATGCTTAAATGATAATTTGATATTGCTTCTGCATTTTTCTTGTTGTTCTCAAGATTTAGTGATTTATTTGATACAACAAGAATGTCTATATCACTATCTTTTCCTTCCTCTTTTCTTGAAGCAGAGCCAAAGAGGATAATTGTGTAAATCTCTTTAGGTAAGTTCTTTAAGAAATTATTTAAAGGTACCCGTACTCCCCTATTTAAAGCTTGAAATTTTTTTATTGCAAGCTCTGAAAATTTCAAAGATAATATTTTTTTGTCTTTAATTTTATAGAATGTGTTTGATTTGGTCTTTTCCTGCGTTAGAATATTGCTCTTTGTCAGCTTGGTTAATGTATTTGTTAGAGAACTATCTGAGAGCTTTGACAATTCCTTTATCTCATTGAAATACAACGAAGTTTTCCTACTATCAAAATAAGCTTTGTAAACCTTTTCTTCTGGCTTCATTTTAGATATAGCAAGACTGCTCTATTTATAAACACTTCTGTTTTTGGAGCAATTACTTCTGTTTTTGGAGTGATAGGTTTTATGTTCTAACCTCAACAGGAACTCTTATTTTACCAGTCATAAGTTTAGGAAGAAGAAGGTCTCTTGTTTTCTGGAGGTTTCTTATTTCTAATTTATTATTAAGTAATTTATTAAAGATTCTCTCTCCGATTGCATCAAATGTTTTTCTTATATTTTCATTAGGAACAGCTGTAATAAAATGTTTAATTGATTCCCCTGCATGCAATATAGTTGTTCCCTTTGCAAATTCTGTAATTTTATTTTGAATGAACTTTGAATTCATTAAAAAATAGATAAAACCTTCACTAAATGAATTATCATCAGAATATACCTTTCTTATTCCAGTTGAATAACTACCTTCAATACACATCCTCACTCTTCCGACTGTTCCATCAAAAGAAACCATCACATCATTAAAATTCATAGTTTTATTTTTGATAACCTCTTTATTCACATAAGTATTTGAATCTTCGGATAATAAATCTCCAACACGATAAAATAATATTGTGTTCTCATCTTTTTTATCTAAATAGTTTTTCGAACCTGGCTCAATCCCTCTTTCAAATTCTAAAAGGTCTCCATAATTCCCAACACTCCAACCTTCAGGAATCTCTCCTAATTCACTTTCAACCATCTTTCCACCTGAAGATTTGTAAGGCTTGCCTTCTTCGTTTGGAAATTCAAAATTGACAAACCAATGCTTGAAAATTGCCTGCCCGATTGCCTCTAATGTTTTGTTCATCTTGTTGTTCAATTCTATTTTTTCGTCGAATGAGGAAAGGATTTCGGCAATGGCGGATTGCTCTTCTAATTTTGGGAACGGAAATTTTAACTTTGCGATATCATCACGAGTAACTGAACCATAAACCGTTCCTGTTTCTTTATTTACAACATATTCCTTAAATCCTTTAAAAAGATAAAAAATGAATTTATTATTCTCTCCATCGATGGACATTAAACCTCTACCAATACATATATCTTGATTGGCGAGATTTACTTCTCCAACGGGAGCCCTCACACTTAGCAAGACAGAATCTTTTCTTGCAAGTTTTGTTACTTTAGTTGTCCAGGTATCATAATTGGGATATAAACTGCCAAAAGTTCTTATTCCTTGTAAAAATAGCGTACCTTCATTATTCAGATTATAATACTTTGATTCTGGAGATTGCCCCATGATAATTTTTGCATGATTTTCTATCTCGTCAAAAATCCAGTCTTCAGGAATTATTCCTATGTCAGTTTGCTTGAATTTTGATTTGGGTTTCATTTTATTTTCTTCCTTCTCCAAAAACTAACTTTATCTGAGCCAATTTGAAATTCGGTTTCTACCTTTTCTTTTATGGGTTCAAAGTTATCTAATCCAAAAAGAGAATATTCTTCCAAAATTGTTTCTATAACCCCTATTGCACTGTCAATATCGTTTATATAAGAGTTCTGCCAATAATCATCGGTTTCATTTCCAGTTAATGCCCAAGATTGATTTACTAATTTCTTTTTAAGAATTTTGGCGTCTTTTTCAGGATAAATTCTATCAATTATTCTTTCCAATAAATCACGGTGAGATTTGAGCAACGCATTTCCTTTTGAGTGATTCAGTTTTCTCAATTCAATTAAAGACAATCTCATCCCATTTAATTTATCAATTATCTTTTGATTTTCCATTTTTTTCACTTTGTTATCCCGTTTTTTTATACCTTCCACCCAATCTTTTCCAGATTCTTTTTTATTTCTTCGCAATCTTAAACCTGTTTGGATAATCTTTTCATTTTATCTCCCGATATCTATCTTCCAAATAATCCCTATGACCCCAGCCACTGTTTGATTCTTTAATCAAGCTGTTTATTTGAGCATCATATTTCTTCTTCAGCTCGGGGTTATTTTTGAATATCTCAAAAATTATGCCGTAAACTTTCTCAATGGCGGAAAAGAAGTTTTCCTGGAATCGCCAGTCCGTTTTCTCTAGCTCATAGGCGCGCCTAATATAATGCAAGCACAACTCAATCACCATAGCATTATCGGGATTTGACTTCTTAAAATCGTTTATAGCCTGCCTTGCATCTTTCAGGCTCATAAATTCAAAGCATGAAAATGCCTTATCAACCTTTCTGCAGGACAAATTAAACAAATCCTCAAAATCTGAAGATAGTTTGCTTTTCAAAAAAGAATCATTTTCCTTGTTTAGTTTTGATAGTTCTACCAATAACCCTATTAAATAATCCTTATCTAATTTCTTAAATTCCTTTTTCTTCATTGTAGTACTTTCCAATAACCAGATTTGTCACTACCTATTCTTTTTAGTTTGCCATGTTTCTTGAGCTTTTGAATATTCCATTCAACGCCTCTTCGCGTAAGTCCGGTGACTGCTTCGAGCTCTTTGAGAGTGATTGTGGGCTTCTGCCTGATTGCAGACATTATTTTCTCCACAGTTTTCTCCACAGTTTTCTCCACAGTTTTCTCAGAGCTTGATTCTTTATTTTTTTGGATTTCTTTTCTCTTAAAAGTAACTAGGAAGAAATCTCCTACTTCTTCAAATGTTGTCAAAGGCTCTAGCTTCCTGATCTTTCCAATTCCAGTTCCCCACTTCTCTACGTAATTTATTCTATGAAAAATATCGGCAATAAGCTGATTTCTTCGCAAAGAAACAGGCTTTGACAATATGTCCTTTACCCTGAGTCCTCCGAAAAGCCTGCCTGGATTTAATATCTCTACCCTATCACGAAAGATAGCAACCTGTATTTCTTGATTAATTGTATAATCCCTGTGACAAAATGCATTAATTATTGCTTCTCTTATAGCCTCTTTGCTTATCTCTGGGAGATCAATTCTTTTTAAGCCTTCAAGTTTCATTCCTATATTAATATGCTGCAAAATGTATTGCTGTGCACATTCGATTAATTCAAAGATATCACCATTAAAATCTTTCATGTCTATAAATGATGATGCTTTATCAATTCCAGAAAAGACAGCACATCTGAGATTTAGCAATCTAAAATATTTAGATGGTTCTTTTCCAAATAAGAACATGGCAGCATTAGTGATTGAACTACCTTTTATCAATTCAAGTTTCTCTAAAACGCCTTTTTTGGAACTATAATCTAAACCTATTTGGGCAATATATTTCTTTAGCTTCTCATCAGAGATATCATTTAAGCTAAATTCACTGTTAGTACCAGCATCCCACATACTTCTCTTTTTGGAGAGAATCATATTTTCAAGTTCCGCTTTAGATATGACCTTATCTTCATCAGAAACTCTTTTATACGCCCTGCCATAGGCAAAATAAGGAACATCTTCTCCAGAGAAGCCGATACCTATGCAACTTTTTCCCTCAATTATCTCTTCTTTAATCTCAGGATAGATTTTAGGTTCAATGTGGTCTGAGACTGCTTTTGAAATATCCCTTAAAGTTGTTTTTCCAATATTAACTCCGATTACTCTCCCCCCGTCTTTGATCCCAAAAATGATTTTTCCTTTCTTATGTTTATTTAGAATAGCCACAATAGAAATTACTGCCTCCTTTAATTGAGTGATTGATTCCTTAAACTCTAAATTTTCTGTTTCCCTCATTGTCTTTACCCTATCTTCCAACCAATCTTCTCCAAATTCTTTTTTATTTCTTCATCTAACTTCTTGCTCTCTTCCATTTGTTTCGCAAGCTCTTCAGTTAATCTTTTCATCTTCTCTTCAAATGCTTCGTCATCTTCTTCCTCTTCAACAACGCCAACATATCTTCCAGGTGTTAAAATAAAATTATTCTTTTCAACTTCTTCTAAAGTAGCGGATTTACAAAAGCCAGCAACATCTTCATATTTCAAGCTATTCTCTCCACGCCAAGCATGATAAGTCGATGAAATTTTTTTAATTTCTTCATCAGTCAATTCTCTATGCCTTCTGTCAATCATTCTGCCCATATTACGAGCATCAATAAACAAAATCTGTCCTCTTCTGTCCCTGAACTTATTGTTCTTTTTATCTCTTGAAACAAACCATAAGCAAGCAGGGATCATAGTATTGTAAAATAACTGCGATGGCAATGCAACCATACAATCAATCAAATCAGCATTAATGATGTTTCTTCTTATTTCTCCCTCATTTGAAGTATTTGAAGACATTGAGCCATTTGCCAAAACAAAGCCAGCTGTTCCAGTGGGGCTTAAGTGGTGAATGAAGTGCTGAACCCATGCAAAATTAGCATTATTTTTTGGGGGCACTCCAAACTTCCATCTTACATCTTCCTGCAATAATTCGCCACCCCAGTCAGAATCATTAAAGGGGGGATTGGCAAGAATAAAATCTGCTTTCAAATCTTTATGTTGGTCATCATGGAAAGCATCGCCCCATTTAATATTTGAATCAATACCTCTAATAGCCATATTCATCTTACAGAGTCTCCATGTTGTCTGATTGCTTTCTTGTCCATAAATAGAAATATCGCCAATTCTCCCACCATGTGCTTCAATAAACTTTTCAGATTGAACAAACATTCCTCCACTCCCACAACAAGGATCAAAAATTCTTCCTTTATATGGCTCTAATATTTCAGTTAAAAGCTTAACAATAGAGCGAGGGGTATAGAACTGCCCACCTTTCTTTCCTTCAGCATCTGCAAATTGCCCAAGGAAGTATTCATAAACTCTTCCAAGAATATCTCTACTTCTATTTTCCTTATCTCCTAAACCAATTGTTCCTATTAAATCAATTAATCCCCCTAATATTTGCTTATTCAAAGATGGACGTGCATAATTCTTAGGCAAAACCCCTTTAAGCGAAGGGTTATCTTTTTCGATGGTATCCATTGCTTCATCAATAAGCTCTCCGATCTCTGGTTTTTTAGCATTGGCTTGAAGAAATCCCCATCGCGCCTCTTTTGGCACAAAAAAGATTCTTCTTGATACATATTCATCAACATCTTCAGAATCTGAATCTTTCTCTTGTTTCAACTTTTCATAAACTTCTGTGAAAGCATCAGAAATATATTTTAGGAATATCAAACCCAAGACTACATGCTTATATTCAGCAGCATCCATATTGCTTCTTAATTTATCAGCAGAAGTCCATAATTTCTGTTCGAAACCTAAATTAGCACCATTATTTGACATTATACCCCCCCTCTTTAAGTTGTTGTTCCATCATTATTTCTACTTGTCTAGAAACCAATAACCCTTTCTTCTTACACATCTTTCTATATTTATCATAAATCTCTGAATTTACCCTTAGTGTGATATTTTTTGATTCCATTTTAACCTCCCCTCTTTTCATAACTCTGTTTAATCAACAGTGTTAAACTCAGAGTTACAATACTATTGTTTTCACCATTACAGGTGGGAGTATCAGCTTTTAATTCATTTAAAAAAATTCCATCCACCATTTGTAGTCCCAAAACATCGCTTAAATTCCTTACAGTTACACCCTAGATTTCTTCTTCCAACCTAAAAGATAGTTGCGTAATCCTACGGGGTCTATTTGTCGAATTTTTGAAGGTTATCACGTCATTGACATAAATATACTCAAATACTTATAAATATATCGAAATAGTTCTCTAGCTCGGGCTACAAACTCCTGCCTTGTCCATCTGTTCCTTTGTAAAAAAAGTTCGATAAATGGAACCTCAAAATTAGGCATAATCAGTGTGTTATGGCTTCTTTGATTTGCCGCAACTATTACATTTACTGGTAGATTAATAGCGATTTTTAAAAAATTCTTTTAACTAGTAAGCCCTAAATTCTTACTACTATTTTTGTTGGTATACCCCTGCATTATAACTCCCCTCAAAACTTTGGCTTTTGCCGATTGACCAATACTTCGTGCGGTCGATGATTTTAAAAGGGATTAACAGACCCCCAAAAATGAGCCTTTAATCTAAACTTCTCCGTCTCATTTTTTTCCATATTTTTTGTATCAAAAAAATTTCAGTTAAGCCCGATGCTATAATCTCCCTATCTATTTTTTTCCGAAAATTATTTAAATAGGTTTAATAAAATTTCCAATATGCTTAACTAATCAATATTTATAAGATGCATTTATTCTTGGAGAACTCTAATTCTAACAATTTTGTTGTTTATTGTTACTTATTACCTAACCTGTTTTATTATGACTCCTATGGGAGGATGTGCAGGATGCGTACCAGATTTAGATGGAGGATTAATGTGTTCTAACCACTGTAGTTATCCTCATCCAATGATTTTTGTAATAGGCAGTTATTTAGCTTCATATATTTTTTCAGTAATTTATTATAACAAACAAAACAGATAGACAGAACTTCTTTGGATTTCTTTGAAATTATCTACCCAACCTGCGATCTTACTTCGCTGGAGAAATTTAACAGGATTTCCTTGGTTAAAAAACCAAATAAACAGTTTGTTTTACTGTTCGTTTAAAGAACTGCCCTGTTAGAATATCTACTTTTTAACGTCCACAAAATGAACGGAAAGTGAATATCATCACTTAATCTTATTGTTGAAAAAGAATGTTAATGATAAAAAAATCACTGTTAAGCTGGACAAAGTTTTGGACTTATTTCTTATCTTTTGCGAAGGGCCTTTCCCTTAACTGATTTTTTAAAGGAATTATTTATGCCTTCAAGTAAAATTCTCTTTAGCTTCTTTTTTGTACCATAATCATAAATTATGTCTATCTTTTCAAGTGTCTTTGGATTTAAGCCTGTCCAATACATGCAGGTAGAATTTGTCATGGGAGTGGGTGTGAATACCTGAAACGACTCAACGTTTTCCAAAGACTCAATCCTTTTTTTTAAGGCGATGGTTTCGGCCTCACTATCACCAGGATGGCAGATCATAAAGTAATATTTTAAGTGCTGTTTTTTAGGGTCATTTAATCTCTTGAAGTAATTAAGGAATTCTTCAAATCTCGCATTATCTTTATTCATAAGCGACAATACAGATTTTGAGAAATGCTCAGGGGCAATCTTTAGCGAACCGGCAATGTGATACTCTGAAAGCTCTTTTATATACTCTCTGCTTTCAAGTGCGAGGTCATATCTTATACCACTTCTTACAAAGACTCTCTTTATGCCAGGTATTGCTCTTGCCTTTTTCATAAGCGAGATTAATTTTTGATGAGATCTATCTAACAGGGGGCAGCCTATGCAAGATTTAAGGCAAGGATAGTTATTTTGGTGGATGTTACAATCCATCCCATACATATTTGCTGATGGACCACCAAGATCATCAATTTCTCCTTTAAAATCAGGATGCTTTGATAACCTTTCTATTTCTCTGAGAATGTTCTCTTCTGAACGAGAGATTATTTTATCACCTTGATGAAATGTAATGGAACAAAAGTTGCATCTTCCAAAGCATCCCCTATGCGTGATTATGCTAAATTGGGCCATTTTAAGAAGCGAGCCCTTTGATAAATTCCTTGAATACGGAAGTGAATATATAAAATCAAGGTCCTTTGTTGTGTATTGTGGATAAGAGTACTGTACTAGGTAGTTATTCTCATACTCCTGAGCAAGATTTTTGTATATTGAGAACTGAGATTGCATATGGCAAAACATTACCTTATCGCTTTTTACATCTTTAAATGATGGCAACACTTCAAATGTGCTATCTATCTCTTTTTTAATTACACATGTTCCTTTGATGTTATCAAGGGGCTTGAAATCTTTTATTCTATTAGCTATCTCTATTATTTGCTTTTCGCCATTACCATAAACTAAGATATTTGCCCTTGAATCAAAAAGGATGCTTCTTTTAATTGAATTTGTCCAATAATCGTAGTGTGCAAACCGCCTAAGAGAGCTTTCGATTCCTCCAATTATTATCTTTGTTTCTTTGAAATGCTCCTTTATTAGGTTGCAATAGACTATTATTGCCCTATCAGGCATCTTTGTTGCATTAGAGTATTTATCTAACAGCCTTTTCCTCTTTAGAGGTGTATAATTATTTAGCATACTATCTATTGAGCCAGCAGTTACGCAGAATGCCAAATTTGGCCTTCCAAGCCTAGTTATGCTCTCTTTATCTTGTGGCTTTTCTATTATTCCAACACTAAATCCTGACGCATCTAAAACCCTAGCCAGCACTCCGGAAGGAGAAAGCGGATGATCTTCATAGTATTCCGCTGTAACTATAATTATATCAAAATTTGAGCCTGTTTTTGAAATCATATGGTAAACTGTTAATAGATTTCTTTTCTTAAAGTTATTGTTTTGGCAAAGTTTTATAATCTCTGGCTTACTATTTGATTGTTATGGCACAAGAGAGAATTCAAAAGCTTATTTCAAATGCAGGTTTTTGCTCCCGAAGAAAGGCTGAAGAGCTTATAATAGGTGGCAAGGTAAAGGTAAATGACCATGTTGCAAAGATTGGAGAAAAAGCAGACCCTGAAAAGGATTCTATTTATGTTTTGAGAAGAAAGATAGATTTTGCACAAAAAAGATATATTGCTTTTAACAAACCAAAGCATGTCTTAACAACACTTAGCGACCCTTTTAAGAGGAAGACTGTTATGAATTTTTTTAATAGGATTGATGAAAGAATCTTTCCTGTTGGAAGGCTTGATTTTGATGCGGAGGGACTTATTCTTCTTACTAACGATGGAGATTTTGCAAACAGGGTAATGCATCCACGTTATGAGCTTGTGAAGGTTTATAGGGCGAAGCTAAATCAAAGGGTTGGGGAAGATGAAATAAGAAAGCTTAAAGGCAAGGTTATGCTAAAGGATGGACCTGTTAAGGTAGAGTTTGCAAGGCTAATAAATAAAACACATGTTGAGATTGGTGTTCATGAAGGGCGAAATAAGATTGTTAAAAGGATATTTAAGGGATTAGGATTTTATGTTGATGAGCTTAAAAGGGTTGCAATTGGGCCTATTTCTTTAGGTAATCTTAAATCGGGGAGATGGCGAGAACTAAAAGAAGATGAAATTAAAGCTCTGATGGGTGAAAAGGAACAGGTCAATTAGCGATTTACTTCTTTAAAAAAGGGATGCCGACTCGGGGCTTTGAACCCCGGACCTCTAGATATCCCAGATTTGAAAGATATCTAAAGACTCTAAAATCCTAATTAGAGCAAAATCCTTTTAATTCCTTATCTTATGAGTCTAGCGCTCTGACCAGGCTGAGCTAAGTCGGCATGACCAGGTTAATAGCAAAAAAGGATATTTTATAAAACTTTCTATGGTGTTTTTAAGCCCTGTTATTAAAATCTTTGAGAAATCGCTATATTCCTAAATCATTTCTTTTTTCCACGTTTATTCTATCGGGAGTCCATGGAGGGTCAAATGTAAGCTTTACCTCTAATTCATAGCCTTTAAAGGATTTTTCTAATGCCTGCTCAACAAGCATCTGAATGTATGAGCCCATAGGGCACATTGGCGAGGTAAGTGTCATAAGAACTGATATCTTTTTACCATTGATTGATGCATCATATATCATTCCAAGGTCAACTACATTTAAGGGAATCTCGGGGTCATATACCTCTCTTAATGCGCTTAACACATCTTCTTTTGTAATAGAACTGTTAGCTTCAGTGTGATTTTCTTTTGCCAAATAAAACACCTTTTTAACTCTAATGATTCTTTTTGCTTAAGTATTAGTTTATTGAATGGGTCAAGAATTCTATTTTAATAGCTTGTATGTTAGGAATGTACTCAAGTTTCTCTAATATCTCTTCTTTGATGTTTTCTTCATAATCAAGGTCTTGAGGGTGGCTTAGCTGAATTAATACATCTACTTTTTTGCTATCTTCTTTTGATGGTTCTACACCCACATATAACACATACTTAAGCCTAACAATATCTGTGCCTCTTGCTGGATCGATAACATGGCTTAGCTTTGATAATATGAAATCCTTTGTTATTGCCTTTTCATCTATTTTTAGTAGCCCTTCCTTAATCTTATATTTTTCTATTGCAAGCTTTAAGGCATCAACTGCTAAAACTGAGCAGTGAACCTTTACATTTGGAAGCCCTCCAAGCTCTTTTGTTGCATCCTGCCAACTAATTTTTTCAGCCTCATCAATATTTTTGCCTTTTGCCATTTCTGTTACAATTGATGCTGTTGCGATGTTTGATGCACAGCCAAAGGATTTGAATTTAATGTCATCTATTATCCTTGAGTTTTGGTCTATTTTTAACTGAAGCTGTAAAAGGTCTCCGCACGCAGGGCTACCTTCCTTTACTTCTACATCAAATACGTCAAGCTCACCAACGTTTTTAGGGTTTCTAAAAAGCTCTATTACTTTTTCGGTATAATCGAGTGCCATTTTTATTTCACCTTTTGTTTTCTTAGGCCAACAAGTGGGCTTAATTCCCTTAAATCTGAAACTACCTTCTCAACAGAACTTGCGATTACAAAAAGCTCTGATTCAAGGTTGAACTTTGATAATGAAAATCTAAGTGAACCATGCGCCTCTTCATGGGAAAGCCCACACGCCATCAGTACATGGCTTGGCTTAAGACTTTGAGAGGAACAGGCACTTGCAGTTGATACCATTACCCCTAAATCATCAAGCCTTAAAAGCATTGCTTCCCCTTCAACTCCGCTAAACCTCATGTTTAGATTATTTACAAGCCTCTTTTCTTTTGAGAAGTCGTTTGGGCCATTAAGGTTTGACCCTTCTATTTTTGAAAGCATCAAATACAGTTTATCCCTTAAAGATTTTATGTAATTGCCGTTTTTTTCCATTTCTTTTATTTGAATCTCTACAGCCTTTCCAAAGCCTACAATTGCTGGAACATTGTGGGTCCCTGAACGGATCTTTACTTCCTGTCCACCCCCAGCAAACAAAGGCTTTATTTTTATTCCTTGCTTTATGTAAAGCGCGCCAACCCCTTTTGGGCCATGAAGCTTGTGGGCATTCATCGTCATTAAATCAATACCTAACTCTTTCACGTTTATTGGAATCTTAGTAAACGATTGGGTTGCATCAGTATGAAATATTGCTCCAGCTTCGTGGCATAACTTGCTAATTTCTTTTATATTTTGGATTGTTCCTATCTCGTTATTTGCATGAATTATTGACACTAAAAGGGTTTTCTCATCAAGGGCTTTTTTTAGCTCCTCTAGTTTTACAAAACCTTCTTTATCTACGTTTAGAAAGACTGTTTCAAACCCTTCTAAGGACAGCTGTTCGACGGTTTTTAGCACTGCATCATGCTCAATTTTTGTAGTGATTATCTTTTTTTTAGCACTATCCTTGTTTGCATAAACAATTCCTTTAATTGCGATGTTATCTGATTCGGTTGCACCAGAAGTGAATATTATTTCCTCAGGGTTTGCACCAAGGGAATTAGCGATTATTTGCCTTGCATTTTCCACTGATCTTTGGGCAAATAGCCCTTTTGAGTGAAGCGAAGAAGGGTTTCCATAGTCTTCTTTTAAAAAAGGAAGCATTTCCTCTAACACTTTTGGATCGATTTTTGTTGTTGATGCATTATCAGCATAGATTTTCAATTTAACCACCATTATTAGCTAAACTCTTTATCTTTTATTATGCAAAAATTATCCTTTGAAAGGGATTTATGAATTTCGCAAACAAGCCCTTTTGCCTCGATTACTTGAAGAGTCTTTGCGATTGTAGTGTATATCTTTTTAGGTGTTAGCGACCTTTGTGATGCTAATTCTTTTGAAACCAAATTAGATATGAAATCTGCTATCTTCTTACACTCTGTTTCTATTGCGCTTGCCCTTTTTCCAGAGCAATAAAGGCTTACTGATGCAGGGGTTATGCCCATGAAATCAGAGATTTCTGTTTGCTTATAGCCTTTGGATTTTAACCAGAGTGTAACTGATTTTTTTATGAAGGGGAGTATATACCAGGTTTCTACTTCTGGACGCAACATTATTTCGCTCATTATTTTAATAGAAAATAAGAGGTTATATTTAAAATTAACGATTGTTAATAAAAGGGCATTTAGATGAATTTATAGCAATTAAACAAGGCGATTGGGTTTGCAACAATTATTTAGTAAGAAAGTTATTGGTGTTCACTCTGCAATATATCCGCCCTTTTGGATGTTCCAAAGCTTTTTGTATTCTCCTGATTGCTTGATTAGCTCGCTATGTTTTCCCATCTGAACAATCTTTCCCTTTTTCATTACAACTATTATGTCTGAGTTCATAATGGTTGAAAGCCTATGAGCAATGATGATAGTGGTCTTATTTCTCATTAGTTTTTCTAAGGCATCCTTTATCTCAAGCTCCGTTTGTGAGTCAAGTGATGAGGTTGCTTCATCCAAAATAAGAATCTCCTTTTTTGCGAGTACTGCTCTTGCTATTGAAACCCTTTGCTTTTCTCCGCCAGATAATTTTACTCCCTTTTCCCCAACGATTGTATCTTCCTTGAAGGGAAGCGAATCAATTAACTCATAAAGGTTTGCTACTTTAATTGCATTCATAACCTCTTTTTTTGATGCAGATGGATTTGAAAATAGGATGTTGTTATAGATAGTATCGTTAAATAATATGCATTCTTGAGGCACTATGCTTAATTCTCTTCTCAGGGCTTCTTGCTTAAAGCCTTTGATGTTTATTCCATCAATCTCAATTGCGCCACTATCTACATCATAAAGCCGATACAATAATTTTACAAGGGTAGTTTTCCCGCTTCCGGAGTGGCCTACCAATGCAACCTTTTTGTTTTTAGGCACCTTAAGTGAAAAGTTCTCAAATATCTTTTTATTTGCATAACTAAATGTAATATCCTTGAACTCAACTTCGCCAAATTTTACCTTGTAGTCCCTTGCGCTTTTGGTATCTTTTACAAGGTTTGGGATTTTGCCATACTTAAAGAGTGGGTCGAGGTCTGCTAGCGATCTGTAATACCCTCTTACGCCATGGATGAACTCATAAAGGGGCAATAAGAGCCGTTGGAAGGTAGAATAAACAAAGACTATTGTCCCCACAGTAATAACGCCTGCTATGAAATCAGAGAGGGTTAGAAGTATTAAGGCAAGGGTACCAAGCCCAAGTACGAGGTTTTGAAAGAAGGATGACCATCTAAAGTAATTCCAGAATTTAAGGAAGGCGAATTTTGTATTTTCACTTGTAATGAAAAACTTCTTTTTTATGTAGTCTTCTTTTCCAAAGTATTTTATTGACTCGACGTTTGCAAGGTAATCGCTTATCTCCCCTTTTTCTATATCCTCTCTTTCATTGGCTGTTGAGTTAGCTTGATTTTGCTTTTTTTGGATGTATAAGCTTATAGTAATGAAAATTATGAAGGTTACTAAAAGTAGGAAAATATAGCTTAACCCTAATGAGATTAATGATATTGCCGCTGCTATCAAGCTGACTATCAAAGGGATGAAGTTGAAAACGAAAACATCTACAAAACGCTCAATTGCACCACCGCTTCTAGTTATCTTAGAGATTATTGAACCTATTCTGTTTGATGTGAAAAAATCGTAATCCAGTCTTATGATATGGTTAAAGTACTTTCTTTTTAGCTGTGCTATTACCTTTACCTCAAGGCTGTTTAAGAGATGAATTCTAAGCCAATTTCCTACACTTTTGATTAAGAAGATTAAAACTAAAAAGAATGATAGAAAAAGGATTGTAGAATAAAAGGCATCCTTTGATATAAGCCCTAAAGAGAAGTTTGTTGACTCGTCAATAATGGATTTAAATATAAGGTTTTCAAATACGAAAAGCGAACTCACAACAATTATTATAAATAATAATGTTATTGTGGTTAGGAGGTGGCTTTTGAAAAAGCCTGCAATCTCTAAGAGGTCATATTTTATATCAAGGTTTTTATATCTGTTTGATTTTGGGCTTTCCTTTAGAGTTTTTTTATTTGCCATCAGCTAATTTTAGAAAAAGAAAGGGTATATTAACCTTTGCAAAACGAGTTATACTTCATCGGTTCTCCAGTATGGCCTTATCTGGGTTTGAGATATGTCCTGCCTTCTTCCCAAAAGATGCTCTTTTAAGCCAAGCCAAGCAATCATTGCAGGGTTATCAACGTTGTATTGGTTTTCTAAAATAAAACATTTTGCGCCTCTTTCTTTGCACATTATTTTTGCCATTTCCGAAAGCCGGCTGTTACAGGCAACCCCTCCACCTAGCAAAAGCTCATCCTTTTCGCAGTGTGCCATTGCCCTTTCGCTTACTTCTAAAAGCATTGCAAAGACTGTTTCTTGCATGCTAAAGCACAGATTTTCTTTTGTGTATCTTTTTGAGTCATACTTCTTTTTTAGGTTTGTTAGTATTCCACCAAAAGAAACATCCATGCCTTTTACCACATATGGCAAGGGAATGTAATCCTTTCCTTTTTTTGCAAGCTCTTCTACTTTTGGCCCACCGGGAAAGCCAAGATTCATGTAGCGGGCAAAGGCATCAATAAAGTTTCCCACACCCATATCAATAGACTCGCCAAATATCCTGTATTTTCCCCCTTCAAATGCAATGATTTGAGTATTTGCACCAGATGTGTAAAGTAGTACTGGGTCTTTTGCGCTTGTGAGCATCTTTCCTATTTCAAGATGAGCAATACAATGGTTAACTCCAATTATTGGGATATTGTATCTTGATGAGAGTGCTCTTGCAAAGACGGCTCCGACCCTTAAGGAGTGGCCCATCCCTGGCCCTTGAGAGAATGATATAAGGTCTATGTCTTTAATAGAGAGCTTTGCCTTTTTTAAAGCATCGTGAAAAGGGATTTGGCAGTTTTCTACTAAAAAATCTGCAACTTTAGCAGGGATCATCCCGCCTGTTTGGGTCTTATAAGAGACTTTTTCGTTTGAAAGAACCAATTTTTCACTTGATACTATTCCTACACCAAATGTATGGGCTGTTGATTCAATTCCAAGGCATAACATAATTGTTTAGAGTTTTAGGGTATTATTAAAACTTTTTAATTTGGGTTGCTGATCAATTTAGTTGTAGCAATTTAGTTGTAGCAATTTAGTTGTAATTTAAGCTATTAAAGATTCATAAAGCATCTACTAATCAATGAAAAACCTCGGCATAAATGCCGAGATATCTCGTGAATAGTTGAGGTTAATCGTTAAGTGAATCCGTCTATTCAAACTTTCGGCTTGAAAAATCAACAACCTCATCCTAAAGGGCGAGGTATGTTGGTAATATAAAAGCATGCGCTGCATTCAGCGAGGTTGTTGATTACAAAAAAGCGTACCGAGTCCTTGCGTTGAAA
>CAZTMQ010000016.1:0-19338 GCA_964615385.1 uncultured Methanosarcinales archaeon
TATCATATATAAAAACTGCACACGGCGCATCAAAATAACCTTCTTCTATTAATCTATCATTATTATTAAGATAGGAATCTACCTGCCAGTGTAATTGCTGTGAACTTGCGTAGATTGGGTTTATCTTTTTATCAGGGTTCATTAGAGAATATCTTGGGTCAGGTACAAAGAATACATAACCTTGCTTTTCTTCAAGATTGTAATCTTTTATGTTATTATTTGCTTTTACATTTTTTGAGATGGTTGAAATTTCATCGAAGTTTACTATAAATGTAAGTGATAATGATAACAAGATTGCACTCAAAAGGACTAGTGTAATTATGTTGCCTAAAGCCTTTTTGATCATCCCTCTTTTTCTTAAAAAAATCGCCATTCTACTCATAAGAATCGAAAAATGGCAGATTAAGTAAAAAAACATATACATCAGAAATCTTATTTCTTTGTGGGTTAAAACGCTGTATGCAAAAAGGTTTACTATGAAAAATATAATAAGAAGAAGTCTGAGCCTTTGGATTTTGTTATCCAAATGCTCTTTTTTCAATAGGAATTTTGCTATTAGGATATAAAAGAGATCTGCGATGGCTAAAATGAGCATTATTAAGAATGTTAAGGAAATCTCTTTTAGAGAAGTTATATAGTAAAAAAATCCTTCAGAATATAGATAAGCGAATTCGTTTTCTACCGCCAAAAAACCATTAATAAATGAGTTGAAAAGCCTTATGCCTAAAAAAAATCTGTAGAAAAACCATAAGAGGCAAAAGGTGACTAGAAAACCTATTACAAAATTTAAAATCAATTTCCATTTGTTTTTTTTACCAAACAAAGCAAAGTATCCAATTAGTACTGGAAGAAAAAGGAAGTAAGGGTATCTGGCGAAGCAGAGCAAGGTAAAGACTATGCCTGAGAATAGAGCGAGCGGATAGTTTTTAGTATTGATTGAGTTTAACTCGACCTTTGATAGTAAGATTATTGTAAAAAAGGAGATTATTACTGAAAAAAGCTCTACTAGGAAAAGCCCTGTTAGCTCGTATAGTGGCGTAAATGTTATAAAAGAGAATAGTAGGAATGTTTCATAGAACAGCAGGTGATTTTTGTATTTTTCACCTATGGATTTTTGAAGGATTAAAGAAATTGTGAGATATAATGCAGGGATTAAGGCAAATGCGAAGAGTTTATGGATTAGAATGTTGTACCCAAAAAATATTCCTAAAATCGAGATTAGCTGGGGCCTGAATTGTTCAAATATTGTAGTTTTTCCAAGGATTCTAAATGAATTTGAGATGTAACAGGCTTCATCCCAAGAGAGATAATTAGTGTTTAAGAAAAACGAAAAGAATATGCATAGAAGAATTATGTTTGTAATCCTTACAGCGAGAAGTGTATGGGATTTTGGCTTTTTCGTTTTTGAAGAGGGCTTAGAGAATTGACTGTCTTTTTCTTCACTTAGATCTTTTTTAAATTTTTGGCCTGAAGCGCTCATTTTTGATTACTTGGGTTTTTAGGATAAACTATTTTTGCTGTTTTGCAAAAGCAGGTAAGCCTAGCGGGCTTAATTTTTTATCTTTAGGGTCATGCTTTTTTTATTTCCTTTAGTGTTCCTCCCTTTTATTGTTTTGTATTTTTTAATAGTCTTAGGCCATATTTTGTGTAATTTTTTAGCTGACGAAGGCTTTTTATTGATAGAATCTTTTTAAGGATATATTTTAGTCTTAAATGATACTTTCTTAGTGCTTTTTTTCGTATTTCCTTTAGTTTTTTCGCGCTTATGTATTTTGTTCCTATTGCGGGACTTGAGAAGTAGCTGTGCCCAAATATTTCTTTTTCATTAGATATTAAGCCAAAAGCCTTAGATTGCTCGTATAATTCGGTTCCGATAAAAGGCGTTGCTATATGAAGCTCTACAAAATCACAATCTAGCTTATACATGAATTTGATGGTGGCGTTTATATCCTTTATAGTTTCATTTGGAAAGCCTATCATGAAAAACCCATAGATTTTGATTTTGTGCTTTTTGCATAGTGCTACTGCTTTTAGGTCATCTGAGATTTTTGATCCCTTTTTTATCTGTTCTTTTTGCCTATTTGTTCCACATTCTATTCCAAATGCAATTATTTTACATCCTGCTTTTTTCATCCAAAAAATCATTTCTTCATCGATTGTATCTGTTCGAGAGTTTGCGACAAATGATATTTTCAATTTTCTTTTTAGTATTTCTTTGCATGTTTCAATTACATTTTTTTTATTTACTGTAAACGTATCTGCTTTGAAGAAGAATTCTTTTATATTGTGCTCTCTAATACAATGCTCTATTTCATCAACTATCCTTTTAGCGCTTTTGTATCTTGGAATTCTTCCAGAGATTATTGGTGTCAGGCAATAATAGCATGAGAACGGACAGCCTCTGCTTGTTTCTATTGTGGTTAACATATTGCCTGTTTCAGGGTTTATATATAAGGAGTTATTGCAGATAGTTAAATCTGGGAATGGAAGCTCATCTAAATTTTTTAGAAATTTGCCAAAATCTGTTTGGATCCAGCCTTTTTTGCCTTTGTAGATGATTCCATTAACTTTAGAAAGCGATGTGGTGATATTACCTGTGCTTTTGTTTAGTGCATCAATTAAATCAGAGATAACTGTATCTGCTTCCTTTCTAATAGCTATGTCAAGATGTTTAAATTCAGGCAAGCTCAGTATTTTTTTGGGAAGGCTAAAAAATAATGCGCCTTTCATTATCGTAATGATTTTGGGGCTTATTTCTTTTGCGACTTTAAGCGCTATAACGTCTTTTAAAATGGTTGCATTTGTTGTGCTTATTATGAGAACATTGGGACTTAGCTTTTTTAAGTCAGCTCTAAAGTCTTTCCATGATTGTTTTTCTAATGCATAGTCTTTAAAGTAACATTTTATTCCTTTGCTTTTCAAAACTCCTGCTATGCAAGTTGCGTCAATTGGCGTTCTTGGAACAGTTGCAGAGCTTTCTTCTATTTCGCTTTGGCACCGGTCTTCTCCTCGCATAAAAAGCCCTACCGGAGGGTAAGCTATCAAAACAGTCTGAATCTGTTTACTCTTTTTTTTGGTGTTTTTATCTATTAATTTTATTTTTTTCATTTGACATCAAAATGAAAAACCTCGGTATAAATGCCGAAGTATCTCGTGAATAGTCGAGGTTTTACGTCCATGAATCCGTCTGTTCTTACTTTGGCTTGAAAAATCAACAACCTCACCCTAAAGGGCGAGGTATGTTGGTAATATAAAAGCATGTGCTGTATTCAGCGAGGTTGTTGATTACAAAAAAGCGTACCAAGTCCTCGTGTTGAAACACGAGGTATGCTTTTCTATTGACCAAAGTATGCGAATGACGGATTCATGAAATCAATATTTGAATTAAACAGTGTTTGTTTAACATTTGATCAGTATTTGTTTAACATTTGATAAAACATATTTAAAATTATATTTAAACTGACTCTTTATTGTTTAATTTATGCAAGGTAAGTTAAATTAACATTTTGATACTAAACATTAGGTAATGAGAATCTTTTGTATTTGTATTTTTTTTTTTCAAAAAGTTCTTAAATTTCTGTTTGTTATAAAAAATAGAGGATATACACTGAAGCCAAAACAAATAAAAGTAATGAAATTAAGATTCCCAAATCAAAAAAAATCAACTCATTTTTCCTTGCTATCTTTTTATTTGTTTGGCTAATGTAATAATGTCTATATATCCCATGAAGCACTATCGGCAGGGTAAAAATCATAGCTACTTTAGTAGAGATGCAGTATAATGAATATAATACAAAAATTACAAGCATATTTCCTACAATAATTGGATTTAAATCAATCTTTGAATACTCGTTTAGAACAAGTTTATGGTTTCCTATTTCTTGCTTTATGGCAAGATCGCCTAATCTTTTTGAATATACAAGGTAGCTTGCTAAAAAGAATATGACAAGAATTACCCAATAAGACATATCCACAGCAAGCAAAAAGATTCCACTTATGGTTCTTAATACAAAGTTAGAGCTTATCAAAATATTATCCAAAAAGATTATGTTTTTAAGACCAAGGCTATACGAAGTTGTAATCGTGATTATTGCTATTAGGCAAGCAAAGAATGGCCTAGAAAGATTGTACGCAAAAGCCAAAGATAATAAAAAAAATATCACTCCAAACAATAATGCAATGGGCACTGAGACAACTCCAGATGCAATCGCCCTTTTGTTTTTCTCAGGATGCTTTAGATCTCTTTTTTTATCAATAATATCGTTTATTATGTAATTTGCCGAAGAGGCCATACAAAGGACAAAAAAACCCATTGTTGTTATAATGAACATTTCTTTATTGAAAAGATTTCTTGAGAAAACTAAGGGAATGAATATAAGGATATTTTTGTACCATTGTTCAGGCCTTAACATCTTGATAACGGCTAAAAGGTAATTCTTTTTCATTTTAGTAGGGGACGTATCGTTAGTTATTTATTTGTTTTGAAAATCGGCTAAAAAAATAACTTAATTATACTTTAGCTAAGAATCGTGTTAGTCGTTTGTGCTATAGCTTTTTTGATCTCGTGAATCCCTGTGAATTGGCTATTTCTCAATTTTTTTTTATAAAAGAAAGCGCCTCTTCAACTGTTTTGCTATCGTATACAATTGACTTTGCTGCGCTAATTATTTGCTTAGGATTTTTGTGTTGCCAGAAATTTCTACCAATAGCAAGCCCTGCTACCCCAGCATCAATTACTTCTTTAATTGTACATAGGAAGCTTTCATCCCCATCTGTTTTTATTCCGCCTGCAATCAAAACTTTTGCTTTACCTGAATTGGCTATAGCCCATTTTAGCCCATCTTTATCGCCATTGTATTTTATTTTGAGCATATCTGCTCCAAGCTCAAGCCCTATTCTTGCAGCATATGCTGTGTTCGTGGTTGAAACTTCATCAATTATGCCCGACCCCCTAGGATACATCCAGGCAATTACAGGGATTCTATGTTTATGAGCATCTTCTACTACTTTTGAGAATTCTTTAAACATCCTTGCTTCATATTTACTTCCAGGATAAATGGTGTATCCTATCGCTTTAGCACCTAAAGATACTGCTCTTGAAACACTGCAAAGCATTGGTGAATAGGGGTCATCTGAAGGGTATAGACTTGATCTAGCGTTTATTTTTACTACAAGCTTTAAGTTGTTAAATAATCCAAATTTATTATGATATTTTTCGGCAATCCCAGGAAGGACAATCACGCCATTAAGCCCAGTTTCCCTAGCAAGATTAAATATGTTTTGAGGATTACAATTCCAAAGGTTGAAATCAATAGGTCCATGCTCCATTCCTTGGTCATATGCCAAAAGCATTGACCTGCCATTTTTTGAAAGTAATCTATGCTCGTACAATTTAAACACCTACTTGAAAAGTCATGTTAGCCGTTTTAATATATTTCTAAAAATCGGCCCTTTCTGATAATTCCTTTTCTTTTTTTGCAATCAAAATTTTTGTCTTTAGTGCAACATCTGGGTTTAAAGAAATTGAATCTATGCCTGCTTCAACTAAAAACTCTGCAAATTCCTCATGGTCAGATGGTGCTTGGCCACATATTCCAATGTATTTTCCTTTATTTTTAGCAACATCTATCACCTGTTTAACCAGCTTTAGAACGGCAGGGTTTCTTTCATCATAAAGACTTGAAAGCATTCCAGAATCTCTATCCAGCCCTAATGCAAGTTGTGTTAGGTCGTTACTGCCTATGCTAAATCCATCGAAAATATCAAGGAACTCGTCAGCAAGGATTACATTTGAAGGAACCTCACACATCGCGTATATCTTAAGCCCTTCGTCACCCTGTACAAGGCCGTTATTTCTAAGCTCTGAAATGATTAGCCTTCCTTCTTCAAGTGTTCTACAGAAAGGCACCATCACCATCATGTTTTTTAGCCCCATTTCATTTCTTACTTTTAGAAGTGCTTGGCATTCTAATGCGAAGGCATCCTTATAGTTCTTGTGATAATATCTTGATGCCCCTCTCCAGCCTATCATAGGGTTTTCTTCTTTGGGCTCAAAATGTTTTCCACCAATTAGATTTGAATACTCATTTGATTTAAAGTCAGATAATCTTACAATAACAGGTTTTGGATAGAAGGCAGCTGCAATCATTCCTATTCCATAGGAAAGGACATCTTTAAAATAATCAGCCTTATTTTTGTATCCGTATGTTATTTCGTCAATCTGTTTTCTTACATTTTCATCTTCCACCTTATCATAATGCAAAAGAGCCAGAGGATGAACTTGTATAAGTGAATTGACAATGAATTCCTCTCTTACAAGCCCAACACCATCAAGTGGCAGATTGTGATATGTAAATGCTAAATCTGGATTTCCTATGTTTATCATTATCTTTGTTTTTGTTTGGGGAATATTTGATACATCGTTTTTTTCAATTTCAAAGGGAAGCTTTCCATCATAAACATAGCCATCGTCTCCTGATGAGCAGTCTACAGTTACGTTAACCCCGTTTGGAATCTTATTAGTTCCATTCTCAGTTCCTACTACACAAGGGATTCCCAATTCTCTTGATACGATTGCAGCATGGCACGTTCTACCGCCTTTGTTTGTTACGACTGCTGATGCAAGTTTCATTATTGGGTTCCAGTCAGGGTCTGTCATTTCTGTTACAAGGATCTCCCCCTGATTAAACCTATTAATTTCAGCAGGAGTTTTGATGATTTTTGCAAGCCCCTGCCCTATTTTGTTTCCCACACTTTTACCTTTACAAAGCACATTACTTTTACTTTTGAGAATATATTTTTCAATTACGTTTTTGTTTTTGTTGGATTGTACTGTTTCAGGTCTTGCTTGCACTATATAGAGCTGGTTTGTGAAGCCATCTTTTGCCCACTCAATATCCATAGGGCATTTCCTGCCTTTTTTTGTGCTGTAATGCTCTTCAACAATTACACCCCACTTGGCAAGTGTTAGAACCTCAGAGTCTGAGAGAGCAAACCTTCTACGCTCTTCGATAGGAACTGAAATGTCTTTTGTAGTGGATTTACCGTCAAGCGAATATACCATTCTTAAATCCTTTGAACCAAGCTTTTTCGAGATGATTGCAGGATATCCTTGTTTTAGGGTCGGCTCAAAAACGTAGTACTCATCAGGATTTACTTTTCCTTGAACGATATTTTCCCCAAGCCCATAGATTGCAGTTATGAAAACCACATCATCAAAGCCTGTTTCAGTATCTATTGTGAACAATACTCCTGAGGTGCCAGCATCAGATCGCACCATCTTTTGAATACCAACAGAAAGTGCAATGGATGTTTGATCAAAACCCATATTTGACCTATATGATATCGCCCTATTTGTGAAAAGAGATGCTATACAATTTCTTACTGCATCTATTATTGCTTCGTTTCCTCTTATGTTTAGATAGGTTTCCTGCTGGCCTGCAAAAGATGCATCAGGAAGGTCTTCAGCAGTAGCGCTTGACCTGACAGCAACATCTGTGTTTTCACCATATTGTAAACAAAGATGATAATAAGCGGTTTTCACTTCGTTCGCAATGTGTTCAGGTAGAGGGGTTGTTCTTATTATCGACCTTATTTCATGACCTTTTTTGGAGAGGTCTTCCATATTTGTAACATCTATGCTTTGTACAATCTGGTTTATTTTGTCTTTTATTCCGGTTTGTTCAATAAAATCAAAATAAGCCTTTGCTGTCAGCGCAAAGCCGTTTGGGACATTTACTCCTTTTTTTATAAGATTAGAATACATTTCCCCCAATGAAGCATTTTTACCGCCAACGTATTTAATGTCATCTATAGAAATTTGATCAAACCACAAGATAAATTGCTCTTCTTTGTTCATAAAAACCACCAAATCCTCCCACTTAAAAAAACAATTTGAGCATATATAATATTTTTTATTCATTTTAAAATGAGGAAAATTTAAAATGAGGAAAAAGATGAAACTTAAGAGAAGTCTTTGAAAAACTATATTTTTATTTTTTGGTCTTAATCTTTTCTAATACTTTAGATATAAAACCATGTAAGATATATACTTCGCGCTTTGTGAAAAAGGATTTGCCTACAATACGCCTGAAAGCACTTATTTGGGTGTTTTTTTTGGATGCTGTTTCAAATTCAAGTGCATTTATCAGCTCTGAGTACCTTTTTACTAGATTATCTTTTTCAGCCCCCGATGCAAAAGAGATGTGCGAAATACTTGTTTTGCTATTTATTTCTTTACTATTCAAGTTATGTGCTTGTTTTTTCATTGAGTTTTTTTCGATGAGCCTTGTTTTTTCCTTGAAAAGCTCATACAAAAGAATAGAAAGTGCATGGCTTATGTTTAGCGTTGGATAATTAGTTGAGGCAGGAATTGAAACAACGAAATCACAGCTTTTTATTTCGAGATTAAAAAGACCACTACCTTCTCTTCCTAAGATCAGTCCAACGTTTAAGTCACTTAGCGTATGTTTGCCAAGTATTTTTAGAGCTAGGGTCTCTGCAGAAACTGGACTTCTTGTAAGATTGAAATCCGTGCCAACCATTGCAGTAGTCCCCACTAGATAATCAAACTCCTTTTTTAAGGTAGGAAAAATATCTTTAGTTCTAATTTTGAGCACCTTGGCTTTTTCAATGATAGAATAAGCGTGCTTTGCCCTGGCAACCAGCTGGCCGTTATCTAAACGAAAGGCAGGATTTATAACACAAAGGTTTTCAAAGCCAAAGTTGCCCATCACCCTAGCTATGGCACCCAGATTTCCGGCAACTTCAGGTTCTATGCAAATAATCGTTATCATTTTACATAAAAGAAGATAATAACAATAATAAAAACATAACGAAAAGTACCCAAGTAACTGCTTTGTTTATTTTCTTACCTTTTTCTTCTCCAAAGAATTTTATAAAGGTGGTTAATAAGATTCTTCCTCCATCAAGTGGCCCCATAGGAAGCAAGTTAAACAATCCAACACCAATATTTAAAAGTGCTAGCCAGAAGAACAGCCCCATCATGAATTTCACTGCGATATCTTTAAATGTATTTCCAAAGCTAAATTCCTCACCTGAATACCTAAGTGTTACCCCTAAAAATCCCGGACCTTGCGAAGCGTCTTGGGGGTTTGATTTTAAAACTTGGGGATGCACAGACAAAACTACATTATAGACACTGCCATTCTCGCTTTCAAGAGCTATCACATCGCCAGGCTTTGAGCCTGACAGGATGCTTTCAAAGTTATTCTTACCAGCTTCAAAGATAGGCAAGCCATTTATTCTGACATAAGTGGCGTTCACCGGAATTGAATTTAGATAAGCAGGCGAATAATCTTTCTCGAAGTAATCTACAAACTCTACAGAATCATAGGTATACATTAAGTTTGCCATTGGCTGATATGCCACATTCATTGGTGCCAAAATGTAAGCAGAGATTAGGGAAAAGAGCAGAAAGAATATTCCAAATAAGATTATGTTTGCAAATGGCCCTGCAGAGTACATTTCAATCTGTTGCCAGGCATTTTTCCTTTGTAGATTCTTTTCGTCAGGCTCGACAAATGCTGCGGGAAGAATTGGTGCAATTATTCCAAGGATAGCAAAACCTGTTGAATGAAGCTTTATTTTATTTCTCCTTGCTACGATGCCGTGTGCGCCTTCATGAAAAACAGCCAAGACGATTATTGAAAGAATCCAATAAATTGGTGGAACAAATACAGCACCTTTTACTGGAAATGGCAAAACCAGGGCCATGGGAGACACGTAGCTGGGCAAAAGGTTCAATGCAGAAAGCAGAAAATCGATAAAGCCCTTAACAAAAAAGACTGTGATAAATCCCATGCCAATAAATCCTGCAATAACACCAGAGATTGCAAAAACCTTAACAATTCTTTTGTGATTTTTTGCAATATTGTCTATTAGCTTAAGACCTCTTTTTGTTCTATACATAACGAAATAGATAAAGTACCATAAAAACTTCTCAACTGAAACCTTTTTTTTGTTTTTTGAGATGAATACAATCAAAATGATCATTATTAACGCCAAAAATGCATAGTTGATCACCATCTCTAAATTTGCCGATAAATAATTTAGTATTGCCAAAAAAACGTTTTCCAAAGCCATTATAACACCTTTATATCAAGTTTAGTTAAATCACACAAAAGTCACAAGCCACTCAAAAATTTACAGACAGAGCCGAACTTGTAATAGTACTACGCTTCTAACGAATCTCATACTCTTAACGAATCGTTGTTACAAACTGTTTTAAAAATTCCATTAAGAACCAATCTGTAACCATGGAGCTTTATTTTTTGTGTAATATATTTAAAAGTTTGCTTTTGGTTTTCGAAGAAAAGATATTTCTAAAGAGTCCATTGTAAAGAACTCACGGTAAAGAGCTCAGGTGTGCAATTAGAATCTTTAAAAACAATCCAAGTGTTTTTAAGAAATGTAAATAAAATAGTGTAAAAAAGATAAAAAGGAAATATCTTAAGGTTTACTTCTTTCTAACTGGTCTTAGCTTGCTTGACCCGCACTTTCGGCATTTTACCCGTCCAGACAAAACCTTAAGTACAGGCGCCTTTATCTTGGACTTACAAACCTTACAAACAAACACATTCTTAAAAAGCCTTGCTTCGGCCTCTGGAAATTTTGACATTATTAATCACCGATTATTATTTAATACTTTTTCTGCCTGAATAAAGACTCTACCTGAATAAAAATATTAAGCTTGATCTCCTTTGCTTTGCTTCATTACTCTTTTTCCCATTACATCCCAATAAAGCACTATGCTACCTTCTTTACATGAGTCCTTTAAGTCTTCTGGAATCTCCATATCAAATGTTTCGAAGGTTTCGGAATCCATGACATTAGCAACATTTTGGCTTACTGAAAGTATTTGGGCATTTCTTTTCTCAATTATAGGAACATCTATGTTATCGTGAGCAGGCATTACAGCTATCCTTTTTTTGTCATCTAATATGCCGACAGCAGTCATTCTTACCTTCGCGTGCCCATGCTTCCCTGGCTTTGAAACCTGAAGATCCACTATCTTACAAGCTTCTCCATCCATCAAAACATAACTTCCTTTTTTTATACTTCCTACGCCTACGGGTTTTACTTCAGCCATAAATATCAACCTAAAAACATTTTAAAACGGCTTTATTTAATAATCTTTTCAAAGAGCTCAATGTGTATTATCCCTCAATTGGTGTATTGCTTACACCTTTGCAATATTATTTTCTAAGGAATCTTTTTAATTGAGCTTTGTCCTGCTAGCCCTTATATCGGTTTGGGAAAGACAATTTCTTTAAAAAGCTTTCCAATCGCTATTTTCTTAAAAAAAGAGTAAAATTTGATTTTTAGTTGAACTTGATAGTGAAGTTTGATTTTTTAGTTTTTGGCCTTTTTTGCCCTATGTAAGATTTAGGCAACTAGAATTTAGAGGTTTAGTCAAGGCTTTTGTAAATTCCTAAAAAATTAATATTCATCTTATGTTATCATATTATATATTTCATCTAGAATATGATTTAGTAGTACTCATCCTTATTCTTTGCGATTGATCGAACTATCAAGAATGCAACTAAAAGAACTGCCACAATAAATACAATAAACCACACGCCATTCTCAGCAATTTTTGGGGGTTTAGAGGCATCTTTTGATCCAGACTCATATGAAAACTCGTGCTCTGATTGGAAGGAATCATAGTTTAGTTCTAAAATTATTTTTCCTTTTGTTACATTTAGTTTTTCTGGCTCAAATCCTGAAAAACCTTCTAAATTGATAGTTTCAGATTCAGTGAGTTCGTGAGGAACCGTATTGAAGCTAGCAATCTCATTATTGTTTTCATCAACTAACTTGACTTTTGCATATACAATAGAATACTTTGCTCTGCCTCTATTTTTTATAGTAACATTATACATCCCATCTTCTATCCTTGCAGAAATAACTTCAACAGCTGTTCCTATAATGTTCACGTTCTCCTCAAATATTTTCTCTTCCCCATCAAAATTACATACAATATAAAGAGGATAATTGCCAGAGCTAAACTCTCCTCTTAATTTGAATGCGAACTCACCAGAGCTTCCTTTAAGAATATTAGATTTTTGCATTTCTGCCATAACTTTGTTATTTGTGTCATCCAATACTGTTGCCTGACAGCTTAACTCTTTAATCTTTTCTTCGCCCATGTTACTGTATAAGAGGGTTGGCTCTATTAGCCCTTCGGTGGCGGTAGAGATTGAGCTTAACCTAAGATCAAGATATCTTCCAGGGTATGGAACATTTATGGTTATTCTTGCAGTTACTGCGGGAAGGGCTGTTATTTGCTCCTTTTGCGTGCCTGCAGATTCTTTTGGACTTGCAAGGAAGTTAATGTATAGAGAATTTGGACCGTAGGATAGTTCTGTTTTAGAAGTATCAATTTTGCACTCAATTGGCGTGTCTGTCTTAGATTTAGACTCAAAGCTGTTTTTAGATACTGTTGCAAAATCTGCAAGCTCCCCGGATGTGCTAACAGAAACTTCATAATCTTCTGATCCAGAGTTTCTAACGTAAACAGTTGTTGTTATAATGGAATTACTGTCATCAAAATTTTTGACGGCGGGCAAAACACCTATTGAAGTAGCCCCTGCCTCAACGTTTATTGATAAGAGGATTAGAATAAAAGAGAACACAAAAAGCCAGGCCCATGTAGTATTTCTCAGAGCCTTTCTTTTAGCTTCTGATTTTAATTTTCCACTATTTTTAATTAAACACCCCATTTTTTTTCGAAACCCTGCCTAACACCCACATAAATCACATGTCTTAAAATAAAAGTTAAATTGTCTTTGGATAATCAAATAAAAGCTGAATAAAAAGTTGGATAAACATTTTTACCAAAAACCAAGTGTAAAGTGAATAAAAAGTTGAGTAAAAACTTAAATAAAAAACTACTTATTTTTTTGAAATCGCAAAGATTATTAATAAACTTTTCCAAAAGATATAAATTCATGGCTGATTACTATCCTTAAATGAATGAAAAAAAGATCTATTTTTTGCTCTTTTTGGTGGCAATTTCGATTTTTGCGATATCGTTAGCTGTATTTGTAAGTGCTGATTTTTTTAGCGATGATTTTTCATATTTCGAACTTTTACAAGCAAAGGCTATTGCTCAAACCGGCTTTCCAGATTACGATAATTCTTTTGTTGTTGGTTCTAGCAGGCTTGTGTTTATGCCACTATACGAGTACATGCTAGGCACAACTTATTGGATATTTGGCTCTATTTTAGGTCTTAAAATCTTGCAATCAATTCTCCTTGCGCTGATTCCTATTGCGGTGTTTAGGCTTTCATATGAGCTAAGGGGAGAACACCTGCCAGCGCTTCTCTCTGCAATGATCGGCGGGTTTGTTCCTGTAATTTGGCAACTTTCTTCAAATTCTCTTTCAAAGATACCGATAGTAATTGTTCTCATGCTCCTTTCTACAGAATTCTACTTAAAAAGCATTTCAAACAAGAGATTCTTAGGACTCTTTTATATTTCTTTTATCATACTTTCGTTGACTTCTAATGCATCGATACTCTTTGTTTGTGCGATTGCTTTTGGGATTTTTCTTTCCTCGATTGACAATAAGAAGATAAATAGTACAGAGATTGAACTGTTGTCCTTTTGCCTTGCTGTCGCAATATTTGTTATTATCGTCACATATGGTGCCAGAATATCTAATATAGGGACCAAGATAATCTGGCTTAATACGCCAAGTCAGGTATTATCTTTAGAGTATCAGGATTTTAATCTTGCACAGCTAATTTATTCTTTAGGTATATTCCCAATGATATATGGGAGCTATTCAATATTTCTTTTAACAACGGCACAGGAATCAAAAAAAAGGGATTATACAATTATGTCTTTTATTTTGATGGCTCTTCTTTTGTTATGGCTAAAGATGGTTCCCTGGAAAATAGGTTTTTCAGTGTTAGGAATCTTTTTGGCAGTCCAGTTTACAGATTTTTTCATATTGTTAAGAAAGGGCATAAATAAAAGCAAAATTTCTATGTATAAACAGCATATATACTATTTTGCAGTTATGTTTTTTGTAGTTGGATCTTTAATACCTTCAGTGGTTTATGCTAAGTTTTCTATTGATAATATTGCTAACCAAAGCCTTGTTAATTCGATGGTCTTTTTAAAGGAAAATTCGGTAGAAGGAGAAACTGTTGCAATTCACCCAAAGGAAAGCCATCTTCTTCAATACCTTACTTTAAGAAAGGTCGTTATAGACTCAAACTATATTGCCCTGGACAATCCTGAAGGCAGATATCTTGAGTTGCAGAAAATATTTTCCGAAAGGTTTGAAACTAATGCCCGAGAAATTCTTGATGAACATGATATTTCCTACATATTTATTACTGAAAGTTCAAAAAAAGATTATGGGGTAACTGATTTGGCATATGCAAAGGATTCTCCGTATTTTGAGATGGTCTATAGCGATGAGGAAAATATTATTTATAGATACAACCGCCCTTTGGAAAGGCAATCCTAAAAATGATTTAAATGGAAACTGAAAATAGCAAAAATCCTAAAAGAGAACGATATTTTTTTGTTGTAATTATTTTACTTGTTGTATTAAATAGTATCTTTGTATTTCAGACAAGAGAAGGCTCAAGAATCGAAGGATTTGATAAAAAGATTGTTGGGTTAGGGAATCCAAATAATCCTTTGGTGAAAATCGCTTGTGGAGGAATTTCTTTTTTTTCGCAGAGCAAAGCAGAGTGGATTGCAACTTATGTACTTTCAAATATTATGATTTTGCTTTTCTATTTTGCAATAAGGAATTATTCTAGCGCCAACATTGCTTTTTTTAGCTCATTAGTGCTTTTATTTTCACCTGCACATCTTTTTTTTAATAGCTCTATGAATTTTATTTTTTTGCTTGAACTAATCATGGTAACTGCGATGTTTTTGTTATCGCTTAAGAGTAAGCTCTTTGTTGCAGTAGGCTTATCTATATTTGCCTTTGCTTCATTTCTAAATCTTATTTTTTTTATTTATCTTTCAATTCTTACTGCATTTAGCTTATGGAGAAAGAAGGAATTTCGAAAGACAAAGCTTTCATTTTTTTTGGTTTTTGCAGTTTTGCTGTTCTTGTATTACCTACTTTTTGTTGGCTTTGTTAGCCAGCTTCCAAACTACCCTCTTACTTATATCTTGGGCTTTTTATTTGAATTCTCATTGGTTTTTGGTATAATTTTGATAAGTGTGATTCTCGCTTTCATCAATATGTTTATTGGAAGTTTCAAAGAGAATCAGAAAAAAGTGATTTTATTGTTACTAGGAAGTTTTGGGATGATTTTTGCATCTTTATACTATATACCATTTTTAAATATTGTAGTTAGTGCCCTTTGTGGTGCGACTCTTTGTTTTGTTGTTTCAAGAAAATGGGAGATCTTAACGGTTAAGGTAACGACCTTTTTTATCATAACCCTTTTAGTCGTATATTCAAGCGCTCAATTTTTTTATTTTTTGTCGATTTCACCGCCATCAGAAGATGTTTTAAGGCAACTAAAGTATATGGCTGAAAAAGAATTTGACTTTTCAACCCTCGCTACTCATCCCTTATATGAAATCTATGTCAAACAACGAATAACCAAAAACTGCGATGCAGATACCTTTTACGATCTAGAACCCAGCCAATACCTCTCAAGAGATTTTAAAGAGATTCTAACACTTTGGAATTCTACAAACAGGTTTAACCCAGACAAGATCCAAGCCCTTAATGACTTTTTCTATTCAAGGTCAATTGATAATACCTTGATAGCGGGGAAATTCTTGAATATAAGCCATATACTTATAACTGATGAGATGAGATCTGGGCTTATGTGGGATAAAAAGGAAGAGGGGTTGCTTTTTGTTATTAGAAACAAGGACGTTTTCGAAAGAGTATGGGAGAATGAAGATGCATCGCTTATTAAGATAAATTATGAAATGCTTGATGCTAGAATTTAATATTTTTGCATATTGATTTGTTTGATTTTGTGAAATCCTCATTCATTCGCATACTTTGATCTTTTGGCCCAAAGTAAGAATAGACGGATTTACAAAACGATTAACCTTTGACTATACGCGAGATACTTCAGTATTTATGCCGAGGTTTTTCATTTTTGAGATATCGATTCTTTAAGCTTTTAGTTAGTTTTTTTATGAGTGATATTTCTGGAATTCTAAAAAAATGCTAACTTTCGTTGAAAAAAACTAGAAAATTTATATATTCAAAGCACTATTCTTAAGTGTGATGGACTTTAGTAGGTTAGTATTAGACATTGTGTACTTTATTTCGCTATACTATGCAGTATTTTGGTTACTTACTTTTTTTAGCGAAAAAGAGGTTAAGATTAGAAGAAAGGAGATTTCTTATACAGATATAAGTATAATTATCCCTATGTACAACGAAGCAGAAAACATTGTATGCACTATCGAAAATATCTGCAATGTGGATTATGATAAGGAAAAGATTAAGCTGATTGTGGTGGATGATGGCTCTACGGACAATAGTTATGACCTAGCAAAGGAAGCAATAAAAAGCATGAAAGAAAGATACCCTAATCTTAACGCCCTTCTTTTAAGACAGGAAAATGCTGGAAAGTATAAGGCAATGAACTACGCTTTAGAGCATGTAAACACAGAATTTTTTGCGACACTTGATGCGGACTCTTATCCCAAAAGCGATTCGTTAAAGATAATTTTAAATGAGTTTTCTTCAAAGAATATTGCTTCAGTAACGCCTATTTTGAAGGTATATAATCCTACGACGATAATTGAAAAGATTCAAGCAATTGAATACTCGGTTAATCATTTTTATAAAGCAGTATTGTCCAAAGCTAATGCTATACACGTTACACCTGGCCCTTTAGCAGTGTATAGGACTGAAGTTGTTAAGTCACTGGGCGGATTTAGGCAGGGACATAAAACTGAAGACATGGAACTTGCTGTAAGGATTCAAAAGAGCCAGTATAAAATCGTCCAGGCAAACGATGCAATTGTTTATACTAAATGCCCAAAAACCTTGAAGTCTTTGTTTGCCCAAAGAAAAAGGTGGAATTTAGGAACGATTAGAAATATTTTGGATTACAAAACAATAATGTTTAACAAAAAGTATGGCGATTTTGGGCTTTTTCAGTTTCCTATGATTTTGATGTCAGGGATTCTTAGCGTCAGCATTCTTTCACTTTTGATATTCCAAAGAAGGTCTGCAATAAGAAGAGGTTATCTTAGTCTTAAAGCCTATAATTTTAACATAATAGAATACATTATTGATTCATTTGGCACTTTGAATTTTGAATATTGGTTTTTTAATTTAGAGCTTAGGTCGATTATAATGTTTGGATTCTTTTTTGCAATCACGCTATTTATTGTGTATAAGTCACTAAGCCTAAACAAGATTAACTTTAATTTTGAGAAGTTTAAAGGTACCGCGGTATCTTTTTTGTTGTTTACATTCTTTTATTATGTGTTTCTTTCTACAGTGTGGATGGTGGTCTTTAAGGATTTTTTCTTAGGAAAAGACGTAGTGTGGAAAAAAAGTATTTGAGTGTTTTAATATGGAACAAAGAAGATTTAATAAGAATAGGTATTGGATAGCATTTCTCATTACTTTAGCAGTATTTTCAATAGGAATGTTTTTTGGATTTTGGATGGATACTGAAAGGCTTGATTATATGACTGAGCTTTCAAATATACAGGAGCTAAACTATAGAAGCCTTCAGCTCCAATATCAACTTATTTCGGATAATGTTCTTAAGGATGAATGCCAAGCAATTAAAGGATTATTTGACACGTTTATAGTTGAATTAGAAGAATCAAGGGAGAGGATTGAGGCGTATAGTGCTGATGCGACTGTTAAGAAAAGCGATTTTGAGCAACTTTTAAGAAGGTATACGCTATCACAGATTAATTTTTGGTATATCTCCAATAAATTCAAAGAGCAATGCCCAAAGTCAAGCGATTATGTTACAATAATATACTTTCATTCAAACCCTGTTGAGTGCCCAAAATGCACAGAACAAGGAACAATTTTAGATTATTTTAAGCTTAAACTCAAACAGAATATTTTGATTTTTGCAATAAGCGAAAATACTGAAATGGAACCAACTGTAAGTTTAGTTAAGAACTCTTATAATATCACCAGTTATCCTTCATTAATTATCGATAATGAAATTGTAACAGACTTTGTTGAAAAGGAAGAGTTAAGGGAGATTCTTTGCACAAGGTTTAAAAGTGATGAGAATAAAGATACAATTTGTAAAGGGGAATAAGGTAAAACAATTTATTCGTTTACTTTCTTCTTTTTATTGTGATTACATCCCCTAGTGTGATTTCTTCAGAGCTTGTTTTAGGTTTTTCTATCTTTTGCTCTTTTGAAATTTCAATAAGCTTAATTTGGTAGAAATTTTCAAGCTTTCTTGCCAAAGGGATTGATGGCTCCCTTCTGCCGGTTTCAAGGTTGTGTAGTATTGATACCTTTTCGGAGAGCTTTTTAGCAGCATCCTCCTGCTTTATCCCTAAACGTTGCCGTGCTTGGCTTATAATTTTTGAATAGTTTAAAACAATGAATTCGTTTGTTTCATCTATCGGGCTTGCTTGCCTTGTACTCACCGCTTGAGGCTGCTTTGGGTTAGTCTCTTTTGACCCTTGGGTTTCTCTTCCAATAACCTTACCAAAGGAGCTACATTCCTTACAAAGGCTTAATGTTGAGCCTTCTACTATTGTTTTGTAGAGTTCTTCTACTTCTTTACCGCAAAGCTCGCATATCATATCTATGACCCCCTTAGCATAATTATGAGCTTTCTCTTTTTATAATTTCTGTTAGTTTGCAATATATTTATATATTAATTTGAATGTTACAGGAGTTATGGAAAAAGAGATCGATCCTTGGTCCTCAAGCTTGCTTAGGAATTATGAGCATCTCATTAAGGAGTTTGGGCTTTCACAGTTTGACTTTAAAGAAAAGGAGCTTGATAGCTATTTTGTAAGAAGAAACATAATAATTGCGCACAGGAATTTTGAGAAGGTTGTTGCAAGGATTAAGGCAAAAAAGCCCTTTATAAATATGACTGGGATTGCCTCTTCAGGAAGGGTTCATTTGGGGCACAAGGTGGATATTGATGTCTCGCTTTTTTTGCAAAGGCTTGGCGCAATAAATTATTTTTGTGTTGCTGATTTGGACGCTTATCTCTCAAGGCCTGATGAAAAGATAAAGAGTCTTGAGAATGCGAAAAAGAATGCAGTTGAAAATCTTGCTCACGCATTTGCTTTGGGGATTAATCCAAAGAAATCTTATGCCCAATCAAATAAGCCTAAAAGGTATTATGAGTTTTCGT
>CAZTMQ010000017.1:0-3712 GCA_964615385.1 uncultured Methanosarcinales archaeon
AACCTCGACTATTTACGAGATACCTCGGCATTTATGCCGAGGTTTTTCATTAATAGCAACTATTGTTTTATAGCATTAATTACATCATTTAAGATATCCTCTTTATCCTCAATACCACATGAAATCCTTATAGTTTTTTTTGAGAAGCCAAATTCCTCAAGTTTAGGCTCAGAATAATCCCTATGTGTCATTAATGCAGGAATTTCAACAAGTGTTTCAGTATCACCAAGGCTTACCGCGAGTTTTATCATCTTCAAACTTTTTATAAAGTCTTTAGCCCTTTGAATATCCCCCTTTAGCTCAAAACTTACAATCCCGCCAAATCCATCCATTTGTTTTTTTGCAATTTCATATCCTTTATGCGTCTCAAGACCAGGATATAATACCTTTTCTACCTCGCTTAAGCTAACTAATGTTTTTGCTAATGCCTTAGCATTCTCTTCAATTCTTTTCATTCTAAGTGAGAGTGTCTTAAGCCCTCTTAAAAGTAGCCATGCGTTAAACGGGCTTATAACGCCTCCTAGTTCGCACATATACCCAAATTTTAGCGAGTATATATACTCTTGATCCTTGGCTGTTACAATACCTCCTAAAGTATCCCCATGTCCAGAAATGTACTTAGTAGCACTATGAATCACTACGTCCGCACCCAGCTCAAGAGGTCTTTGAAAATAAGGCGTGGCAAATGTATTATCCACTACAACTTTAACCTCATGCTCTTTGGCAATTTTAGATACTTCTGTTATATCTATTATTTCCATAGAAGGGTTTGTAGGGCTTTCGAAATAAAGAATTTTAGTACTTTTTGATAATTTTGATTTTAGACTATTAAGATCTGTAAAATCACATCCAACTGCTTTAACCCCATATTTTGGCAGTATATGATTTAAAAAGCCATAAGCAGAGCCATACAAGGTCTTATGAAATATTACTTCATCTCCGGATTTTACAAGCGAAAGTATCGTTGATGTTATAGCAGCCATCCCTGATGAAAATGCTACTGAATCTACTCCTCCTTCTAGTATGGCAAGCCTTTTTTCAAAAAGGTTTATGGTTGGATTGCCACCGCGTGTATATACATAAGCTCTTCTTTTGAATGAGAATGTGTCATCAGCCTGCTCTAAATCTTTAAATGTGAATGTTGAAGTCATATAAATTGGATCATTTAAAGATTGATTTTGGTCATCCTGAGTTGCACCATGTATTGCTAATGTATCAAATTTTGGTTTTTTGTTTAATTCCATTTTTACACTCTCTTATATTTGCTTTTTTGTGTTCGAATAATTTATGTTTGAATAATTTCAAATCAAATACATGTTTCAATGAAAATACGCCTTAGTTTCTAGACAATTTCTTATCTAAAATGATTGTAGACTTAGATAATAACTAACCTCTACTTAAAAAGATTTTGTTTGAAAATTTTTCATGAATGAGTAATCACGATTAGCTAACAATTAATTAGTGACAAGGACTAAGTCAAAATGTTGATATTTGCGAGGGTTTAAAAATGAAACATCAAAAGAATTAAAGGAATACTCTTGAAAAGTTCATGAATAATATATTTGTGCATTCTTTTGTAACAAGGGCTTTGATTTTTGCAATTTCCTCAACAGTACTAATCACATTCCAGGGATAATTTGGCTCATTAGGATTAGGAGCTAAAAATGGCGAGTCCGTCTCTGTTAAAATCTGCCTTTCAGGGCACATTCCAACAACCATTTTGAAATGCTCACTTCTTTTGAGGTTTGCAGGGATTGATAGGTAAAATCTGTTTTGAATTGCTTGCTGTATCAAAGCCTTCTTGCCAGAAAAACAATGTAGGATTATCTTTCGAAGGTTATTTGTTTTTAGATATCCTTCCAGAATTTCAAGAACCCTTGATTCTGCCTTACGAGTATGGATGATCATTGGAAGATCTAATTTTAATCCAAGCTCAATCATTTCCTTAAACACTTTTTCTTGGGCATCCATATTTGGCTTTGTGCCATCAAGCCCGATTTCTGAGATAGCTTTAATGTATTTGGAGTTTTCCTTAATAAACTCAATATCTTTTTGGATATCAGATTTTTCAGAGACAGTTTCAGGATGAATCCCCATGCCACATAAAACAATTTTACTCTTTTTTGAGCACTCTAAAGAATAGCTATTAGAGTGTAAATCTATCCCGGCACTTACGATGTATTTTAGCCCTTTATTAAGAGAGGTATCTAAAAGCTCATTTATGCTCATTTTGTAGGCATCTAGAAATTCTAAGTGTGCATGAACATCAAAGTACAAATCAATTCACCTTTTAAATATTGCATCAAGGATCTTGGCTTTATCATTTTTAAAGATGGCCTGGCATTCAAAACAAACCCAATGCTTTTTACCCTTTTCATCTTTAATACTCGTTCCATTTGGCTTTTTTAAGAACAAAAGCTCAATCCTTTTACGGCAGATTTCACATTTCATAAAAATCAAATATAAGAATAAAACAATATATATAAAAAACTTATCTAAAAATAGCCTAACCCCATTTGCAATGAGAGTCAAAACATCCACACCTATATCCATACTTTTCGGAGTCATAGCAATCCTTTGGGCTAGACTCAGTCTCAGGTTCTTCCTCGGATTTCGTTTGACAAACCTGATTTAGACAGCCTGTAACTATGCAGTCTTCATCGCTTTCACAAGGGTTGTATGTAGAAATCCCACAGAAAATATTACCATCATTTCTCTCTAAGGGTACGACAGGGCCATCAGGAGTAACACTTTCATTTTTTATTAAATCTACAGTATTATCTAGCTCTAAGTCTTCTTTGCCATTTCCCGTAGTTTGTGTTGTAGTTTCAGTATTAATTTGCTTGGAATTATCATTGGCATATTCAAGCCCAGGCATCGTTGCAAGAGCGCTAATTCCTAGTATAGTGATTGTTATAAAAATAAAAAATATACTTATCCCTTTGATTTTTAAACACCTCCAATCTTATAGTATTTTAATAAAATTTAAAATCTTTTCCTTTTAAACGTAACAAAAGAGCCATTCTAAATTTAATAATATTTAGTTTATCTTTTGTTATATCGCCATTACCGAAAAAAGCATTAAAAAAAAATGCATTATACTGCCTGCCAAGACAAAAAGATGCCAAATCTCATGATGGCCAAAGTATGGAAGGAGAGGATTTGGTTTTTTTAGTGAGAATATAACCGCACCAACCGTATAAAGTATACCCCCTAAACCAAGCCACAAAAGCCCATTCAAGCCTAAAACCTCATAAATTTTTGGCACTGCCAAAACAGATATCCAACCCATTACTACATAAATTAAAGCTGATTTCTTATCAGAGTTCTTTTGCGGGATTGCAAAGAAGATTATTCCAAGTAATGCAATGCCCCATATTATCCCAAATATGGTCCAGCCAAGCCAGCCACCAACAACTACAAGGCACATAGGTGTGTAAGTCCCTGCAATCAAAAGATAGATCGCAGAAAAATCAAATATCTTTAATATCTTTGGGGGGTTTTTAAATATAGAAAAGGTGTGCATTATTGAGCTTGCCAAATAAAGCAATATCAATGTCGTGCCATATATTGCAAAGGTAATTACGTGCAGAGCCTTACCCTCTACAGCTGAGAAAACCACTAGTAGTACAAGCGCCACAATTCCCAGTAATACGCCCACCATGTGGAACGCACTACTAAGTATCTCATTTGAATCATGCCTTGATCTAAT
>CAZTMQ010000017.1:3812-7912 GCA_964615385.1 uncultured Methanosarcinales archaeon
GATTTAAGGTAGCCAGCTTTTCGGATTGTTAATCTTATCCGGAAGGTATTTTGTCATTACAAAATTCAGATCATATTTTGCAAATGCCTGTTGCTCTGCTCTTTTTCCCATCTCAATTTGCATCTTTATTGCCTGTTGCCATTCTTTATGATGCTTTACAAACGGATCGTTCTTGATTGCATCTTTTCCTCTTTTAATATCAACTTCTTTAAGATTGTGAGTTGGAAGTTTATAATCAATTATATCTTGGGGTGTTACTCCTATGAATCTTGCTACCGGAACGCAAAAGAATTCATTTATATGCGCTGCATTACCTGAACCTACCTTTAGAGTTCTGTAAATATTCATATATCCATAAAAGTCTCCATCCGTGAATACATATACGGGAAGCTTCTTTGAATCAGAAAGTATTCTTATAAACCTCCTGCAAGATCTTGTGGGAACTCCGCCCATCGAAACTAATATGCACTTCGCTTTATCCCAGTATTTGTGCTTTACAAGCCTTTGAAAGGCACCCCCTGTTTCAACAGCCAATACAAATTTGGCAGATGTTTCAAACTCAAGATGCTCAACTGAGCTTGGAATAGAATAAGCACCGCTTCCCATCTTTTTACAGTCAACTCGTATCTTCTCTTTTGTTTCAGGGTCTCTATCAATCACAATAAGGTCCCCTGCAACGTCACCTCCTCTTTCTTCAGGAACAAAGCCAAGCTGTTCCCTATTTACATAGAGCATGGCTTCCACATCATCCATCACTGTATCTGATTCTGGCTGATTGTTAAATCTTGCTTCCTCCCAGTTATAAGCTGTGTAATAAGCCTCTCTTTTAGTTGCAATATCATTTGTGTCTAAAAGGCTTTTTGATAGTTGCATCATTCTCAAAGTTTGAGCAAAAGACCTCGATGTCGCTGCAGTAAGCGTCCTGCTTTTTAGTATTCTGTTCAGTTTAAAATAACCATCCTTATCATTGTACGCAACATTAGATAGTGATCTCAATGGGATTTTTAGCCCCGGCGACCTTAGTGCCTCAATATCCTTTTTAATATCTGATACTATATCAAGTATTTTTGTGCTTACTTCTTTACTCATTCCATATCAGCTCCTAGATTATCGTAATCCTCCTCTTTATAATCGTAATCTTCTGTGGACATATCTGTCTCTTTAGACTTTTTCTTAGTGTTTTTGGGTTTTTTTGTGTTTTCTTTCGTTTCCTTAGTATCCTGAAGTATATCATCCTCCAAAAGACCACCACTAACACCTACTGCCATTGATTCATCGTATTCCTCATTTGCTGAGGCATCAAACTCAATCTTTTGAAGCTTGCCCCTTTTGTGCTCAAGGATTGTCAAAAGCTTTGTTTCAAGCTCCTTTTTTACTTCATCTGTATCCCCAAGCATTTCAGAAACAGATTGGGCAATGTGTGGAATAAATTTTGAAATGAATGATCTTTTTTTGAATTCATCTTTAACTCTTCCCTTTTTGGCGAGGTATTTTTGTAATTCTCTTCCTACCTGTTGGATTGCCAATTTTACCTCTTTAATAATCTCGGGGTAACTTGCAATTGCCTCTTTTGCTTCACTTGTGTATGGTGTCCAAACAGAAGCCATATGCAAAACTATAAGAAGTGGTCCTACTGGCAATGAGCCCCTTGATTGATTTAAGCCATAGCTTTTCCACGAAGTAGCAATTACAGATTTTGTAAAGGCACAGGCGCCTGCCTGATAAAGCAAGGGAACTCTGTTTGCAAACCGAAGTATTGTTGCTGGCTGATCTGCAGGAATATTACCACCATAAGCTAAAGCCGCCTCTATTACGAAAGGATTACCTCTATATACTGAAGGTGGTCTGGAAATAGTCCTGTAAAACTCTGCATTCACTTCCTTTTTGATGCCCTTTTCAAGTTGCTCTTCGCCTATTGGAGAAAGGCAATCAACTGGTGGATTCATAATCTTTACCTTTTTTATTGCGCCAATTATGTGCTCAGCTTGATTTCTATCTATTTCTTTAGGCTTTTGAGTAGGCGAAATTCCAGCAATCTCTAATATCTGAGTTGCAACAGAAGCGCTTACCCTTGAGAATTCACTTGTGAGAAAGGAATGAACAGTTTTTTGCGAGGTCATCTTAAGCATTTTAATTAGTGCACCAAGCTCTACACCATATGGATGGGGCTTAATAGATTTTGCCTCTTTAGGCATTTCTTCAATTGCCCTTGCGTATATTGTTTGTTCTGCCTTAGGATTGGTATAAACAATGGTTGCATGGGGGTTCACGATTGCAACCTGCTTTAGGTATTCATCAACGGACTGGCTTCCCTTGTAATAGTTAGCTTCTAAATCAAGCTCAATTTTAGTCCCATTTTCCTTGTCCCATTCAGGATGGTCTTCCTTTTGAATAACAGGAATGTTTCTTTGGGTATCAATTAATAATTCACAGTAATATGCTGGCTTATTTTGTGAGGTTTTAGAGATTATCCTGATGGGTTTTCCCGTAGTGAGCTGGCTATATAGCCCGGCAGCGGAGATTCCTATTCCTTGCTGGCCCCTACTTTGTTTCATTGCATGAAACTTTGAGCCATACAAAAGCTTTGCAAAGATCTTTGGTACCTGTTCTTTTACAATTCCAGGCCCATTGTCCTCAATAATTACCCTGTAACGGTCATCACTCATTGCAATGATCTCAATAAATAATTCAGGGAGTATTCCCGCCTCTTCACAGGCATCTAAAGAATTATCAACAGCTTCCTTAACTGCGGTCAAAAGTGCCTTTCTGGGGTTATCAAATCCTAAGAGGTGTCTATTTTTTTCAAAAAACTCTGCAATGGAGATCTCCCTTTGGGATTTTGCAAGCTCCTCAGCCGTCCTTTTATGAGTTTTTGTTTTCTGCTTTGAACCTGTATTTGATTCATTTAATATAGAGATGTCTTTTTCTTCTTCATTTGAAGTATTCTTTTTATTAACATTTCCTTCATGAGTATCTTCTTTTCCATAACTTAAAAGCGTCGAATTGTTATCCATTTAAAACCCCTCTATCTAAAGCAAAAATTAAAATATATCAAAAACGAAATATCCAAAACAGCAAAGCAAACTAAAGGCATTTTTACCTTTATTTTATTTTTAATCCGCGTTTGATAACGAAATTTCAAGAAATTGCGTTATTTAAAAAACTTTTGAAATTATAAAAAAAAGTAAACGCCGATTTTATTTTTGAGTTTGCAAAAAATAAGAAAAGTTGTTTAATTAATAGCTATCTCTAAAGAATTCCTTTTCATTTTCATCTTTGAATTTTATTTCCGACTCATCAATATAATCTTCTTCCCTTCTTACTTTTCTTTTCCTTTCAAGGTAAGAATAAACATTTGCATGCTGGCTCCCTTGAAGCAGAGAAATCATTGCGTCTTTTGCGTTTTTTACATCAAAAACTTTACCTATTATTGCGATGGTTTTCCCAAAAACACAAATCTTGGTTTGAGTGAGTTGTTCAATTGTCTTTCTTGCCTTACCTTGGTCTCCAATTACCCTTCCCCTAAGCCTAATCATGCTTTTTTTTGTGCCTGCAAAATCTGCAATGTTTATTATTTCTAAAAAGTTTTCTTTATCAAATAAGCCTTGGGCGATTTCTGGGTTTACCCCTCGACCAATAGATGAAACTACGTTTTTTAAATCAAAAAGCTTTAATGGATCTTTTCCTGAAATCTTGACCTCACCTTCTTCGGAGTCCACTTCTATTTCACATTCTGAGCGCTTGCAAAGCTTTCTTTTTGTGCTTCCACTCTTGCCGATTAAAGGCGCAATCCTTGCTTTAGGGATTTTTATTTGGTAAAAATAGAGCTTTTCACTTTGTTCAACTGGGCTTTGTTCAACCGGGTTTTGTTCCTGTAAAGCCCTATTTATCCCAGATGAATCTACTTCCACTGTATTTGGCTCAGGAGTATTTACGATTTCCTTACTGTCTTTTTTAGCCCTAGTTTTTTTAACAGTGGTTGTTACACTCTCCTTTTGCTTCTTGGGAACTCTTGGAAGTTTTGGAATTTTTTGTGAAGGCATGTGATTTGGAGATATTAGAGCCTTTTTAAAGCTTTTGTGTTAGCATTTAATCTGCTA
>CAZTMQ010000017.1:8012-11150 GCA_964615385.1 uncultured Methanosarcinales archaeon
AAAAAAGCCATAAGGCCTTAGCCATAAAAACTTTAGCCACAGGATTCTTTAATCTATATTTTGTAAAAATGGCTTTGTATATTTTATCACTAAATACATAAATGTTATTAAAGGTCTAAAAAGCCTGCAAGATGAGCAGGAAAGTATAATATGGGGTTATTAAAGGGTTAATCTAATATTTCGTTTACTAATGCTTGGCCTTAATGAAGAGGCATAATTTAAGCTGGCCTGTATAATCCATAGATGCTTGTGCAGTTCCCATCATTATCCATTTTGATTTAGATTAAATAAAAAAATTAAAAGGAAATTTTAAAAAAATTAAGAAGGGAGGCGGTTTTTATGGATTTTATAGGAGAAAAAGGGAGATCTATAGGAGATATTTCAAGGTATTTTATTACCTTTGAAGGAAATGATGGCTCAGGCAAGGGTAGCCAGATAAAAAGTATCATGGATTTTGTAAAAAAAAGAGTTAAGGAACTTAATTTAGATGTTAATGATGTTGTAGAAACCTTTGAACCCGGCGGAACTTTTGTTGCTGACAAAATAAGGGATATTATTTTATTGCCCGTTGATGAGTATAAAGGAATGTATGGGATTGAAAACGAGATAATGGACAAAAGAGCAGAGGTTTTGCTTTATCTTGCATCAAGGGCGCAACACACAGTAAATTATGTTATGCCCCACCTTAAAAATAAGGATATAGTTGTATGTTCTAGATATGCTGATTCCTCTTTTGCCTATCAGGGGTTTGGAAGAGAGATTAACAGGGTGTTTGACGTAAATTTACTAAATGATTTTGCTACTTATTCGTTAAAGCCTGGGCTTACTATCTATCTTTACCTTGAAGATGTACACGCAGGGATTGAAAGAAAGCTTAAGCAAAAGTCAAAACTTGATAGGCTTGAGCTAGAAAATGAAGACTTCATTTTAAGGGTTAAAGAAGGATTTGATGAGCTTTTAAAAAGCGAGCCTAACAGAGTCAAGGCTGTGAATGCCTCAAAAGGCATTGATGATGTAAGAAGGGAGATTGAAGCTATATTGGATAGCTACCTGTTAAATAACTTTAACAAGCTATGAGTTATCCGATGGTTTTTTTATTTTTTATTGTATTTTTTGTTGTTTTTGTTAATGAAAAAATTTAAATAGCTAAACAATTAATTTTTTGTGTTTTTGCAAAGATTTTGGAGTTTAGTTATGTCCACTTTTTTGTAGTGGCGTGAAAGAAAAATGGGTGAGTTAGGGTTGTTTGATTCAAAGAAGGCCAAGATGATTGAAAGGAATTTAAGGGTTGCTTTTTCTAAGATTAGAGAGGAACTAGACGATCAAAGAGAGGCTATAAATGAAAATACTAATGAAATACAATCCAATTTTGAGCTTTCATGCGAACTTGATAAAAAGATTGAAAAGCTATCCGAAAGGCTTGATAACATTCAGATTTATTTAACCGAGATTTCAAGAATGCTAAATATTGAGCCCATTGAAAAGGATCAAAATGATTACCTGAATATTAATGTGAAGCTTACGAGGCATGAAAAAGAGGTGTTCGGTCTAATATATTCTCTTTGTGAGCAAAACATAAGGCCAACATTAAAAAGGGTTTCTACAAGGCTTGGATACACAAATGATATGGCTAAAGGGTATCTGCTTTCTTTAATGGAGAAAGGAATACCACTGACTTTAGCAAAAACCAAAGATGACATTTTGATCGATATAGAGCCAGGCTTTAGAAAGCTTCAGGCAAAAAAGAATGTCTTGGATATTGATAGCTCTGTGTTTTCTAAGGTATAAGAAATTTTTTTATTATCTGAGTTGTCGTATTTATTTGTGGATAGAGCTTATCGTTCTCTTAAACTAAACAACTTAGATGAGATTGCTAAAAAGTGTTATATTTATATTTGAACCCTATTTTTTTCGATGAGATTTAGAAGCGCCATTTGTTCTTTAGAAATAAGATCTAAAATCACGCCGTACAAAATTGTCTTTTTTGTTTTTTGGCTTTCAAAGATGTTATTGTAGTCATTTACCATGTACGCCACCTCTTCACAGGCATTTTCTACTTTCCTATCAAAAGGCAAGGGTTTTGGCAGACCATTATAAGGAAAAACAGCCTTTGATACCCAATAAGATAAAACATCAACAACATGATTTAAATAAGGGTGTTTTCCTAAGTGTTTCTCAATTAAACCATCAACACAATTCTTAGGGCCATACATACTTTTTTTGGTCATCTCAAAACTTTCTTCAAAAATTCTTGGGATATATTCTTTTAGGTAACTATAGTAAACCTCATTTGCTGAATTGGCAAAGTCTTTACAACATGCAAAGAACTCAAAGCCCTCTGATGGGGGTTTATCCCAATCCAAACTACATGACAACTGAGCAAACCTTGCGTTTACTAAATGAAAGAACTGCTCACTTAGATCTTTATAATTTGCTTTTTCATCCAAATCTAAGGCAAGCCCTTTACCTTTGCAAATTTCCGTTATTATATTGTATAACCTATCCATTTTTAAAAGGGGATATTTTCATAATCGCTCTGCTTAGCAAAGTAGTAATTTTATTTAAATATATTTAGAGTAAGATTACTAAATTATACTAAAAAATGGACAAGGATTTCTCTTTTTCAAACTATACTCTGAAAATACAGTAGTCTTTTAAATAAACAGACAATTAGGGCCGTAAGTTAGCGTAAGGAAAACTATGAAAGGAGCTGAACGTAATGAGCGAATATTATACAAACCCAAAGGTAACGCGCCAGAACATGGTAAGGGATAAAAGATTTTATAAGACTGGGGAAGATGATGAAGAAGGTTCTATGAAAAAACATGGTAGCGCTCTTGAGGACTTGACAGATTCAAAAGGAAATGATGAGGACATTGCCCTATTTATTGATGAAATAGAAAGGCTTCAAAGAAACCAATATCGCTTTGGATACACGATAGATATTAAAAATCTCGCTTATAGTAATTTTCAAAGATATGTTTCAGAGATGAATAATCCAACACCCCCATATTTGCCAAGAAACCAAGTGTATAATGCTCCGGATACTTCTATTGAGGGTGGAGTAGCGTTCTCTCTTGCGGTTTTGGGGCTTTATTTCTTAGGCAAAATAGGAAGAAAAAAAGATGATTAAAAAAA
>CAZTMQ010000017.1:11250-16083 GCA_964615385.1 uncultured Methanosarcinales archaeon
AATTCTATTTTATTAATTATGAATTATATTTTCATCGTCTGCTATTTCTGCTGTGCTTTTACATTGTTATGCACTGGTCAAATTTGGCGCAAATATTTATAAAGAATCTAGTAATTTATTGTTGTAATGGGCATATATTCGCACTCAAGGATTGGAACATTTGAAAATTGTCCCCTACGGTATAAATTCAAATATATTGATAAATTAGCACCTGAAGAAATAGAAAATACAATCGAAGCTTTTTTGGGCTCAATGGTGCATTCTACCTTTGAAAAGCTCTATAATGACCTTAAATTTCAAAAGAAGAATACTAAAGAAGAGCTTTTAGAGTTTTATTCAAATGAGTGGAAAAAGAATTTTAATGAAGGAATACTGATTGTAAGGGAAGGATATTCTGAAAAAAACTATTTTAAAATGGGGAAAAAATACATTTCAGATTATTTTGATAGCTACTTCCCATTTGATGATTCAGTTACAATTGAATGTGAGAAAAGGATATTAATCCGGCTAAGTGATAAACACTACCTCCAAGGCTATATTGATAGGTTATCTTATAGAAAAGATGGAGTATTTGAGATTCACGATTATAAGACTGCAAATCACCTTCCAAGCCAAGAGGAGCTTGACTCTGATAGGCAACTTGCCCTTTATGCGATTTCTGTAAAGGAGATGTTTCCTGATGCATCAGATATCGAACTTGTATGGCACTATGTTGCTTTTAATAAGGAGATGCGATCAAAAAGGACTGCAGAAGAGCTTTTGGCTCTTAAGCAAAAGGTTTTATTTGAAATAGACCAAATTGAAAAAGAGGAGTCGTTTGAGCCCAAAGAGTCAGCGCTTTGCAAGTGGTGTGAGTTCCAGCCAAACTGCCCTAGAAGAGCCCATTTATTTAAATTGTCTAAGAAATCTAGCGAGGAGTTTGTATCTGAAGATGGAGTTGTTCTTGCAAATAATTATGCAAAGCTTTCAAGGCAAAAGGGAGATATTGAAAAAGAGATGGAGCGAATAAAAGAAAGAATAATTGCCTATTCGCAGAGGAATAATGTTGACACCCTATATGGATCAGATGTTAAGATAAAGATTTGGTCAGGCGCTAATGTAAAGGTAACTGATAACCAAATTCGTAGGGAGGAGCTTTTTAACGTCCTTAAAAGTAATGGGATTTGGGAAAAGGTTTGTGATTTCAGCCCTTTTAGGCTTTCAAAGCTTTTTTCCTCAAAAGAATTAAGCGAGATCCAAAAATCACTTGTTGCGCCATATGTTTCTAAGGAAAAGATTTACAGACTTTATTTATCAAGTTTCGAGGGCCCAAGAGATTAAACCTCTCTTATAATAGGCTTCTTTTGCTAAGAAATCCAATTTAAAAAAGCCTTCGGGGGGATTTGAACCCCCGACCTGTTGCTTACGAGGCAACCGCTATAGCCACTAAGCCACGAAGGCAAGCCTTGGTTTTAATATCATTAGAGATTTATTGATGGTATTTAAAACTTATTTATTAATTGATATTGATTCAAATGAAAGGCTAGCTATATACCAAAAGAACTTATTCTAAAATCATCTTTTTTAATTCAGCAACCTTTAATTCAAGCATCTCTTTTGAATCTGCTTCAAGGTTTAATCTGACTAATGGCTCAGTGTTGCTTTTTCGAACATTAAACCAAAAACCTTGGGCATAAACACTTATCCCATCTATTAATTCGATTTTTTGATTTGAAAAGGCAGATTTTATCCTTTCAAAAGCCTTCTCTGGGTTTTCTACCTTTAAATTTATCTCATCGCTTTTGTAAAAGTTGTTGAATTCTTCACAAAGCCTAGAAAGGGGCTTTTTTTCACTTTTTAAAATCTCTAAAAGCTTCATTAAAGCATAGATAGAATCATCAATTGAATAATTCTTTGCATACATTATATGCCCTGAGAGCTCACCAGCTAAAGCTCCACCCTGCCTTAAGAGCTTATCTTTATAAAAGGGATTACCAACCCGAAGTTTTATTGGCACTCCATGATACTTCAGTATTGCCCTTTCAACAGTTTGCGAAAATCTTAAGTCATAGTAAATTTCCTGGCCTGGATTTTCCAAAAGCTCATGCTTTGAAAGTATTGAAAATATAACATCTAAAGGGACAATCTCCCCTTTTTCATCTACAAAAAATGCTCTATCCCCATCTCCATCAAAGCATACTCCAAATGCGACTTTCTCAGATTTTACCTTATCTGAAAGCTCTGAAAGATTTTCCTTTTCAGAAGGGTTTGGGTCATGCGATGGGAAGTTTCCATCAGGTTCTTTATTTATTAAAATAGGGTGTATCCCTACAAATTCAGATACTAAATCCATAACTATTCCAGAAGGCCCATTTGAGCAATCCGCTACAAAAGGAATGGTTTTTGCCTTAAATAACGATGATAAATACTTTGCATATGAAGGAATTATTTCTATATTTGTAATCTTTCCTCCCTCTATTTCTTTACAAAAAGCTGACTTATTGTAGATTTCCTCTATCTCTGAAATTCCGTTGTCATAATATAAAGGCATTGGACCCGCTGTGCACATTTTAAATCCATTGTACTCTTTTGGGTTATGTGATGCTGTTACCATTACTCCAAAATCAGATTTTAAGGCAACTATTGAATAATTAAAAACCGGGGTGGTTACAAGACCTATGTCTTCAACAAATAAGCCTACTTTTTTAAGCTCTAAAAGCAGGTTTTGGTGAATAAAATCAGAAGAAAGCCTTGCGTCTTTACCACATGAGATATGTTTATAGCCCTTTTTTACACAATATGTAGCAATTGCCTTTGAGATGTTTATACAATTCTCTTTTGTTAAGTCCTTATCAAAAACTCCTCTTATATCATATGTTTTAAAAACAGACATAATATAACCTCTTTTTTATTAAAACTTCCTTTGAGTTGCAAGAGTAAATTTGGATTAATCCACTTATACTCCAAGATGTTTTATAATCTCTTACTTATTTTCACTTAAAAGCAAAGGAACAGACCGTATGTTTTAATCTTGTTCTTTTTATAATTTTTGGATATTTAAGTAAAAAGCTTGAAATTTGGTAAAAGAATATTTTAAAAGAGCAAATATAATTAGACAAATATTTAAAAATAGACGATTGCTACACTCGTATTACTAGTTTTAATAAAAAATTATTTGTTGGATTAAAAATGGCAAAAAAACAATCTGAAAGAATAGAGCCCACAAGCGAACTTATATTTGACCTTTGTGGAAGGGATGGACATAATTCGCAATATCTTGATTTTGTATATAGGGGTTTACATGAACTTAACTCGCCAAATGATGCCATTGGCAGATTGTATCAATACTTAAATCTTGATGAACTATTGGTTTTTGCAAGAGATTCATGGTTAACAAGAGCGAGAAATTCTTTAGATTATAAAATTGATCCAAAATTTGAATTAGAAACAAAACAAAAATCTATTTATGAAATTGTGAGCGATACCTTCAAAGAAGATTCATTTCAACACATTGATGGCTTTTATAATGGAATTGTAAAAAAAGGTTTTGGATATTTTGCTAAAAGAAAGTTAGTTTCAGAAAAAAATGAGCGAAAATACCAAAGACTTAACCCCTACGAGCCCAAGACATTAGAGGCAAGACTTAATTTGTTTGAGAGCGAGGAACCAAAAGCATGTAATGAAGTAAAAGAACTTCTTTCAAAACCAGTTATGGAATATGTATTTGAATGTCAGTACCAAAATGCAAAGATGGCAAGGGGGGGGAACAATCATGCTATATCGATTTATAGATTCCAGCCAGTTTATCCAAATAAAAAGGTCAATTCCAAAAACTTTGCTAATCAAATCAGAAAATTTATATCGAATTACTCAAGAACAGTTATTGAAAAAGAAAGATATAGCTCTTTTTCTGAACATAAAGAAGACAAAATAAAAGAAATAGAAAAAAATTATCCATCAAATTCAAATAACTCAGAAACTGGACAATTGCCTTTGTTTTAGAATGCTGTTTAAAAGCCTACTCTCTTTTATCAAGGCTTTAAGATCAATTTGATATTTTCTTGTTGCAAGCCTTTGAGCGTAGGAAATCATTTCTTCTTTTGAATCAAATCTTATTGGCTTTGTTATCAAGGCCTTATCCACTGCTTCTCTTACCACCCAAACGCCTAAAGGAGCAAAATAGTCCCTTGTAACAAACCTTATTGCAATGCAAGAGCCTGTTTTTTTATTATCTTTTAGTTTCTTTAGTATTGATAGCCTTGCAGCGTAATATCCGCCAGCAGTCTCTTTTGCATAGTCCTTTCGGCCATTAAAGCCTTCAAAATCGTGTGCATATTTTGGGATATAGCCTAGTTTTGTCTTTGAGATTGCATCCTTTAGGATTGCACTACACTCATAAAGCTCATAAGAAAAGTTGCTTGGAAAAAACATTAAAATGTAGTAATTGCCCATGTGACCTCCAAAGTAAAGTGTGTAATCAATAAGCTTGTAATCAGCAATCTCTTTTATCAGCTTTTTTCCTAAAATGTCATCTGTTGCCGTTATTGCCCATCTTGTGGGCACATATTTTCTTTGGCTTTTCTTGCCCAAAGAGCCAGATGAGATTAGCTTTTGAATATAGTATTCGTCATAGCCTTTTTTCCTTAATATATCGATTGCGTCTGTTGCTTTAATATCTAAACCTTCTGAAACCATATCCGTAGCTTTTGGAATCTTTGGATTTGCAGTAATGGAAAGACTTGATAGCTCAACGGAAAGGTTTGTTGGAGCTAAATACTTACTAAATGTCAAGTTTATATTTGGGATTTTTGAAAGGCTAACCTCAATATTAGCAGGCCTTATTGCCTTTGCAAT
>CAZTMQ010000017.1:16183-18378 GCA_964615385.1 uncultured Methanosarcinales archaeon
TTTTGGCTTGCGTTTATAAGTTCGCTTCTAAGACCAATAACCTGATTTATTGAATACCAGTCCTTAGACCATTGTTTAGGCTCATCGTGTTTTTTGTATTCTTCAACTGATAAAACTCCTACATTAACATTAGGATAGCCAAACCTTCCAACAAAGATGTTTGGAGACTCGCCTTGATAATCCTTTTTTATCTTTAAAGCGCTCTGACTTTGAGCTTTTATTTTTAAGGATATTGGGCAATAGGGCCTTCCACAAAAGAGCCTTCCTTTGCAAAAAAAGCATTTGGATTCCATTACAAAGAAGCTTTGGGTAATTTGCATTATAATTATTTTTCTCTTTGGTTTGTCCTTTGGATTTTGTCTTTTTTGTATGGATATATTAAGCAAATTAAGAATATGGAAATTAATATAAAGAAGAATGCATGGATTATTATGTTAGGAGGATATAAAATGAAAATCACCATCTCTGGGAGGATTGGCTCTGGAAAAAGCACGATTGGAACGCTTTTAGCGCAAAGACTTGGACTTAAACACTATTCAACTGGGGGCTTCATGCGCCAGATTGCCAAAGAGAAGGGAAAAACCCTCTTAGAACTATCTAAAATTGCAGAGAAATCTGATGAGATTGATAGAATCCTTGATGAAAGGCAGATGAGTCTCGGAGAGATAGAAGATGATTTTTTAATAGATGCAAGGCTTGGCTTTTATTTTATACCAGATTCAATTAAGATTTTTTTAGATGTTGACATAAACGAGGCTGCAAAAAGGATATACAATGAAAAAAGGCTTGATGAAGCTAACCAAAGCCTTGAGGATACCTTAAAGAATATTAAAATCAGGCAGGAATCTGAAAAGGCAAGGTACGAAAGATACTATGGTATTGATGTTAGCGATAAAGCAAATTTTGATATTTGGATTGATACCTCTAATAAATCTCCTAAAGAAATTATTGAGTTTATTTTAGCTAAAATAATAGACATTCAAGAAAAGAGGGCGAAAAGTTAAATAAGAACTTCAGCAAAACAGGATTATTTAATTAATTCTTGGAATTTTTGTGTGTAATTGGCATTTTCTTTAACAATTTGTTACTTTAGAATGAAAAAACTTATATATTCCTTTATTAAAACTGTTTTATATGAAACAAAATAGCCTTACCTTGGGATTTCTGCTTTTGCTTGGTGTTTTAGCTTTGGATGTTATTACTTTTGGCATTAGCTTTTCATCTGGCTTCTCAAAATTTCTGTTTTTAGGGATAATTTTGTTTGGCGCCTTTGCCTTTGCCTTCGCAAGGCTTAATTCAAATACCACTTCGCTGTTTTTGCAACTTGCCTTTTATTCCAATCTGTTTTTGATTACTTTAGAGATGCTTTCGGGCTCAAGAAGCCTTATAATTGCATTATCTTGCATTGCCTCTATTACAGGGATGCTTTATTCGATTTCAAGGCTCTCTGGTAAAAGCCAAAGCTCTTTAGAATTTCCGGTAGCGAGTTCCCATATTGACAACTACGAAGAAAAGCCACTCCAAAGTAAAAGGGAGCAAGTTGAAAAGCAACTTGGAGATTATGATTTAGAAGAAGCCAAGGTTGAGCCATATTCTTCAGATGAAAGGGATGAGATTACAACTATACTAAAAGAGATTGAAAGTAAGGCTAAAGAGCTGAATATGGAGATTAAAAGTGCTACATCAATAAACAACACTTCAAAAGAGGAAAAAGCAACCGCAAAGGAAGAAAAAAAAGATTCTGAAAAGCCTAAGGCTCAAAGAAAAAAGTCCCAGGCTTTAGCTTATAGTGGCAAGGTATACGCTGGAAAGAATTCAAAATTTTATCATACTGAGGAGTGTCCTGTTGTAAAAAGGCTTTTGAAAAGAAAGGAGTTTGAAACAATAGAAAGAGCCGAGTTTGCAGGACTTAAGCCTCATGATTGCGTTAAGGGTAAAAAGTAAATGACCTAAATCTTATTAGTTTTCTTAATTTTTAATTCCAACAAGAAAAAAAGGGATTGTAGATGCGATTGTCATCGCCCTAAGTACTAATTAAAAGATGTTTATAAAAAGAAGGCTTTTATTCTAAATGGTTTTTAATGTAAGCTACCGTGTTGTTCAAGAAGGGTCTGATAAGTCCCATTTTCTGAATTTTGGCTGAAAGGGACAAATATCTTAAGTTCTTTAATATCACAAATATCAAAAAATCTATA
>CAZTMQ010000018.1:0-13375 GCA_964615385.1 uncultured Methanosarcinales archaeon
TAGAATATGCAAATTCTTTAGGAGTAGAAGTTGTCGAGGTGAACAACTTACAAGATGTAATATTTCAGTATACTGGAAAAAGATACTTTAACGAATCAAATATAACAGTAGACGCTTCTGAATTCAAAAATGAAATGAAGACCATAAAAGAAGGGCTTTGCAAACAAGCTGAACGGGTGAAAGCTCAAATAGGAAATTTCTCAGAATTTTCAAACGAATATAATGGCTTAGATGAGGTATTTAACAGCTCAATAGAATCAATGGAAATCGCAAAGAACGAGACGCTACTTGAAAATTACTATTCTGCTGCAAGCCTTTGCTTTACTGCGCTAAACGGATTTTTATACGTGAATTTAGTGTCTTCGAATATCTCAGATAAAAGGCTCTTTGAGCTTTCAAGCGCAATGATTGAAAAATCAAAAGAAATAAGGGGAAGGCTTGATGTTGAGCTAAAAAGCATAGGGGATTTACAGGTTTATGCAGCGGTGATTGAGAGGGTAATTGAATCTGAAGAAAACCTTGAAAACTTTAATACAACATTTGAAAGGTCTCAAAACGTAGATTTAGAAAATGAAGAAACAAAAGAGCTTCTTTTGCTTCTTAATATATCAAATAGCTCCCAAGACTCTCAAAGGAAGATTCTTTTTGAATACTTAAAAAACAATGCCATTTTAGAGCTATCAAAGGGGATAAACAGGCTTTATAGTGCAGAGCTTTGGGCGGTATTTATAGGATTTGATAAAAACTACTATAACCTCTCAAAAGAGTCTTTAGAAACTGCATGCCTTTCAAAGCTTTCTGAGACAAGGGGCTTTATTGAATATTTTGATATGCTATACCCAGGATATATGAGTGATGCAAAAACGCTTTTAACAAGAGCGCAAAAAAGCTATAATTCGGGAGATTTTGCACTTTGCATATATCAGGGCTCAGAAGCAAAGGCGTTTTTGAATAACATAATGTCTTCTGTTTATATTACCCTTGAGCAATTCAATCAAACAGTAAAAAGAAAGATTGATGCAAGCCAAAAGCAGATTGCAATGCTTAAAGAGCAAATGGCATTTCCAATAATAGGCTATAGCTACTATGAATATGCGCAAAGCCTTTTTGAGATGGGCGATAATTACTCTGCAAGCCTTTATTCAGAATACGCATTAGAGCTTTCAAATATGGACATATACTTTCAAAAGAAAGGCAAAGAATACGAATCAAATGAAGAATTAAAAAGGCCTATCCTAATGCTCTTTTTTTATGGATCTTTATTTGGCTTTGCGCTCTCAATGCTTTTAGTAATAATAATAAAATCAAAGGGGCAAAGAAAAAAAGGTGAGAAAACCAAAAAGGTAAACTAAAAAATTAGAAGAAAGGCTTTTTACTTTTTAATTCCTTTCCAAAATTAACACATTCTCAAGATGTGGAGTTTGCGGGAAAATATCAAATGCAAACTGGCTTTTGATTTTGTAGCCTTTAAGCCCTTTAATATCTTGCACCTGGCTTTTAGGGTTACATGAGATGTAAAGGATATTTTTAGGCATTTCAAGGTTTATCTTTTTGATTAGCTGATTGCCTATGCCTGCTCTGGGAGGATCAAGTATTAATACCTTATTGGACAAATCAATCGTTGAAAGATTTTCCTTTTTTAAAAGGTCCATTTGCCTAAACTCTACGTTATCTATTTTGTTGTCTTGGGCACTTTGCTTCGCCAGATTAATTGAATTTTCTTCAATTTCGTATCCAGTAACCTTTTTGAAAAGATTTGCAAGAGATAGTGTAATTGTTCCAACGCCACAAAAAAGGTCAACTGCCTCTTTTTCATAAAGTCTTTCATAGCCCGATAATAGTCTTTCTTTTGTTTTAAGCAAAAGCTCCTCAAATCCCTTTGTGTTAACCTGAAAAAAGCCAGTATTCGGGACTCTGAGTGTGTTTTCAAGTACCTTCTCTGTAAAGTGCCCCTCGCCTTTAATCTGGATGTATTCTGTTGATACGCTTACATCAGATAGGGAATCGCTAAGCATAACGTAGCAATTTTCTATTTTTTCCTTTTGGCAAAATGACTTAAATTCCTTTATTGCTTCTTTTGTTTCATTGTTCTTGCTTAGAAGAATTCCAAGACTTCTATCTCCAGTGTTTTCTCCAGACCTTACCACAAAAAAGCGCATTGTGCCTTCCTTTTTTTTGATATCATAACTGCTAAATCTAGATGACATGAGAAATGAGTTTATCCTTTTGATAATGGAATTAATGCTGGGCAAAGCAATGGCGCAACTTTTTATAGGGATTGTTTTCCAATATGTGCCTCTTTCCCTGAACGCAACGCTCTTTTGCGTGCTTTCTTCATTTATGTTAATTTCATCATGGTTGATATTTTTGTAATCACTATTGTTGCCACTATCACTATTATCCTCTTCCTTGCTTTTACTATTGTCATGGGTATTGTTATTGTTTTCATCACCGCAGTTATTTGTAATTGTCAAATCCAACCTGTTTCTATATCCGAAATGATTTTTTGCGCCATAAATTTGCAGTGGTTTGCCATCAAGGTCCAAAGGGTCATCACAAGAATCAGGGCTTGTTAGCTTATCCTTAGTTCCTAGATTGCTTTTATTATCCTGTGAAAAGAAAAGCTCTTTTAATAAATTCTTTTTAAGCTCAAGCTGTTTTTCATAAGCGATATGCTCAAAGAAGCATCCGCCGCATTTTCCAAAGTATGGACAGATCGGCTTAACTCGCATAGGATTTTCATTTAATATCTTAATTGGTGGAAAACAAATAGCAGAATTTCTTTTTTTCAATTTTACTTTAGTTAAAACCTCTTCGCCCTCAAGTGCATATGGGATTAAAAGTTTATACTTCCGCTTGCTTTTGTTAAGGCTTTGTGTGTTCTCTTTTTTTGAGCCATCTTCTTTTTTTTTATAATTCTCAAGTCTTGACCTTGAAATTCCATAACCTTCAAAATTAACAGTAGCTATATCTATCCAAAAAACAGTGTCACCGTTTTTTTTATTATCTTTATTCAAGCTCTCTTCCCTATTAGACTCTATTTCTTCCATTTTCAAAATTTAAGCCAATCACTTCCAATAAAATTGAAGTCTTGAAAAGCTTTAAATATTTATTGCTCGCTTATGCACTATACATACGTTTAAGGGTAAGTCAAGATAAGTAAAGTTTATTCGAATTTTAAAACATGAAAGAGTAGAAAATGGAAAAGGTAGTAATGCTTTCATTAGACGATGAAAAATCAAAGGATATAAGCAAGGTTTTTTCAAGTGATACTGCGCGGCAGATATTATCTTTTCTTGCAAGTGTAGATGAAGCAAGTGAGTCTGAGATCTCTGAAAAGCTAAAAATTCCTATTTCTACAGTTCATTACAACATAGCAAACCTTCTAAATTCTGGATTTGTTGTATCTGAAAACTTTCATTATTCTGAAAAGGGAAAGATGGTGGAGCACTACAAGGTTGCAGAAAAGGTAATAATGATAGTGCCTTCAAAAAAACAGAAGTTTTCTGATATACTTAAATCTCTTATTCCTGCATTCATATCCTTTGCAGTAGTTGGTGTTGGCTCAGTCCTTTTAAAGGTGTTTTCAAAGGCAAATGATGCGTTTATGCTTTCGAGAAGCGTTCCAGAAATGAAGGAATCTTTTGGCTTGATGAGCACTGCTCCTTTAGAAGATGCTGTAGCAGTGCAATCTACTGAGGCCTTGGTTGCTAGTGGCGCTCCGATTGCGGTAGAAGGCTTAGCATATTGGCATTGGATTATGATAGGTGCCTTTTTAGAGCTTTTAATTATCATAACAATACTTTTGGTGATGTATTTTCTATCTAAGAGGGGAAAAGTGCCTAAGAAACAGGATTAAAGAAATGCCTTGGAAAACAAACCCTGGTAAGTAATCTGGCAATTTGTTTTTTAGCTCTTTTTCATTTTTCACTCATTAGTTTTTTTTGCCTATGGCATATTCCAGAAACAAGGCATCCTCATTCCAGAAATAAAGCATACTCTATTTTCAAGGAGTAACATATTCTTTTAAATGATTGCTGTTCTAAAAGGAGTGAGTATGGAAGACAATGTTATTCTGAAGGCTAAAGAACTAAGTGTTGAGATTGATGGTGCACTAATTTTAGAGAAAATGAATCTTGACGTTTATGCAGGAGAGCTCTTGGGTATAATAGGGCTTTCAGGCTCTGGGAAGACTACCCTTCTTTCAAGCCTCATAGGGGTCTTTGAGCCACTTACTGGCGATGTTTATTTTTCTCACACTACCAAAGATAAAAGAAAGATTATGAAATCAGTAAATAGCCTAAAAGAGATATTTAGGCAAAAGATAGGTTTTTCAAGCCAGCTTCCATCCTTTTATTCCAATCTTACGGTTGTTGAGAATTTAAAGTTCTTTGCATCATTTTACAATCTTGATAAATACACACGGGATGAAAGGATTAAAATACTCTTAGACCTTTTTGATTTGTACCTCTTTAAAGACAAGATTGCTGATTCTCTTTCAGGCGGGATGAAAAGAAGGCTTGATATCGCCTGTGCAATGATTAACAACCCAAAGATTTTGATACTTGATGAACCTACTGGCGACCTTGATCCAATTCTTAAGAAACAGCTTTGGTACCTTATAAAAAAGATAAATGAAAAGGGGACAACTGTTGTTTTGGCATCCCATCTTGTTTCTGACCTTGAGCTTTTATGCGATAGGATTGTAATACTTGCAGATGGTAAAATCCTAAAGATTGGAACGCCTTTAGAGCTAAAATCAACGGTTCTTTTGGGTGAGAAGATTATTTTAGAGTCTATTCCGGGAAATTATACTGGCATTTCAAAAGAGCTTGAAGGAAACAAGGCAGTATCAAGCATTGTTACTGAAGGCCAAAGATTGGTAGTATATGCAAGGGCGGGACAACCAGTGCTAAAGAGCATTTTGCCTATTTTAGAAAAACTAAAAGAAAGGGTAATTGAAATAAGCATGAGCAAGCCCTCTTTGGATGAAATTTTTGAAAATATTGTAGGAAAGAGCTGATTTTAATTTGGGAAAGCTTAATGAGATTATAAAAAAGGACATTAAGATGCTTTTGAGGTCGAAAACATCTTCTCTGATAGTTGTACTTGGGCCTTTACTTATTATCTTCCTTGTTGGAATAGCGTTTGATAACACAGGATATCACAACATCAAGATTGCTTCATATTCTCCAGATTATTCAGACCTTGCCGATAGCTATATCACAAGGCTTTCAAGTCAATCTTATCGGGTTTTTAAAACTGAATCTGAAATAGCATGCGTGGATGCTGTCAAGAAGGGAACTTATCATGCCTGCATCATTTTCTCGCCTGATCTTGTTGTTTCAAAAGACTTGGAATCGGAGATAAAGATTTACATTGATAACTCTAAATTAAACATTGCCTGGATAATAAAAGACACTGTCTTTGAAAAGATCGATGATAAATCAAAAGAGCTATCAAAATCCCTTTCTGATGTGCTTTTGACTGCATTTGAAGAGATTAAAAATGAGGTTGATATAAGGAAGAAATCGGTTGTTGATTTAACAACAAAAAATGATGCCTTAATAAGCCAGGCAGATACAGTTTCTTCAAAGATTGAAGATATGCGCATGAGCTATAATGATTCTGTTCCAATGTCTCAGATCTCAAGCGGGATAGGCTCAGCCGTTTCTGGTTTTAGCTCTTACAAATCCAGAGTAGATGGGTTAATAAGCGATTTAGAGTCTGAGTTTGATAAGATTGAAGGTTCACTTGCGGATCTTAACTGCACCGGAAGCCTAAGTGCGATTAGGGATTCGATTTCTGAGGCAAAGGATGTTATATCAAACTCTTCAAATGATACAGATTATGAAACTGCCAAAACCGCAGTTGAAGAGTTAGATAGCTACCTTAGCTTAATCTCAAGAGAAATCTCGAATATAAAGACTCAAATCTCTCAGTTAGAGGCTTCAAAAGGGGATGCAAAATCAGAAGCCCAAGCTATGAAACAGGGGCTTTTAGATCAGCTTGGAAAGATTGTTGAGGTACAAAAGGGCTTAAATAATATCGAATCTGAAATCTCAAATATCCAGATTAAGGATTCCGATGTAATCTCTGATCCTATAAGAACCTCTGTAGTGCCAGTGGTTGTAGAAACCACTCATTTGACATACCTATTTCCTACGTTGTTAGTATTAATAATTATGTTTGTGAGCCTTTTAGTTTCATCAACCTTGGTCCAGATGGAAAAGACATCAAACGCCCACTTTAGAAACCTTATCTCTCCTACAAAAACAATATTCTTTAATGCAGGAGCCTTTGTTGTAACATTGCTTATTGTAATGGTTCAGCTCTTAATAATCTTAGTGATAACGGATCTTTCCTTTGATACGGCGATACTTCACAATCTCATTTTCTTGTTACTGATATCTGTTGTCTCAGCAACGCTTTTCATACTAATTGGAATCTTGCTTGGAAGTATATTTAATAGCGAAGAAACAAGTCTTTTGGGCACATTAGTTTTAGGGCTTGCTCTTTTGATGGTTTCAGGCACAATACTTCCACTTGAATACATGCCTGCAACCGTTCGGGCCATTGCAGACTTCAATCCCTTCGTTTTGACATATCAAATGCTTAGGGATATAATACTCTTCAAAGCGGGTTTTGATGTGATTTCAAGCGAGATGAGCTATATGTTGCTCTACGCTCTTGTTTTGGGGGTTGTGGTGTTTTTCATGCACAACATATTTGAGAAACGAAGCATGAAATTACATCAAAGAATACATATTCCTTTTAAGGTACTTGGCAAGAACATAAGCGATAAAAAACCTAAAAGAAGTATTTTTGTAAAGCAATCAAAGCAATATACTTACCTTAAAGAATTAGTTACTGATGCAAAAAAGATTCTTGGAAAGGATAATCTCAGCTCAGAAGACTTAAAAAAATCAAAGAAGCTTTATTTAAAAATAATAGAGGTCTATGATATGCTTCCTGTGGCTGATAGAAAAAAGATATTCTCTGACATCGAATTTATACATAAAGAGATTTCAAATGCTAAATGAAACTCCCAACCGTAGCAAGCTATGGGGTATTTCCAATAAATAAAGTGAGTTGTTTCAATTAGCTTTCTATGCATGGCTAGCTATTTTCTTTCATTGCGTGAAATCCTCATTAATTCTCATACTTTGGTTTTTCCTTTAAAGCAAGTTTTATAAATCTTTTACTATTTCTTGATTTCATGAATCCGTCATTCGCATACTTTGGTCATTCAAGCCAAAGTAAGAATAGACGGATTCATGGACGAAAAACCTCGACTATTCACGAGATACCTCGGCATTTATGCCGAGGTTTTTCATTATAGCATCCAAACTAGGCGTCCAAGCAAATTTAGCTAATGCTTAAAATCGTGTTTAATTAGATTTGCATGCTTTGGGTGAATTGTTATAATAAGTTGATTATAATGGAATTAACAACGCTTCAAAAAAGGCAGATTAAGAAGTTTATAGGGGAATTAGAGAAGTACAAAGGTAGGCATACCGAGCTTGTAAGCGTTTATGTACCTAAGGATTATGATCTAAATAAGATTATAAACCATTTAATGGAAGAGCAAGGAACTGCTAGCAACATCAAATCAAAAACCACACAAAAGAATGTAATATCAGCCTTAGAGAGAATGATTCAGCACTTAAGGCTTTTCAAAAAAACGCCGGATAATGGGCTTGCAGTTTTTGCGGGAAATGTTGCAGAAAGGGAAGGGCAGATTGATATTCAGGTATGGAGCATAGAGCCACCAATACCTCTTAATTTAAGGATTTATAGGTGCGATAAGGATTTTGTATTAGAGCCGTTATCTCAGATGCTTGATTCTGATGACGTGTTTGGGCTTGTTGTGATGGATAAAAGAGAGGCAACAATAGCAATGCTAAAGGGAAAAACAATTATCCCCATTACAAAGACGACTTCCAATGTGCCCGGTAAAACAAGAGCAGGTGGGCAATCAGCGCCAAGATTTCAAAGGCTTAGGGAAGGCGCTGCCAAGGAATTTTATGTAAGAATTGCTGAGTACATAAAAGAGGCGTTCTTAGGTAAAAACATAAAAGGAATAATAATTGGCGGGCCAGGACACACTAAAAATGAGTTTTTGGATTATAACTATATAACAGACCAATTAAACAGAAAGATTATAGCGATAAAAGACCTAAGCTATACCGGGGATTTTGGCCTTCAAGAGCTTTTAGATAAAAGCCAGGATGTGCTCTCAGATGAGGAAATCTCAAAAGAGAAAACAATTATGGAAAGATTTTTTACCCTTCTTGCAAAAGAGCCTGATAAGGTTGCATACGGAAAAGATTTTGTATATACCGAGCTTTGTGCAGGGGCTGTAGATAGTGTGCTTCTGTCAGATAGCCTTGATGATGAAACAATAGAAAAATTCGAAGATGCTTGCAAGGAATTTGGCACTTTGGTAGTTCTTATTTCAACTGATACGCGGGAGGGTGTGCAGTTAAGAGATATGGGAAAGGTTGCTGCCTTTTTAAGATACAATAGGGATTTAGCATAATGCTTATCGCGTAAGAGTTTTATGAATTTTGTGTTAATTAAGTAGAATTTTTATGGGCGTTTTATATAAATTTTGTACAGGTTTTGTGCGAGGGTATTAATTAAAATGCATTCTGTTTATGAATTGGCATCCGAAATAGGCGTGGATTTGACAGTATACGAAATATCTATAAAGTACTCTTCGAGATTTAAAGGTTATAACTCAAGGATTGTTCTAAACAAAGGGCTTAAAAAGATAGAATTTAGGCTGAGTAAAAAATTTCAAACAGTAGATGAGGATATCTGTTTTGGGCTTTATCAAACCCTTATTGCAAGGCTATTTAAAAAAAAGGTTTTTACATTAAAAATGGAGCTCTTCGAGAGGTATATTAAAAATATACATTCTAACTATATCATTGAAAATAGTTTTTCAGACCCATTACTTAAGGATAGCTTTTCAAGAATTAATGGGGAATTTTTTAACGATGCGATGTGTATTAGAAGGGTAGCATTTGGAAAGCATTCATATCAGATACTTGGAAAATATGATTTTAATTCTGATGAGATAACAATATCTTCTATATTAAAGAATGCGGATACTGAACTAATTGATTTTGTTATGTATCATGAAATGCTTCATAAAAAGCATGGATTTGGAAGTTTTCTTAAAAGGTCTTATCATAGCCGGCAGTTTAGGCAGGATGAGAAAAGATTTCCTAATTATTCTACGGTCAACAAAAGATTAAATGAATTGGCATCAAAAAAAAGAAGAGAAACAAAAAGAGGGCTCAGGCGATTTTTTGATTAAATAATAATATTTTTCATTTCGTGAAGTCCTTATTCACTCGCGTAATATGATATTTTGTCGCTAATCAAGAAGATTACTTTCAGATAAGATCTCAAGGGCTTGCATCTCATCTATTATGTTCAACTTTCTCATATCTTGTATTATTGTTAAAAGCTGTTCCTTTTTTGCTTTCCCTTGAATAAAAAGTGTTGAAAAAAGCGCTGAGACCTGACTACTGTCTTTAAGCCCCAAATTTCTGATTATATCAATTATATCTTCAGAGCTTAATGGCTCCTTATTAGCAAGTTGAGCGTTAATCATAACTTTTGCAAGTTCTTTTGTGGGATCCAAAGAGCTTTTATCTTGGGTTCGATAACCACTTTTATCATCATAATTATCGCTTTGTTTTTTACTTTTATCACTATTGCCATTAACGCTCTTTATCTTCGTATCTTCTCCGTTCCCGGTAATACTTTTTTCGCTAGCATTAACATAAGCACTATCATTGTCGTTATTAGTTTTGTAATTATCAATATCTTTTTTTGTGCTATCAGTAAGATCAATATATTCTGAGTTTTTTAATTGCTCAAGCTCATCTTCATCTAGTCGCCCTGAATCTGCCTTACTATATCTCCCACTAGATTCATAACGCTTTTTATAATCAAAGTTATCATCTAAGAACTGGTCAAAGATGTGATCCAAGTGCTTTCTTGGGATAACCCTTTTTTGATTCTCAACTATTGAAGGCTTATTGTTATGTATCTGTGCATCGAAGGGCTTTTCCTGCTGGAATTTTATTGGCACCGTCAGGTTTTCTGTTGAATCTTTCTTTTTGGGTGAAATTAAGAATATCACAATCAAAATGGTTGAGATTGTAAAAACCAACGCAACAATAGAAACAATAATAATTATTATGCCAATACTTGCTTTCTTGACCTTTGGTTCTTCTGCAATCTCAAAAGAGTAAAACATTGTATCCTCAACTGAGTTGTCAACCGCTATACAGGAAATGCTCAGGTTATTTTCTCCGGTTACTAAATGGCTTTTTGGAAAAGTGTGTAACATTCCATTACTGCTATCTAACTCGACAGGGTCATTGCCATCATTGAAAAAACATATGCTATCTTGACTAGTCTGAAAAATCAACTGTTCGGAAGAATTTAGTATTGAGTTGTTCTGAAAATTAAAGCCAATTATATTTTCTATCTTTTCTTCCTTAGGTCCCTCTCTATAACTAATACATTCTCCTAGGTAGCACTGCTCATTTGCAGAACAAACCCCGCAGTTTCCACCACATCCATCACTGCCACAAACCTTATTAGTACAATCAGGAATGCAAATCTCTTCTTCTTCTCCCTGCTCTTCTTCCAAAGTCATTTGAAAATCAGGGCTGTTTGTGGGTGCAGGTGTATATATAGGGTTAGACAATATCACAGGCGTAGCTGTTTGCTCTATTGTTGGAATTGGCGTAATGGTACTAGTTGGTGTAGGCTCTGAGTATTCACTAATGCTACCAAAACTTACCTGTTTTGCGTTACAATAAGCGTTAATAATATTTTCATCAAATATAGTTTCTTCATCTAAAAATGCAAAATAATCCTCACTACAGCAGGTAATCAATCCATAACAATTTGCCTGGGTGAATTCCTTGCAATCTTCTAAAGTTATACTTATTTCATGAGAAGTAACAGGCTCCTCATCTAATTCTAGTGCTAAATAGTTAGTGTAGCTTTGTTCATCTTCACCGTAATTAAATAGGCTAAGTAGTTTATACACTGCTTCTGAGGTACTTAAATCTCCAGAAATAAAAAAACAAGAGCCTATCTCATCAGTCTGAAAATTAATAGTTGGGTTACTTTCTTCAGGAAATGTATCTGCTGAAATCAAAATATCAATTGAACTAGCAAACAGTGGAATCGTAAGCACTGTTAGCACTAATACAAATAATCTTAGCTCTTTGACCATCTCTGCACTTGCTATTCTTTCTTTGGATTAAAATACTTTTCGAAAAACTACATTTATATGGTTTTGGCTAAAAAAGCTTATTAAGGCAATTTAAAATCTTAATGTTATGTTCGTATACAATCCACACCCTGTTTTTCTTTCATTGGGAAGCTTTGAAATCAGGTATTATGGGCTTATGTACTTCTTAGCGTTTTTTGTTTCTTATTTTCTAATTCAAAAGCTGGTTGATATAAAGAATATAGGAATTAAAAAAGAGGAACTCTTCGATTTCTTATTTTACCTCTTAGTGGGAGCAATCATTGGCGCAAGAATATTTTACGTAGTGTTTTATAATCCGTTATTTTATCTTCAAAATCCACTTAAGATATTGGCTTTTTGGAAAGGGGGCTTATCCTTTCATGGCGGGCTTTTGGGCGGATTGTTGGTAATATTTTTATACTCTAAAAGGAAATCAATCCCTTTTTTTGCAATAACAGATCTTTTTTCAATACCGCTTTCACTTGGGCTTTTTTTTGGAAGGCTTGGCAATTTCTTAAATGGAGAGTTATTTGGAAGGGTAACTGATGTGCCTTGGGCAATAGCATTCACCACCGCACCTGATAAAGGGCTTTTGGGAAGGCATCCTTCACAGATTTATGAAATGATTAAAAATCTAATTATGTTTTTTGTGCTATTGTCTTTTTATAAGCGCTCTAAAAAAGAGGGGGCTACAACAGCACTCTTTTTTTTGCTTTATGGCACAATGAGATTTTTTATAGAGTTCTTTAGAGAGCCAGACCCACAGTTAGGGCTTGTTTTCCTTGGTCTAACAATGGGCCAGCTCCTATGTTTTGGCATGATTATTTTTGGATTATCCCTTTTGTTGTATTTGAATTTAGGTCAAAAAAATCCTAGGAAAAGGCTCGCCGTATAAGAATCCTGAAATGAATTGTATTAATTTATCCAAAAATCTCCTCGAGAAAATTGTTGGTTTCAAAATAAGAAACTTTGATTAATAGCTATTAAATAGTAAAAAACGTAATATTTTAATAGTAGTGATGACATAGATTCTCTATTTTGGAGTGTATAAAAAAAGAAGGTGGTTGAAAATGATAGTGAAAGAAGAGTTTCTAAGCAAGCTAAGACTTTATTTTTCGCTTAACTTGTATGAAGTAAAGATCTGGACTGCATTGCTCTCAAGAGGGGTGGCAACCGCAGGCGAGTTATCTGATATCGCAAATGTTCCCAGGTCAAGAAGTTACGATGTCTTAGAAAGCCTTGAAAAAAAGGGATTTGTAATAATGAAGTTTGGCAAGCCTATTAAATATTATGCCGTTTCTCCTGAAGAGGTAGTCTCCAGGGTTAAGAAAAACCTAAAACTCGAAGCTGATGATAAAATCAAAAGACTTGATAACATCCATGAGACTGATGTCTTAGATGAACTTAAGATGCTCCACAACCAAGGTGTTGAGCTTGTTGAGCCAACAGATAAAAGTGGAAGCCTTAAGGGCAGACACAATCTTTACAACCATTTGGAGTATATGGTAAAAGCTTCGGAAGACTCAATTACAATAATGTCAACAGCTCAAGAGCTTGTGAGGCTTGTTGAAAGCCTAAAAGAAGTCTTCGAGACAGTTGCCAAAAGAGGGGTTAAGATAAGAATTGCAACAACCACTAATGAAGGGACTGATGAAGTGATTAAGGAAATAAAGGATTTTGCTGAGATAAGGGTTGTTGATGACCTAAAGGCAAGGTTTATCATCATAGATGAAAAGGAGCTTACCTTTATGATACAAGATGATGAGCAAGTTCACCCTTCATTTGATGTAGGGATTTGGGTAAATACCCCCTTTTTTGCAGCAGCCTTGGAATCCTTGTTTAATCATCTTTGGCAAAAGCTTAAGCCTTTAAAGGTAAAGGCCTAGTTTTTTTCTTTTTTTCTTTTTTATAGTCTTCTTAGTTCTAAGTCAATAACCTATAAAAAACTAAATTTTTATAAATACTTTAGAATAACTTCATAGAAATCTCGGTATAGGGTGCTCTTATGAAGGAAGAAATTAAGAAATTTTTCAATAATGATAAAACGAAGAAAACAGTTAAGATAATACTGCCAATACTGCTTTT
>CAZTMQ010000018.1:13475-17882 GCA_964615385.1 uncultured Methanosarcinales archaeon
TTAAGGATAGACTTAGGACTGAGTACAACACAACTTATCTATACGAACTTGATCCATATTACTATTATAGAAATGCAAAAAATGTATTAGACCATGGATTTGAAGCTGATGTAAAAACAGAGGAAGGTTATTTTGATACCTATATCTTTGCCGGGCTTCCTTTAGAATATAGGGATGCAAATCCTAATAAGGTATGGAATATTTTGCCTTGGTATGAAGCAATAACTTACAAGGTTCTAAATAAAATAGGTTTTAATGTCGATCTTATGACTGTGGCTTTCTATGCATCAACGGTATTCTCTTCAATAGCTGTTGTATTTGCCTTTTTGCTTGGAAGGGATTTAACAAAGAGCAATTTGGGAGGTTTCTTTGCCGGGCTTGTGGTTGCAATTCATCCATTTTTACTCACAAGGACAATGGGTGGGTTTTCAGATACCGACGCATTTACAGTACTCTTCCCACTTCTTGCGATGTTCTTTTATTTTAGGGCGTTTAAATCAGATAAGCTTTTGGGGAAGGTAATCTACACAGGCCTTTTTGGCTTTACGTATTTCTTATTTCCTAAGGCCTGGGGAGGCTGGTGGTATTCTTATATCCTTTTGATGGCAATAGCATTCGTTTATACTGCATATGAGATGATTTTTCATTTGGTTAAATTGTCCAAACGATCATCATTTGACGTCAAGAGCTATTTAAAAAATATAAAGCCCTTTGCAATAACCTTCATCTTGCTTTTGGTATTCTCAGGAATTTTTATTTCTATTACTATGAAATCATTTACAGCCTTTTTGAATACCCCTATGCTCGCTCTTTCCGGTAGGGAGATGTTAAAATCGGTAGGTATTACAACCATTTGGCCTAACGTCTTTACTACAGTTGCGGAACTAAATCCTGGGGAATTTTTGGATCTTGTAAATAACAACGCGGGTTCATTAGGCATGATTCTAATAGGGATAGGCATATTCTTGACACTTGCCAAAAATGACAAATCCAAAGAAAGAAGCATTGTGCCTTTTTTTGTAATGATATTTTGGACATTGGCCACAATCTATACATTATACTCGGGAGTTAGATTCGTCTTGCTTTGGGTGCCTATTGTTGCATTAGCATTTGCATATCTTGGCTCAGTAGGTATTGAAAAGTTAGGCCAACTTCTTTCTAAGTCTATAGAAATTCCCAAAGCAATATCCAAAGTTGTTTTGATAACATTGTTAGTTTTGTTCTTTGTTTTGCCGGCAGACAGTTTTTATCAACAGGCAAAAAGGATTAGTGTAGGGCATGTGCCATCATTTGACGATGCATGGAACAACGCACTAACAAAGATTAATAATGAAGCTTCAGAAGATGCAATAATTAACTCCTGGTGGGATTTTGGTCACTGGTTTAAAGCAATAGGAAACCGCCCAACAACTCTTGATGGTGGGGTTCAAAACCATCCTCAGGCACATTGGCTTGGAAGGCTAATGCTAACAAATGATGAGAACCTAAGTATAGCGATACTTAGAATGCTTGATTGTGGGGCAAACAAGGCATTTGATTTCCTCGAAGAAGAAACAAATGACTCCTATGAGGCAATTCAAATACTTAATAAAGCGCTTACGATGACTGATGAAGATGCTAAGAATTACCTGCTAGAAACAGTCGGAGAAGATACGACCCAACTCGTAATGGAGCATGCTTTTTGTGAACCTCCTGAAAATTACTTTGTGGCCTCCGAAGATATGGTAGGAAAATCAGGGGTTTGGGCACATTTTGGTTCTTGGGATTTTACAAGGGCAAAGATGTATGCTGAAGTAAAAGCGAGAAAGAATTCAAAGGATGCACAACAGTACCTTGTAGATAACTTTAATTTATCAGAATCCATTGCATCCAAATATGTTAGTGAGATAAAGGTTCAGACAGGAGATGAATGGATATCGCCTTGGCCTTCTTATCTTGGAGTAATGGAAGGGTGCACTAAAGTAAATGAAACCACGCTTTCCTGCATTAAAAGAATGGATGCAAATACAGGCATTGCCATTTATGTCGATTTGGAAGAGATGGAAGCATATGCTTTAGCGTCTAATCAGGAGAGACTTAAGGTAAAGAAATTCGTTTATAACAAGGCGAATAATGTATACGTTAAAGAGGATCCAACCTCTAAATTTGACTATGGCATTATACTAAAAAAGGAAGGCGAAAGTTATAGTTTTGTGATATGTCACACCATGCTAGCAGATAGCATGTTTACAAGGCTTTTCTTTTTGGATGGAGCAGGAACCAATTACTTTGATTTATTCCATAGTGATACTGACACATTTGGCAATGAGTTTTATATATGGAAGGTTAATTGGAGCCCTGACAAGATAAGAGATAATTTTAGGCTAGTAGATTCTTTAGAAAGCGAAGAAAAAGGAGAAGAGGAAGAGAAAGAGGAAGAAAAAGACTCATCCGAATCGCTTGATGAAGATCTAAATGAAAATAGCACAAAAGAGGCAGAAAGTGGATCCATCGAAATTGGCGACGAAATACCTAGCTTAAATGATACAAATGAGAGCCCTTTAGAAGCCAATTTAAGTGAAATTGAAGATAATGAATCTGAAAGCACAGCTTAATTTTTTTGTTTTTTATTGCTAATAGAACTTTTTATTTTTGGTGGATAAACTTTAACTTTTTAAAATGAAGGAAAAAAATATGGAAAAAGATGATGCTTTTGTGGTTATTCCTGCATATAATGAGGCCAAAAATATTTCTGATGTATTAATTGATGTGCAAAAATATGCAAAAAATATTGTTGTTGTGGATGATGGCTCAACTGATAACACTTCAAGAGTTGTTAGAGGATACAATGTCTACCTATTAAGGCACGTTGTTAATCTTGGGAAAGGCGCTTCAATGAAGACAGGCTGTGAATTTGCAATCTCAAAGGGAGCAAAAAAGATTGTTTTTATGGATAGCGATGGACAACATGATCCTAAAGAAATTCCAGCATTTTTAAAAGCGCTTGATAAATTCGATGTTTGCCTCGGGTTTCGGTTAAGAGAAGGCCAAATGCCTATAATTTATCGCCTTGGAAACCAGTTTTTAGATTGGTTTAGTAGAATAATCTTAGGAAGAAAAATAATAGATACACAGTGCGGTTTTAGATCAATTAGGTCAAGTGCATACAAGAAAATAGAGTGGAATTCAAGTGATTACACCGTTGAGACGGAGATGCTGTCAAACATCGCAAAGCACAAATTAAGATACACCCAAGTAAGGATTAAGACAATTTATAAAGATAGTTATAAGGGCACTGGGATCTTTGATGGCTTTAAGATTGTTTTTAATATGTTAAGATTTAAGATTTATGGCCTTTTTGGCATACTTTTTAAATAAAATCTTTTATGGGAGGACTAAAAATGATATTTATACAAGTAATGGCGTTGCTTTTCGGCTGTATTATGGCATATTTCGCTTATTTTAATTATAAAAAAAAGGAGATATCCTTAGAAGGAATGATCTTTTGGTGTCTTATCTGGATAGCCTTTATCGGAGTCACTTTATTTCCTTCAATACTTGACCCTATTGTTGAAACACTAAGCTTTACAAGGGCATTTGATCTTTTGGTGATCTTGGCATTTGGTTTTTTGGTAACCTTCACATTTTATAATTATATCCTTATGTCTAAGGTTAGAAAGAAGCTTGAAAGGCTTGTTCAAAGAATCGCAAAAGAAAGGGTAATTGAGCCAAGAAATTCAAAATCTAAAAGATAAACTTTTAGTTTAACCGATTTTTTTACTTATTGTATCTTATTTTCCAAAGATCGCATGATTTGCAAGTTAAGACTTTTTTGTTATGATTCTTTCTAAAAAAATCAAAGGCTTTGGAGGAGTATATTGATTTTAGGTCTTCTTTATTCAGGTCCCCTACCTTATAGCTTGGCAGAAGGCAACACGGCGTAGCAATTCCTTCGCAGTTAATGTATATATAGTCATAAACCCTCAAGCACCTTTTCCCAAAAAGGCCCAATGTTCCTTTTAAAATTGGATATAACGCTCTCACAATTCCTCTTCCTTCAAAGTACTGTATCATCTCAAGCGGGAGCCCTATTCTTTTGCAATGCATTTCTAACTCTCTTGCCATTCTTTTCTCTTCCTTTTTTGTAGGCCTTGTCATTTCAGGAGAGAAACCTAAGTAAATTCTTGAAAGATTCATTCTTTTGGCGCCTAACCTTTTAGCAAAATTTGAAATTTCTATAAGGTTTTTAATTGGCCCAGAAAGTATTGATTGGATTCTTATATCCGGAGCTCTTGGCATTTTCGATAGCCTTTCAATATTTTCCTTGCATCCCTTATTTATATGGCCAAACTCGTTATCTTCATCTAGCGAGTCAATTGAAAACGTAATCTCTTTAATCCCTGCATCAATAAGCCTTTTTGAAAGCTC
>CAZTMQ010000019.1:0-17169 GCA_964615385.1 uncultured Methanosarcinales archaeon
TCTAAGGCTCTCAATAGAGTCTGATATGCAGTATTGAGAATGAACAAGTTGACTAATGAACCCACCGAATTCTCTTTAATTGCATCTATTGAAGTGGTTGACAGCTAGAAATCTAACGAGAATTTATCCTCAAAGTTCCACTGGAAACAAAGGGGTGTATATCAAGATATAAACTTGTATACTGAGTTGCTTGTTTTAAATAGTCATTTATAAGCTGTCCTTTTTATTTCTATTGCCTTTTTTAGTAATTAATCCCGCAAAGAATAAATACTATCCCTGAAAACCTTTTCTATCATGGAAAACGATGTAAGGGCAAGGCTTAAAAAGCAACAATATGGCTTAGTTGGAAAGCATACTGCAGTAAAGATATGTACATGGACTAAAAAATCTATAACAAATAAAGATGTTTGTTACAAACAAAAATTCTACGGAATAAACAGCCATCTTTGCTGTCAGATGACTCCATCGTTAAACTATTGTCAAAACTCCTGTATCTTTTGCTGGAGAACATTTTCTGACACTGAAGGCTTTAAGCAGATGCCAAAGGAAGTGGCAGATGACCCAAAAGAAATAATTGATGAGTGTATTGCTGCCCAAATCAAGCTACTTTCAGGCATGGGCGGAAATAAAGATACAGATATGAAAAAATTCAAAGAATCCCGTGAGCCCATTCACTTTGCAATATCACTTTCTGGCGAGCCCACCCTTTATCCCTATCTCTCAGAGCTGATAACAGAACTTCACAATAGGAAAAAAACAACGTTTTTAGTCTCTAATGGCCTTGCTCCAGAAGTATTAGGAACAATAGAACCTCCGACTCAGCTTTACATTTCAATTGATGCGCCAAATGAAGAAATTTTCAAAAAAGTAGATAGGCCAAAATTAAAAGACGGTTGGCAAAGGCTTACTAAAACCCTTGAAATATTAAAAAACATAAAAACAAGAACTGTCTTAAGAATTACCCTCCTAAAAGGAATAAACGATGTTTACCCTGAGCAATATGCCAATCTAATAACACTTTCTGATGCAGATTTTGTAGAGGTAAAGGCATATATGTTTGTTGGTGCATCAAGACAAAGACTCTCCTTAGCAAACATGCCAAGACATCCTGAAGTAATGGAATTTGCTAAGGAAATTACAAAATACTGTGATTATAGCGTCATAGATGAAAAGAAAGAGTCTCGTGTTGTTCTTTTAGGATCAAATAAAAAGAAAACAAAACAAAAGATAGATTTAAAAAATATAAAATAATATTATACTTTTGATGAAATTAAAAAAGAAAATAATCTTGAGTTTGGTGTTGTTTTCCTTAGGGCTAATGGCACTAATTCTATCAATTGCCGGTATTACCGGGGCTTTTATTGGGGTTTCTAGTACGAATTTAAACAGTTATTCAATATTGGGTTTTATGTCAATATTTATTTCAATAATACTTTTAGCTTCTGATCAAAATTCAAACGAAAAAAAAGATTTCAAAGAGGTTTCTTTTGAAGACTATTTAAAACAATTAGAAATTAATGAAAATAAAGAAATTGATACGGAGTTAGCGAAGAAAGGGTATAATATCATATCTGTAAGAGTTTATACATACCTTGGCCAAGTTCCTCTTGAGGATGCTCTTAGAATACACGATGACTTAAATGAGAAAGTTGATTCTGGAGAATGGGTAGAATTATTTAGATCCAAACCAACATATGCAACTGGAAATAGAATATATTACAAGAATGGTAACCCTGAAAGTGAGCCAATACTTGGTTTTGCAGACCAACAAGGAATTTGTGTCTATCGCTACTTTGGACCTAAAGACTTGCAGGGGAAAATCACTTCAGGGTCCTCGGCTGACAAATGTGTTTCCCTTGGAGAAATCGCTAAACTCCACGAAATAGTTAATTCTTCAGAAACAAAATACAATGATCTGCCTGAATCTGAATTAGACAATAGGTTCGAAACTAGGATGTATAAAAAAGAAAATAATAAATGGCGCAAAAAAACAGCAGAAGATGGAAAAGATTTTCTTGGTTTATTGCCTAATCCTTCAGAAAATTATACTCTTGGAGAAAGCTTTCCGGGTGCAAAGCCTCTGCACAGACATTGGGAACTCAAACAAATTTATCAAGCAGAACTTAAAAAAGATGAAGATAAATCAAATAACTAATCCTTTGTCTTCTCATAAGTAATTTTTATCTGAACATTCTCTTCAGGTTTAAAAAAATAATCCTTAGATTCCTCTCCTAGTAGTAGTTTAGCAAATTTTTTTAATGCACTCATAGAATAATTATTTGCGCATCCATTGTGGAGTTGACAAATGTAATCAAGTCCTTCCCCAATCAATAAATCAGCTATCGCAGATTCGGGCAGTGTTTCTTTCATTTTTTCAGATTCTTCAACAAGTTGTTCTATAGATATCTCCCCTTTACTTGCAAGTAGGTATAACCTTCCCAACTCCTTTTCGGATTCAATATCCCTTCGATATTCATTTTCAAAATAATCTTCATATCTCATAGTCAAAAGAGAGGTTAACATAATCTATTTATAAAGATTCTCTTTTTTCATCCAGTGTTAGTAACAACAATTGCTCTCCAAATTAAAAAAGAAAATAATCCTTAAAACCTATTTAATCCTTAAGGCATCAAGGTTTCTTGGAGCAACGGTCTCGACATTAAACACCTGATGATAAGAACTCGCCAAATCCATCTCTCTTGAAGCCTCACCGTGGTTAATTATGATCCTTTTGGGCTTTGGCTTAAGATTCTTCACAAAAGCCATAAGTTGCCTGCGATCGCTATGGCCACTCAAGCCTTCAATAGTATGAATATTCATCTTCATCTGGTAACTCTCAACATTTTTTCCATTAACTGAAAAGTGAATCTCACGCTCTCCCCTTTGGATTCTCCTTCCTAACGAGCCTTCGCCTTGATATGCAACAAATATCAAAGTGTTCTTAGGATTCTCACAAAGCCTCTTTAAATATTCAACACTTGGGCCTCCAACAAGCATGCCTGAAGTGGCAAGTATAACGCATGGCCCTTCATCATTGATAACCTGTTCCCTTTCTTTTTGTGAGCCAACCCTCTTTAGATTCTCAGATAAAAAGGGATTATCTTCATTTTGAAACATCTGCCTATTCATATCCCTATTCATAAACTCAGGATACGCACAATGGATTGCAGTAATATCCCAAACTATGCCATCAACATATACATTCACTGCCGGGATTTTGCCTTCATTTATCTTACTGTGTATAATAGCCATTACTTCCTGAGCTCTTCCCGAGCCTAACACAGGGATTAAGACCTTGCCACCTTTTTCAATAGCCATTTTAATCTCACTGGCAAGCTCATCATCTGATTCAGTCTTAGAGGGCAACACATTTGATTTTCCACCATAAGTCCCTTCAATAAACAAGGTTTCAAGCCTTGGAAAGTTAGTATCAGCAGCCTCAAAAAGCTTGCTTTTACTGTATTTAATATCCCCCGTATAAACAATATTATGAAAGCCATTTCCAATATGGAGATGTACCATAGAACTTCCTAAAATGTGCCCTGCATTATACAATGTAATCCTTACATCTGGGGTAACATCAGTAACCTCTCCGTAATTAAGAGTAATAGTATGCTTAACAGTCTCCTTGATGTCGTCTTGAGTATAAATAGGCTCTTTTCCTTCGTTTTTCATAATCTTAACAAGGTCAAGCTGTAAAAGAGCAGAAACATCCCTAGTAGGTTCAGTGCAATAAAGTGGTCCTTTGTAGCCAAACTTGTAAAGATAAGGAATTAATCCAGAGTGATCCAAATGAGAATGTGAAAGAATGACTGCATCAAGCTCGTTTATGTTAAATTCAGGCGCTTCCAAATGTGGGTATGCCTCACTATCACTTGTAACATCAACACCACAATCAAGTAAAATTCTTGATTCAGGAGTCTGTAAAAAAAGACATGACCTTCCAACCTGCCTAGCGCCTCCTAAAAAAGAAACCCTGATCCATTCCTCTTTTCTTTCCCTAATCCAACCATCATAAACCCTATGCCCTACCTGATCCAAGAACTTCTTTCTATACTCTGACTCAGCATATAAAACCTTTCTTACCCCTTCAATAATCTTAGATCTGATTGGTGGCTCCCTTCTAATAATTGGCACCCAATTCGTTTTTTCCTTTATTTCATTTAAAATAGAACCCTGCTTTCCAATAGCAAGCCCAGGCTTTTCAGCTTCCAAAATAACTAAAGATCTCGATGGGTCGTATAGTATCTCCTTAAGCCCTGCTTCTTGTGGCACTAAAGATTTTATAATCTCTGAGGCCTTTTCCTGATCAAAACAGATACTTGGATCTGGCCTCAATTCAATCCTTTTCTTAAACTCATCAACAATGGCTTTAACATCGTTTACTCCGTTTAGAAAATAATCCTTTACCTTAGTATACAAAATAATGTTTGCACCTTCAAACTTTGCTTCACTAATCATCGAACTAGGAAGCCTTTTTAAAATCTCAACTATTATCTTAGATTCCGCCATTCAATTCAATCCTCCTAAAGAAACATTCTAAAAAAAAACTCATAAAAATAAAAAAACTAAACACTTATCTCTATCTTTTTATCCAAAACAGTCTCGATACCATTGCTAGTAATAGTAACAATCTGAATACCATTCCCAGTAGCAATGTCTCTTTCCATAGCGGCCTTTAAGGCCTTTGTCGCAAGTTCAACTCCTTCCTTAACACTCATATCTTTGTTAAAAAGGGTCTCTAATACACCATACGCCATAACACTTCCGCTTCCCGAAGAAACAAAAGCAGGATCTGAAATTTTTGTTAAAGAACCATCAGGATACAAATCAAAAAGTGAAAATCCACTATCATCCTTTCCACCAACTATAAAGTGTGTTATTGACTCAACCATTGACATTCTTCTGATGTTGTAATAAACAATAGTAGCTAAAAGATTTGCAGATTCCTTAAGATTAACTGCTCTGCCCATTTGTAGTTCCAAAAGCTTTAATTCAGACCTTATTATCTTAACAAGCAACTGCGCATCAGAAACTGAGCCAGCGATAGTGATTACTAAATTATCGTTAATTTTATGAATCTTATCAGCCTTCTTATCAGCTATCAAATAACCCGCAGTAGCCCTTCTGTCTGCGCCAAGAACTAACCCATCTTTACAGAGCAAACCAACTGTAGTAGTTCCTGTCTTTACAAAATATTCATCTTTCATATCTAACCCTCCAAAAAATTCAAAACAATCCACAGAAAACAAGTAATACTCTAGTGAAATCCAATTAAGTATTTAAATATTTTGTTTTTAAAACGCTCGTTAAAAACGCTTTCTATTTAATTCTTTAAACACAAGATTACATCGCCAGGATGTATCATTGTATCTTTATAATCCGTTTTTCCATTAATCAAAAGATAATTTGCACCGGTATTTTTTTGAATTTCATAAACACTATCCCCTGACTCTACTATATAAATAACATATATAGTTCCGTTGCCCAAAACCTTAGGATTTGATAAAACCTCAGGATTTGATTTATCAAGTCTACCCTTTGTTAAAACACTGCCCAAATATCTCCAGTTAATCTTATCACTAAAAAGTGCATTAGGAACATTTACACCTGCTTTATCTAAAAGTTCCTGAAAATGAATTGCAAGTTCTAAAATGGTTCTTGCGTAATCTGCTTTTTCAATCCAATATCTTTGGCTTCTTCCATTATATCCATCTTTATATTGGCTAACCTTATAAACAAAATCCAAAAGTTTACTAGAATCCCCATCAAGTTCCTCTTTAATAAGCTTTTTCACTCCATATGGCCCCATGTTATACGCTAAAATTCCTGCAACAAAATCATTCCCAACAATTTCCATATAGTCTTTTATTACCCTTGAAAAAACTACAGTACTTGGACCGTATCTGTACATATCATCCCAAGTGAATCCTTCACCGTATTGTTTCCAGGTATCATAAGTAATCTGCCAAACCCCCCGTATATCGTAACCCAAACTATTTTCAACCTTTAGCTCAATTTCACTATCGCTTTCACCTTTGTTATATGCTATTTGAAGCCCACCTTCTAAGGTAAGAAAAGCAGCGCACAACGCTGGGTTAATTCCATTCTCTTTTGCAGTATCAAATACTGCAGAATAGGCCCTAGGAAACTGCTTAACAATATCCGCATACAAATTAATAATCTTAGAATCAGAATCAATATTTGATATGCTATCAATAAAATCTTGATTTATTGGATAAGGATACATAGAAATTCTTGATTCAAGATCGCATTCTGTCGCATCAGAACTAATCTGTGTGTCTTTAACCGTATCATTATTATCAACTAGTTCAGTTGCACTAAGTGTAACTAAATTATTAGAATCGAAATTATTTTCACTTATTTTGCTCAAAGGGTCTGGTTTATATTTAAATATAGACTCAACAACTTTTTCTATTTCTTCAGGCACTGAAGCCTCAACTGTTTGAACCTCGTTAGTTTCATAAAAATTAGTTTCATCAAAATTCCAAACATTTTTCCTTGCTAAATAATCTTTTATGTGACCTGCACCATACCATGAAAGAACTCCAACCAATCCTAATGTCGCAAGAATTTTGGTAAGTCTCCACTTTTCAGTGACCTTAATTTTATTAGTCCCATCTTTAGATTTGCTAGTATTTTGCAAACTATTGAAACCTAGATCAATTGCTTGGCCTGCACGGAACTTGTTTAGAGTATAGCTTTCTGGCATAGAGCATCATATCTCCTAAAATTATGATAAATAGATTGTTTTCAGAGTCATATTAAAGGTAATCCCCAGATAAGTTGAATAACTGCTTTTTTATTACTTTATTTTAGAATAAAAACAACCCCTTGCCATATCGATTAGGAAATCCCTTCATTTAAATAAAAGAGCCTCTGCGGGGATTTGAACCCCGGACCTCGCCCTTACCAAGGGCGTGCACCACCGCTATGCTACAGAGGCAACATGTATAAAACCTATTTACAAAAAAGAAAATCGCTTAATTTAAAAAGTTTATTATTGCATGCGAGCTATCAAAGCCCAGTGCGACCTAAACTTGAGAATGATACCAAAAAATGAGCTACTTTAGCCAATTAGTCTTATACATAATGCTCACAAAGGCAGATCTATTGGAATTGCTTCATTAAGAAAAACCCTATAACGCCTTTTTTAAGATATTCAACAAATGGTTGTCAAAACCAAATTAACTAGACATTTAAGAGCGTTATCTTTTAATAGCAAAGCATTTTTTCTATAATTTAAAATGGATTATTTCCCACATGATTTAGTAAGAGCTGGTCAGAAAGAAATGATAGAGAATATTGAAAAAGCTCTAAACACAAGTGAAAGTATAATTATCAGTGCGCCAACAGGCATCGGGAAAACTGCCGGGGCAATAGCTCCATCAATAAAGTATCTTTTAGAACACAAAAAAAAGGTTTTCTTTCTCACATCCCGTCAAACCCAGCACTTAATTGCCCTTTCAACCATAAAAGAAATATCAAAAAAAGCAAGCTTAAACATCAAATGCGCAGATATAGTTGGAAGGAAATCGCTCTGTCCCCAGGAAGGGATAGAAAATCTTTATTCAAGCGAATTTGCAGAATACTGCCGCGCTTCAAGAAAAAACAAGAAATGTGAATACTACAATAACACAGTAACTGATGGGAAAATCAAAGAAGAACTATACGAGTTTGTTTCTGAACTGAAAAAAGGAGAAATCCAATCAAGTGCTCAGATTACTGAGCTTTGCAGGGGCAAAAGGCTTTGTCCATACGAGCTTTCAATAGAGCTTGCAAAAGATTCAAACATAATTATTGGTGATTACCACTATCTATTCAATCCAGAAATCCGCAAAAATTTCCTTCAAAAGATATCAACCGAGCTAAAAGACATAATTCTGATTGTCGATGAGGCACACAATCTGCCAACAAGAATAAGAGAAGTAATGAGTTCAAAACTTACCTCAATGAGTATTAGAAGGGCAATTCTTGAGGCAAAATCTCTTAGCTTTAAAACCGTCATTCCATTAATAAGCTCAGTTCAGGATGCATTAAACAAATTATCTGAAGAGATGTCCTTAGGAGAAGAAATTCTTATCCCAAAAGATGAACTCATTAGCTTAATAGAAGAAAATGGCTCCTTTCAGGACATAATAGACACCCTTTCTGAAGTAGGAGATATGATAAGAATAAAGGCTAGGCACTCATACATTGGTTCATTAGCAGACTTCCTAGAGCATTGGCTTGGGCCTGATGAAGGCTATGCAAGAATTCTATCAAGAACGCTTATAAAAACTGGTGAAATAACCGCTCTATCATATCGCTGTCTTGATCCAAGTCTTGTATCAAAAGAGATATTTCAAAATGTCCATTCCTCAATTCTAATGTCCGCAACATTAAATCCTACGGAAATGTATCGAAAACTACTTGGCCTTTCCCCAAACACACAAGCGCTCTCATTAGAAAGTCCATTCCCAAAGGACAATCGGCTAAGCATCGCAATCACAAAGGCAACAACCAAATTCACAAAAAGAACAGATGAAGAATACCAAAAAATCTCTTCAATAATACAATCCATATTTAAAAGTGTAAAGGCAAATTCATTAGTATTCTTCCCAAGCTATGCAATACTTGAAAGGGTGCGAAAGATCCTTTCAAAAGCGCCCTTTGGCCAAGATATTCTATACGAATCCCAAAATATGTCTAAAGCCCAAAAAGAGTCTTTAGTTGAAGAATTTAAAAGCCACTCCAAAGATGGAGCGCTCCTTTTCGCAGTAATCTCTGGCTCATTTAGCGAAGGAATCGATCTTCCAGGAGAATTGCTTCAGTGCGTAATAATAGTTGGAATTCCATTTGGAAGGCCTGATTTAGAAACAAAAGAGCTAATAAAGTACTATGATGAAAACTATGGTCTAGGGGTGTTTTATGGTTATATTTTTCCTGCAATGAACAAAGTAATCCAAGCTGCAGGCAGATGCATCAGAACAGAAAACGATAGGGGCGCAATAATCTTTTTAGATGAAAGGTTCTCATGGAAACAATACATGCAGTTCTTCCCTAAAGACTGGAATGTTATAGTCCCTTCAGATTACACCACTTTACTAAAAGACTTTTTTCAAGAGCATTCTATATTAAAAAACTAATCCTTACTTCAAATAATCCTTTAAACAAGCGGCTTTTAATCATTAATGTTTTTTAAAATACCAAACAGTTTTACTATATAATTAACCCAAAGCCAATCTGCACGCAGGCAATCTCCGCAATTATAATCTAGGCAATGGCAATCTCCGAACAATCAAGAGATATTAACCGCTCAAAAAAAGGTTTTAGTCAATTCCTTCACCCTCGTTCATATATTAAGTTATTGCTAATTAAACCCTTAAACAATCAAAAGATTTAAAAATGACACAAAAATTCCAACTCTGTTAGATAGTAACAAAAAAATAAGCAGTAAAATCTGCAAAAAATACGCAAACGAGATGCGCTTTAAGCCTGTCGTGTTGTTTCTATTTGTAAAATAGAAAATAAGAACAAAAAATAAGAATAGAACTGCCATAAATGGGCTTTAGTTAGGTGTTTTTTATGAAGATTCCAAAGAAAGTAAAGAAATATTGTCCTTATTGTAGAAAACATACTGAAGTAAAGGTTGCCCAAAGCAAGAAGAGGCAACCGAGCCCGATGAAGAGGGGCTCTAAATACAGGGCGAGATTAAGAGGGCTTGCAAGAGGACACGGAAACCGTGGTAGATACTCAAAGCCCGCAAGTACAAAATTTAAGATGACCGGCAAAAAGCAGACAAAAAAGATTGATATAAGATACCAATGCTCTGTATGTGGCAAGACCTTCAAAGCCGGAGAATCAAAAAGATCAAAGAAGTTTGAGTTAGTCTAAGGATAAGATAAACACAATCAAACAAAGCTTCAAGAAAATAGCAAGGCTTCAAAAACACAGCTAAAACACAGCTAAAACACAGCTAAAACACAGCTAAAACATAGCTAAAATTTAAATAAGCCAAAGTTGAAGCGAGTTATTACGAAGGATAAATAAGTCATAACGGTGAATAATCATGGAATTAAGAGAACCAAAATCAAGATTTGTAAAGGTTAGATGCTCAAAATGTAAAAATGAGCAGATCATATTTGGAAACGCTTCAACAGTAGTCAACTGCCTTGTATGTAACAAGGAACTATCAGTTCCTACAGGTGGCAGGGCGAAGATAAAGGCAAGAATACTTGAAAAACTAAACTAAAAATGAGCATTTGCTGATTTACAAGCCACAAAGAATAACCCAAGTAAAGAAAAGTTGTTTAATTTTGCCAAATCGCTTTTTTTTTGTAGCATTGATTTCGTGAATCCGCCATTCGCGTACTTTGCTTTTTCAAGCCAAAAGTTTGAATAGACGGATTCACTAAACGATTAACCTCGACTATTCACAAGATACCTCGGCATTTATACCGAGGTTTTTCATTTAGGTTTTTCATTTAGGTTTTTCATTTATTTTCAATTTGTAAATTATCGATTATTTTGCATAATCGATCACCTTGCTTTATCAATTAATTATCGATTACTTAAGTTCACCCAAATTGCTTTAAACCTTAATTTGATTGTTTGTTACTTTTGCCTTGTTTGGCTTTAATTTATTCGGCTTAGTCCGCGATTACAAATCCATTTACAATTTTGTTTAAAAAAACTTATGCTTAATTTGACTTGCTCAATTTAATATACCAAATTATACTGATACAAAATGCTTTTTAGAATATCTGGATTCCCAGAAGAAGGAGAGATAGTTCTTTGTAATGTAGACAGAATAAGTTATAATTCTGTATTTGTTACTTTAATCGAATACGATCTTACTGGAATAATACCAATCTTTGAGGTTTCGCCAGGTAGAATCAGGAACATTAGGGATTTTGTAAAAGAAGGCAGAATTGTTGTCTGTAGGGTGCTAAGAACCAATCAGCACACAAAAAACATTGAACTCTCTTTAAGGAGAGTAAACGAAATAGAGCGCAAAAGAAAGCTTGAATTTATGAAGCAAGAGCAGCTTTCAGAAAAGATAGTTGAAATTGTTGCAAAACAAAATAAAACTGAGTATAAAGCACTATACGAGAAGATCACCGACGAGCTTTTCAAAAGTTACGGCTCATTATTTGAGGCGTTTGATGCAATCTCAAAAAAAGAGTTGGATATATCAAAACTCAAGCTTTCCAAGGGAATTATGGAATCCCTTGAGAAAAATATAAACGAAAGAATAAAGCCAAAAATAGTGGATATAACTGGCGAGATTCATATATCTTGTGCACAATGCAACGGGATAATACTCTTGAAAGAATGTTTTTCAAAGTTAATAGAGCTAAAAAGACCCGCAGATACATCTTTTTCGGTATCTTACCTCGGAAGAGGCAGTTATTCATTTCAAATAAAAGGAAACGATTACAAAACCCTTGAAGAGATTTTAAAGTCAATTACCGAACACTTAGAAGAATTCTCCAAGAAAAACAAAGCCGAATTCTTTATTACAAGACAGGAAAAGAAATAATGCGCTCAAAATCTGCTCAAACTATCTTCTTAAATCTCACTCAAATTCTGTTAGAATGCCCATAAGACTTTTGTATTTAAAATCGATAGATTAAAAAATCAAAAAGGTTTTCTAACTAATTGAGGATAAAATGGCATCTCCACTGAGAAAGTGCTTAAAGTGCAAAACATATACGCTAAAGGAGATTTGTCCAAACTGTGGTGAAAAAACACAAGAAGTTCGCCTTCCAAGGTTTTCGCCAAATTCAAAATATTCAAAATACCGTCGGATGAGTTTAGAAGAAGAAAGAAAAAAGAGGGGTCTTTTATAAAATGAAATTTGAGTTTAAAAAGGAAAAAAAGGGGTCAATATCTCTAAAAAACGGAGTCTTATTAGAGGGTCTTCCAGGAATTGCAAATGTCGGAAAAATTGCAATTGATTATATAATAGAAAGTCTAAAACCAAGTTTAATATATTCCATAACCTCAGATTTTTTCCCAAGTGCTGTATTTATTAACTCAGAAAACCTTTTGGAAACCCCTAAAATTGAAATATATCACAAAAAGATAGGTAGGAAGGATTTCTTGTTTCTTTCAGGTAACACCCAGCCTGTAAATGAAGCCTCTTATGAGTTTTGCAGAGAAGTGATATCACTTGTTTCAAAATTGGGCTGTAATACCATTGTAACAACAGGGGGAATTGGGTTATTAGCACCACCTGAAAAGCCTTTGGTCTATTGTGCAGGAAAGGATTTAAAATTCATAAACAGCTTTAAAAAAGAGCTAAAGATATCGCATAATGTATTTGGCACTGTTGGCTCAATATCGGGGGTGGCCGGACTTCTAGTTGGTCTATCTGATCCTAAAAAGATCAATGGTGTTGTGTTGCTTGTTGAAACCCTGGCACATCCTCTTTATGTAGGAATGGAAGGCGCAAACGAGCTTTTAAAAACTATCGAAAAGAAGTTTGGGCTCGGAATAAACCTAAAGGGCTATTCAAAAGAGATGAAAGAGCTTTCCAAATCAATCCAAAAGCTTGATTTGGCAGAGCATATTGATGCAGAAACTAAAGACAGTGTAAACTATATCGGTTAATTATTCTTCGATTAGGCCAAGCTAAATCAATAAATTAATTAGAAAACTTTTTAAAAAGCCTCTTCATTGCTGTTAACAATGGACCAGTAGCCTAGCTTGGATAGGGCGTCGGCCTTCTAAGCCGAAGATCGAGGGTTCGAATCCCTCCTGGCCCATACTTTTTTAATGTCTTTTATTCTTCTCTATAAAATCCCTAATTGCAACTAAATATTTCAAAACAGCAACGGTCAAACCAAAAATTATATATTTGGCTCAAAAATTTTGATGGTATGCCAAAAAGAATTGATAACAAGGTGATGTATAGCTTTGATGAGATTTACATGATTGTATATGGTCTTTCTAAAACAATTTTAGCTGACCCAAGAATATCTAAAGATGGTGGCTCAATTGATCTAATTGTTGCGGTTTCTACCGGTGGCTGGATTCCAGCAAGATTTCTAAGAACATTCCTTCCAAACAATCCTTTAGAAAAATTCCCACTTGCAATGTATCCTTTGGGTATAATAAACTACGACAAGGAAAATAATCCTCTTGAAAAACCTCAAATATATGATGATATCTCTGAGAAGGTAATTCGAGATATTCCTGAAAAGAACATATTGTTGGTTGATGAAGTTGCAGATTCGGGGCATTCTTTAAAACTTGCTATATCTTATATAAATTCCTATAATCCCAAATCAATATATTCTGCTGTTGTGCACAAAAAAGAAAGGAGCATTTTTAATCCCGATTTTGTTGGCGAAGAATGTGGCAACGAATGGATAGTCTACCCTTGGGATGTAATTCCTAAATAAATGATTTAATTCACCTGATTTTTTAAAGCATTTTAATTACTTCTCCAGATTATTCCTACAAATTTGCCGATTAATGAAGTAATGGCTCCTCTGAAAAGAATAAAGGCAAATACAGCCACCAAGAGTACGGCAATATTTATCAAAAAACCCTTCTTAAGTCTTGCCTTATCTGTCCCTGACAAAAATCCAGCAATAATTCCAATAGAAACAAATCCCGCTAAATGAGCGATGTAGCCTACGCTACTATCCATTATTTTTCCCACATTCATAAGATTATCAACAATCAGCATCCACCCGATTAGCATAACCGGAACAGGAACAATCAAAAGATGTGTAAAATAAAAGGGGTCTAAAAGAATTGCCGCTGAAACAATTCCCATAATCGCTCCAGATGCTCCAATTGAACCCGCATTAACCCCCAATATCAACAGTGCGATAGAATCTAAAACCTGTGAAATTATAAGGGCAAGAAAGTATATTAAAATCATTTTCCTAAAGCCAACCTTACGCTCCACAATTCTTCCAAACACAAAAAGAAATAACATGTTCCAAAAAAGGTGCATAAAATCCCCATGGATAAACCCAGATGTTATTAGAGAATAAGCCCTAATAGATAAAAAATCTGAAGGGTAACGAATTAATAGGGAAACAAAATCTGGTGAATATGCGCTTAAAACTACTACAAAAATAAAACACAAAATATTAATCAACACCAAAAAAGAAGTGGCCTTAGCAGAAAATAAAAAATTAAATATCTCTTTAAAAGGTGAGTGCCTTTTTAGAAAATCCCTTCTGCCAAATATCCATAAAATTAATGAGATAGGCAAGAGCAATATATTCATTGACAAATGCAAAATAAATAAAGATTCTGATTTAATGCTCATCAGCTATCACTTAAAAGGATTTTTATTAGTATTTTATTGCTATCATTAAACTAGTAAGTGTTACTCTAAAAAGTTGATTATTTTTTCTTTGTAGATTTTAGCTCACTAACAATCTTTTCAGCAAGCTCTAAATTATTGTCTGGGATTGGAACATTAAATGAGTGATAAAGCCTTCTTGGTAGTGGCAGTTTGTATGAGTAATAAGCCAATCCAATATAACTATAGGTTATTTCCACCATTAAAAGTGGCTTTTTTATTATCCTTATTTTCTCAAGCTTTGAATTCTTTTTCGACCAGGAATAAGTTTTACTAGCCATCACAATTATGTTTTTGTAAATCTTTACAACAGTTTCTCCAAGTTGAAAGGGCCTTTCAAAGTCATTATTACTAGGATATATTGGATATGCATCATAGAATAAAAAATCCATTAGTTTATCTACAACTTTATTATTTACACGCTTGAATAAAATATAATCAAAAAGAAAAGCAAATAAAAAAAGGATAAACTCAAGACCTAGAAATATACTTACAACTAAAAACCTATCCTCTTCAATAATAAAAAAGAGTATAGCAAAAGCGATGACCAAAAATAGAGAAAGTGATAAAAATGTAGATATCTTATTCCTTTTTTTAATCGAATAATTATACTCTCTAAATGCTCTCCAGTCTTTTTGAGGTAAAGTGTATTCGGCAATAAGCTCCTTATTCTCAATTGCTTTTTTTAGTGTGAAGACATCTCTATACTTTCTGACATTTAAAAAAATAAAGATAATTGTTCCAACTAAAAAACAAGCCAAGAACAGGATTAACAAAAGAGGATTTATTCTAGGAGATATCGTCGAGCTTTTTATACAAGTTTTCTCTATTAAAATGGGAACTAAAAATAAAATCATAACTATTGGAGGGATAGTGTGAAGCCTATATCTCTGTCGATCGATCTTATTCCAAATCTTGTTGACTCTTTTTGCGTGATTGACGAATCCAATTTTTTTGGATTTTGCTTTGTTGTCAAAAGTACCACTTTCATCAACAGCCAAAGAAGCATTATTTTTATCTTGTTTGAGTTCTCTAATAATCTTTTCAGCAAGCCCTAATCCATTCTTTGGGAGTGGTACACTAAAAGTGTAGTAGCTCACAAAGGGCAAGTCTGATTCAGGAGAGTTTTCTGATCTTTCACTGGTGTCAAAATGTTTGCTTCCTATAAAGCTATAAGTAAATTTTAAAGCTAGCATAGGTTTCCTTTTAATTACAACCTCTTCAAGATTTGAACCCCGCTCAAACCATGAATACATTTTATTATCAATAAAAACCATTTTCTTGCAAATAATAGTCTCTTTATCTTTTATATTTATAAGACGAATGATTGCAATCAAAAAGGCACCTGAAAAGAGTGCAGCGACTACAACAAAAAACGAGAATACCCAGTCCCACACTATTCTTGTGAAGATGATGCCAGGTATAAAAATAAAGGCCAGCATTACACAAATAATAATCACAACAGAAAAATTTGATGTTAAAGCAAGTTTAAATTTAGCAATATTTTCTTTTTTTAATTCTTTTTTAGATACAGTAAATCTTGCAATGACTTCCTTATTTTTAATCGCTTTTTTAATAAGAAGTTCTGTTCGTAGCTGATTAACCGTAGGTACAGCTAAAAGAAGCCCAACAAGTAAAAAGAAAGGCATTAAGATAAAAGCATTCATGCTCTCTGCTGTTCGTTGCCTGGCTATTACAGCAAAGAATATTCCGAAAGAAAGAAAAAAAATAGAAAAAAATAGCCTTCTTTTAAACTTCCATGAAAATCCCATTTTATATCATAACATTGCTAATACTTCAAAGATTCGCCTCAGAAATGCAAAAGTCTACTTTTCTTTAGCAAGGAACTTCCTTTTGCTCATATCTTGTTTCATTATATTCCTCTACCACCTCAACTTCAACTGTAGTATACTTAAAGCATCCTTCAATATTAAGATTTTCAAGGTATACATTGTTCGTGATATTTATCTGATCGTTTCTTGCCAAAGAGGTCTCATTTAAAAATTCTTGTTCACATTCTTCTTTAGCTAATATATTATTGAGGACAATCTCATAGTACTTAGTGAAATCCTTATCTGTATACCACTTGTAAGCAACTCTATAAAATGATTTTCTTCTAATAGGTATTATCACCTCAACTGGATCTAAACTCATATTCTCAACAAAGTCAAACATACTTTTTCTCTTAAAGATAATAGAAGCATTTATGCAAAGAGAATAAGGCTCATTATTATAAACATAGATTTCATCAACATAATACTCGCCACTGACTGTTTGGTTAATGTAGTCCTTTCCCCAGCTTTTCGAAACAGATTTATAGCTAATGTTATAGTGCATAGGGTCATAAAAATAATCGCTCACGTTCCTAATAACTGTTCTGTTTAAGGTAACATTATATGGAATTGACTGGTAGCATTTATTTTGATCATTAGCATCTCCACTGCTTACATTACTTTTTGGGACAATCAGTGGCTTTGAGGTCTCTTCGGGAAAGCTTTTCTTCAAATCAATTGCACTTTTAATTGAAATGCCAAGTATAATTATAATAATCAACCCAAAAACCAAAAGTATCGATTTCACATTAATCTTTTTCTTTTCCGGTTCTATATTCTCAAGCTGCATATTCATTCACACCTGCAAATAATTTATTACAATTAAATAAAAAACCTCAGCATAAATGCCGAGGTATCTTGCGAGTAGTCGAGGTTAATTATTACGTGAACCCGTCTCTTCTTACTTTTGCCTCAAGACCAAAGTATACAAGTGAATGAGGATTTTACGAAATGAAAAACCTCGGCATAAATGCCGAGGTATCTCGTGAATAGTCGAGGTTTTTC
>CAZTMQ010000020.1:0-16465 GCA_964615385.1 uncultured Methanosarcinales archaeon
TTGAATTATGTAACAATTTAATTAATATAATATGCAGATTATCTTTTTAGTTGCTTTATTTTATTCTTTCAAAAAAGCTTATTTTTATTGCGTCGTGTGGGCAGACCTCATGGCAACAGTAACATTTAATGCATTTTGAATAATCAACCTTGGCTATCCTTTTAGTTTTTCCTTTTATTTTAAAATCTTTAATTTCAATTGCCTTGACAGGGCACATTTCAACACACTTTCCACACGCAACGCACTTAATTGTTGGTACGGGCTTTCTTGAGATTACCTTTGAAATAAGCATCCTGATCTTTTGTGGGAGAAATATTGAGATAATGCTTGTTCCCTTAACTGGCTTTTTAAAGCTTTTTATCTTCTCAATTTTGTCGCCCGTTACCATTATGTTTTTGTAGTTAAGATTTCCTTTTTTATCTAAAAGTACAGTATTTTTTTCTTTTGCAATTTTCTGAAGAGCTGTTTTTTTGAAATTAATTAGATCTAATATCACAAGATCAAGCGCTAGTGCATCATCGGAAACTCCAATAAATCCTGTTTTTCTTAAAGTGCCATTTGACGGCCCATTGCCTTCCATAGAGACAATAGCATCAATAATATTAATCCTTGGTCTTATCTCTTCATAGATCCCATAAAGGAGCTTTCCAAAACTTGTGGGATTTGGATGGATAGGGTGCAAAAGTGCTTTAGTTTTACCAGGAATAAAGCCATAAAGGTTTTTGACTGCGCCCGTATATGTCATAAGAGAATGGGTTTTTAGTTTACAAAGATTTATTATTAAATCAAAATCTTTAACACCATTCCAAATGTACTTTTTGCCCATGCCCTTAAACTCCACAACCTTAGCATTATACCTTTTTATCTCATCAAGGATTTTTAGCTTTTTTAACACATCATAACCTTTTACAAGCGCTGGCGAATCGCCTACAAAAATTGTGCAATTATATCCCTTAAGAATATCAAACAATGCTATAAAAAATTCCTTTTGTGAAGTAGCATGCCTTTTTGGCTCCATATCGCTTAAAAGATTAGGTTTAATAAGCACCTTTTTATTGTTTATATTGACCCCTATTTCCCTTATTCCTTCTTCGATTATTCTTTTAATTTCAGAAACATCATAGTTATCACAGGATTTTAAAAATACCTTCTTTTTATCATTGCGGGCTGGCATAATTAATTCCTCAAGCTGTTTATGAATTAATATTCAAACCTAAAGATATTTAATCCTTTGTTTTTTAAGTTAAAAAACCACTAAAAATAGCATTAAATTTATAATCTATTTCATATTATCCTAAGGTTTATGGACAATTTGACGCCTACTGCAAGTCCAGTTGCTATTTTTGAAGGGGCTTTCATGAGCATAGTAAATCAGTATCTCATTGCATTAGTTATACTTTTCAGTGGATTTGTAATTGGCAACATTTTAGCAAAGATTATAAAAAAAATACTTCACGAAATCGAGCTCAATAATTTTCTTAAATCAATAAGCAATGTGGATGTAAGGCTTGAGGAACTTATAAGTATGTTTGTTAAGTTCTTCATTTATTTCATCTTTGTTGTGTATGTTTTAAATTACCTTAACCTTTCCACAATTATTATCAATGTATTGTTAGTGGTTGTCTTGATTATTGTTGGGTTTTCGGTAATAGTTTCAATAAGGAACTTTTTGCCTGATTTATTTGCAGGGATATCAATATCAAAAAGAAAGCTTATCTTCGAGGGAGATATTATCGAAGTCGATGGCATTGTTGCTACCATTAAAAAGATAGACCCTACCTCGGTACAGCTTCTTACAAAGGATAACGAAATAATATTTTATCCTGCATCCCAGTTTTTAAGAAAAAAGTTAAAAATCCTACCTAAAAAAGAAGAAAATTCATCGGCTGTGGCTCCCAGCCAATCAAAAGAGGAAGGCAACGAAAAAAACAAAGATTTAAAAAAGGCTCAAGATACCCAGTAACACAAGGAGGGATGTTCAAATGGCACCAGAAGAGAATGATGAAATTTTCGAAGAGGATAACGCTGAAGATATGACCCAAGATGATCTTTTGTATGAAGCGCATCTAAAGGTTGATGCTTTAATTGAGCTTTTTGTTAAAAAGGGAATGATTACCGAAGAAGAATATAATGATGTATATGAAAAGCTCTTAAGTGAAGACCTTGAGGAAGATTCTGAGGATTACGATGACTCTGAAGAAGAGTCCGAAGAGGACTCCGAAGAAGATTCAGGAGAGGAAGAGCCTTTAAATGAGTAAATTTATTATTTTTCTTTTTTATGTTTATTATGTTTAGAAATTAAAAAGGTTTTTAAACTTATTAATCCATTAATTCTTTAGTTAGCACATTAATTGACCTTGATAAATTTTAATTACTGTTATGTTTAGGTAAGGTGGCATGGGGAGCATAAGCTCATGAAAGGCTTTTATTTGTTTGCATGGCTTTTAGGCATTTGCTAATAAGAGGTGTTGTTGCTTGTCTGTAAAATGGTTATCAAAAACAGCAATCCTGACTGCTGAAGAAGTGGGCTTAAAGGCAATGAAGTTCCTTAGGCTGTTAAAAGAAGGACTTCCTGTGCCTACTGGATTTTGTCTTAGTGGTAGCTCTTTTGAAAGTTATCTAAAAGATTCGAAAACCGCTGATTTTATAGTTAGCCAATTATTCTTTGGTAAAGGGACAGATATTTTGAAACTTTCTAATCAAATATCTTGGCTAATTTCAAATTCAAGGCTAAAAGAAGCTGTTTTAGGCGATATTTTAGAGAACTACGAAACCCTTGGAATATTAGAGAGGAAAGGACTAAGAGTTGAAGATCTTATCTGGACTAGTAAAGAGACAAATGTTTCAATAAGGCCTTCTCTTAATGATACTAGCATTAATATCTCGTTTCCAAACATAAATTGCATAAAGGGTATAAAGAACATAGAGCGGGGCATAATGCTGTTATACGCTTCAATGTTTTCTAAAGAAGCCCTTGAATACATCAAGGCGAAACAGAAAATACCAAACATTGCAGTGCTGATTCAACAGACAATAATACCCAAAAAAGCGGGTTTTTGCTCCTACAAAAAGGGTGAAGCGATAAAGATATACTCAAATTTTGGTGCGAGCAATTCAATCAAAAATGGCGAGGTTTTCCCAGATTTATTTGAAGTAGATCAAAACACTTTTAAGATAATAGGAAGGAAGATATCTTCAAAAAATGTCGCTTACCTATTTGACAAGACTGATGGAACAATTAAAAGGATATCGGTTCCTTTATCGGGTAGAAGCGAGGAGTCTTTGGCAACTGTGGAGATTTCAAGGGTATATAACACATGTCAGAGGCTTAGAGAGGTAATAAGTGGCAATTTCTCTTTTGAGTGGGCAATAAATGATTATGGTATATGGATATTAAATTATGAGGTGAAAGAAATGGAAGAACAAGATGTTTTTCAGATGATCGGAAAAAGTGAAGAGGAAAAAGGGCAAAAAGAGGAAGGCACAAAACCAGAAGGCTATAGTGCCACAATCGAAAATAATACTGAAAAAGAGCCTGAAAAGATAAGAATATTTCAAGATGAAAAGGATAATTTAAACCCTTTTGGGGAGACACCAGTAGATGAACAAACCGATAACCTTGAGAATAAATCAAATATACAAGACAAAGAGGCCAAAACTATGGAATTTAATGAAGAGCTAAGCTTAGCCTTTCAAAAGGCAATAGACAAGTTTTCAAAAATAAATCCGCGTTTAAAAGAGATTCTTTTGCTTTTTGAAGAAGAGATAAAAGAAAATCTTCAGAAGTAATTGGACATAAATATTTCAGTGGATTATATTTTGCCCTCAAGTCATTTATCTTTATTTGTTATTATGTGTGATTAACCCTTTTGGGTTTTTTCTCATTTGTTTATCTTTTGAGTCTTGTTATTATTCTGCTAAGGCTTTTATGAACGTAAATTTCAGTGGAGAAATCGCAGGACCAGCCAGCTTCTTTTACTATTCGTTTCCAATTGGCAAAACTCGGAAAAATCATTACAAGATTTGAAGTATTTTTTTTAATAATTTTTAAGAATGCAATGTAGAAAGAATCGATTTTATCCTTTTTATTGTTATTAGTATTGCTTTCATCGCTTTTGATTTGGCTGTTCTTTCCATAGGGGGGGTCTGTAACTACTAAGTCATATTTTCCTTTAACCCTAAAAGCATCTCCTAATTTTATATTTGCACAAAGCCCTAAATCAAGTAAATTTTTTTTGCACTTTTTAATCATTTCTACGTCTACATCAATAGCGAAGCTGTCATATCCCATTAGAGCAGATTCAATTATTATGCCTCCACTTCCACAAAAGGGATCAAGCAATTTTCCAGAGATTTTCTTTGATATATTTATACAGGCTCTCGCAATTTTTGGATGAATTCCTGAAGGGTGAAAGCCTGCCCTTTTAACTGGCTTTCTTAATTCAAGTTTTTCCCTTTGCCATATCCTTTTCAAAAAAATAATTCTTTTGTTAAACTCAATAGCCTCTATACTCGTTTTGGCGTTTAACAGAGTAACCTTTGGTTTTATGCCCTGAATTTCCATTGCATCCCAAATTGCCCCACCAATTTCCCTTTCTGATAACTCCTTTAAGCTTTTGCAAAACCCTTCTTTTTTTCGAAATGAAAAATCCTTTTCAAAAATATTATTCCAATCAAATTTAGAAATTTTTAAAATTGATTCCTTGGAGTTCTTGCAGGAAAAAAGGTACAAATAGCCTGCTCTCGAAAAAGCTAGCCTTTTAAGACAATTAAGAATCAAAGGCTGTAAATTCCATCTGTTTTTTGAGCCTTTATTTGCTCTTTTTATTTCTATTAAGGCATGGCCATTGTTTACCAAGATTGGTTTTCCTATTAGGATCTTTAATTCCTCTAATGCAAGCATTTCATTTGACAAGTCAAGCTCGAATGCAAGAATTTGAGAGTTTTCTTTTATTTCGGTTTCCATTTTAACTTTTTATTTTATCTCTTTAATAATGTCATCATATGATATATTTAGAATTTCATTTTAAATATTTAAGCTGATTGTTTTTTTATAGTTAAAAAGTTCTTAATAGAAATCCTATAAGAAAAAAACTATTTTTAGATGTATAAGTTTAAGAAATTTGTTTTTAAAACATATTTTTAAACTATTTTTCCCAGAGCAAATTTTATAGACCTTTATATTCTTATAATAAAATTTTTCAATAACCTTTTATATATGCAGGAATTTAAACAGATAGAATTAATTAAAAAAAACTAAGAATCTAGGTGGAAAAAAGATGCCAACAAAGAAATTATTCTGGGATGATCCTTACCTAAAAGAATGCGATTCAAAGATTACAAAAATTCAAGATAGTAAAGTCTATCTTGAGCAAACCATATTCTACGCCTTTTCAGGAGGGCAGGAATCTGATAGCGGCAATATTGCGGGTGCTAAGGTAATGGAAGCCAAAAAAGAAGGGGATGATATTTCCTACTCGCTAGACCCAAACAGTCCAGTACTTAGCACTTTGAAGCCGGGAGATACGGTAAGGGTAGAAATTGATTGGGAAAAAAGATTTAGACTAATGAGGCTTCATAGCGCAGCGCACATAATGTTTAGGCTTTTAGAGATAAAATTTAATATCAAAGAAGTGATTGGCTCAAACATAACATCTGATAAAGCAAGGCTTGATTTTCTATATCCTGAAAACATAAGCCCACATCTAAATGATATTTTGAACTCAGCTAAAAAGCTAATCCAATCTAACCTCGCAATAAATACTTACTACGATGAGCAGGATAAAACCAGAAGAGTTTGGCAACTTGGAGATTTTCCCGATTGGAAAATGTTTTGTGGCGGGACCCATGTAAAATCTAGTAGCGAGATAGGTGAGATCTTACTCAAAAGAAAAAACATAGGGCAAGGAAAAGAGAGAATAGAGATATTATTAGTTTAATTTGCTAATATCTAAAAGAACTTTTATAAAATACTTTTCATAGATAAAAAAGAAAATATTATAAATCACTTCAAAAAAGTCTTTAATCTTATGAAAACAAATAAACTAATAATAATTTTAGTCTTGTTATTAACAATATCTTTTATTATAACGGGATGCGATGATAAGGAATTTGATGAAGAAGCTCCTTTTGGAAGTAATGTAAAATACATAACAAATGATCCCGGATATCGCAAAGGAGAAGAAGTTCCTTATCCTTTGCTTGCAAGTGGAGAAATTCTAAAAATAAGACTTGTATATGAGATTAAAGAAAAAGACGAAGATAATAATGAATGGTACCAAGTAGAACTTAAAAGGGAAGAGAGTAAATGGAGTGATTCTGTAAAGATTCAGGGGCTTTCAAGAAGTAAAATAAGGCACTGGGATGACTACACATTTTTTCCAACTAACTTTAATTGGCAGATAGAAAAGGATTATTATGGAACTCCTTCTTTGGACGGAGTATATGACTTAGAAATTACAGGAAGTAACGGTTACTATCAAAATTATCGGTTGAACTGGAAAAACGGCCGTTGGACAAATATTGCAGGGGCAGAAATCTTTTATGTTCCATAACACTTTATCTTTTTATTTTAAATAAATTAAAGAAGCTTTTTCTTAGATTCTTCTAAATCACTCATAAACCTTTTAATAGTCTTAACAATATGTTCGCTTTGAGTTGATAGGATTTCTGATAGCCTTGTAATTATCAACTCATCAGTTCCATCAAAATAATCAGTGCTTTTTAACACAAAAATAGACTTATCAATCTCTTTAGAAGATTTAAGTGCTTTTTTTGCTTTCTTCCACTTTGAAAAAAGCTCCTCCACCCTTGAAATAAGATGTTCCCTTTTACAATTTAAAATATCAAGTACATCGTTAATAATTTTATGTTTTTCCTCGATAAGAGCCTTTGCTACTTTCCCCGCGCAATACTCAATTCTTACAACTCCATCCTGGATTTTTGTTGAGCCAATAATCTTAATAACCTCTTCTTCAGAGGTGTTGTTTAGATGAGTTCCACCACAAGCTTCAACATCAAAACCTTCAATTTCCACAATCCTTAAGAGAGTGCCTGGAACAGCACCTCCCTGATAAATCCTAAAGCCAAATCTTGCCTCTGCCTCTACCCTTGGAATAATATATTTTCTGATATCTCTTTTCTCATTCACAATTTGGTTTGCAACACGCTCAATCTCAATGATTTCCGTATCGCTTAAAGGGTCAAAGTGCGTAACATCAAGCCTTCCTTTATTAACTGATTTCGAAGCTCCTGCCTGCCAGATATGTTCCCCTAAAACTCTTCTAGCGGCTCCGTTAATAATGTGTGCAGCAGTGTGGTGTTGAGTTAATAAAAGCCTTCTTTCAAAATCAATCTCTCCAACTAAAGAGCCTTTCAACGAAGTGCCTTCCTTAGCTTTGATTCTATGAACAATCACGTTTTCATATTTGAAAACATCAATAACATCATACCTATTCTTCTTCTCATCGATTAAAGCTCCCACATCATGGGCCTGTCCTCCGGAAGTGGGGTAAAATGCAGTCTTATCCAAAACCAAAAAGTTTCCTTCTTGATACAATATCTCAGCATTAAAAGTCACTTTACTATAATCCGTCAAATAAAGCTTTTCAGTATCTTTAAGTTTTGGAAGGCTTAACTCAATATCCTTTTTTGTGGAATTAACTTTATCCTTTTCATTATCTTTTACATTATCCATTGAGAGCTTATCATTTGATCTATCTTTCTTATCATGTCTTTGAGACACCAATGCAAAGAAATTTTGTGGAATCTCAGGAAGTGCAATGATTTTTCCCTTATCCTTGAGGGCCTCATTAATCTCTTCAGGCCTTACGCCAAAGCTATCATAATACTCAATATACAAATCTAAAAGATTATCCAGCACATCTTTTTTATTAGCATATTTCTCAATACTTTTTGAAATATTTTCAGAAAGCACCGGAATTAAGCTTTCCTTCTTCCTTTTACTATCAACATACTTCCTTTCTTCAACACTCAAGATCTTTTTTACAGTTGAAAGAGATTCCAAAAGCTCAGGATATTCATCTTCAAGTGATTTCGCATGGATTTCTGAAAGCTCATCAAATCTTACATTCTTCCATTTAAATTCTTCAATAAAATCCCTTGCTCTTCGATAAATTGTCCTGAGATTATACCCGCCGCCAACATTAGAAGGAAGCGCACTATCACTTAATGCGTAAAGAAGGGTTCTTGAATGCTCCGCAATAGCATTAATAGCGATCCATTTCGAAACTGTATCTTTAAGGATACCAACATCACATTTTATATTCTTTGAAATCTCAAGCCATACCCTATTTGGGTCATCAATCTCATCAAAAGTCAAAAGACCCGAATACGGAGTAAATTTCTCAATTATCTTACTGCTTTTTTCATCAGGTGAAAAACCTGTTTTTGCCTTGAGATACTCCAAAGCTTTGGGCATGATAATATCATAACTTGATGGAAGCCCACTTAAAAACCATGAGCATCTCTCTTGGCCCATCCCCATATCAAGCACTTTAATCTTTAGATCCTTAAGCCCATTTGGTCCTATTTCATAAGAAGTATAAACCTGATTTCCAATTTCAAGCCCGCCAGAAAAGAACTCAAGGCAGGCACCGACATTGCCTCCCCCCGCCCACGAGTCTTCGTGAATTACAATCTCGTTTGGGGATAAACCCATTTTGGTAGTGAACCAATCAAGATAATCCTTAAAATACTGGCTTTGGTTAAACTCCTCTTTTGGCAAGAATGCATGCTGTCCAATCATTGTAAAGCCGGTATAATGCCTGCCAGTTACCCCCACATTGTCAATATCCCCAAACCTTAAACATATTTGTGGCACAACAAGCTTTGGGGCGGGGGGAGGCATCTCCCCTGAAACTACATATGGCTGAAAATCAGTAATGGATGCGATTGTAAATTCAACAGTTGGGTTCCACCTTGCAACAACAGGGTATCTCTTAATAGACTTATAACCGTATTTTGAGAAAAGGTCGGAAAATTCATCCCAAACCTTTGTAAAACTCATCTGAACATTTCTTTTTTTGCCGATGAAAAGGTAGCCTCCTTCGCAAGAGGTATCCCCGCATACATCCTTGTTTCTTTCTTTTGTAGCCCAAAAGAATCTTGAGCATTTCTTGCACTTATGCCTTTCAAAGCCAAGTTCTTTCATAATCTTTGTAGGATAGTATTTATCGGGCTCACTATCGGTCCACTTTTTGAATATTCTTTTAAGCTCCTTATCGCTAGGGGTTGTTTTAAATTTAAAATCAGAGCTTTCAAGATCTTCTTTTTTTTGGATTCCTCTTGAGGTATCGGTAATTGTTTTTGAGTTATTCATGATTATCACTCTAAACATTGATTAAACTTCCTTTTCAAACTAAAGTTTTTTAAAAGCTTAAACTGCTAACTTAAATTTATTAGCTCAAATTAAACATCATTGGGTTTACATATTGTAAATCCCCTTTTATTAAATACTTTTTGATAATTCATTTAGGCAACAGTTTTTTAGTAGGGGCTATAGAGATGCACTCATTAAATACTTTCTTGGTAAGCTATTTAAGTTCAAATTCATGAGTATATGCCTTTTGGAAGGTACTTATTAATTACTCTTCGATAATCAATATGACTTTGATAATCAAGATAACTCTGATAATTAATGTAGCTTAATGTAGCTTAGCATATTTTAGACAATTATCGATTAGATTGACAGAAAGCAGATGAGCATCTTTAGCATATGAACATCTTCAGCATATGAGCATCTTTAGCATATGAGCCTTTTTTAAGTAGGTTAGCAGTTTTTAAATGCATATCTTAAGATATTGTAGTTTAGGTAATTGGATATGATTAAAGTGAGTTGAAATAACTAAAATTATTGAAATAACCTTAATTATTAAATAATATTTCTAGTGATTAATTAACAAAAGTATTGATATAATTTGTATATGTTAATTTCCCTATAAGCAAACTTTTATTAAGGGCGTGAAAAACACCACCTGTTTGGGAAATATGGAACGCCTTTTACAAGAGATTTTAATTGAAGCTTTAAATGAGTCTGCAAAGATTACTCTTATTATATTCTTGTTAATGATAATAGTAGAGGTTTTTGTGATAATCTTCAAAGAGAGAATTATTAAGGCATTTTCTAAAAGCAAACTTATGAGGTATGTTATCCCATCGTTATTTGGGATAATGCCCGGATGTACAGGGACATTTGTGATGGATTCTTTATACATGGCGGGAATTTTAGGCTTTGGGGGGATAATAGCTGTTATGGTTGCAACAAGTGGGGATGAAGCATTCTTTATACTTTCTTTGGTTGCACAAGGTAAACTCCCATTAAGTACCTTTCTTTTGCTTACAGGAGTTTTGTTTGTGCTTGGAATACTCTCAGGGATACTTGCGGACTTTTATGTTAAAAAAACAAATCTTAGGTTCTGTGAAAAGTGTGATATAAAACGCCATCCCAAAGAGGAGTTCAACTTAAAACACTTCTTAAAGGAGCATATATTTAATCACATAATTAAAAAGCATATAGGAAAGATATTTTTGTGGATCTTTGGTGCCATATTCGTAATCTCTCTTTTGGAAGGCTCATTTGATATGGAGACCGTTTTTAGCGGGACAAGCCCTTTAATATTAATGGCTTTGGCAGCTCTTATTGGGATTCTTCCTATATCTGGGCCAAACCTGTTCATAGTTACCTTGTTTTCCAAAGGCTTTTTACCCTTCTCAGTGCTTTTAGTTAATTCAATAGTTCAAGATGGCCATGGGCTTTTGCCCATAATGGGTTTTTCGTTTAAAGATGCAATCAAAATAAAGCTTTTTAATTTAGTGTTTGGTCTTTTGGTTGGAGTAATACTTATAATCCTGGGAATTTAAATTGCAAAGAATTTTTGCTTTTTTAATCAATTTTTCTAAAGCGCCATTGATTTGCTAGTCATTTTGTTTCTTTTATCAAGTAAAAAACGAAAATCTTTTTAAACTGTATGCGAAGTCCTAGTCAATGGAGGCGTAGCCAAGCGGCTAAGGCGATCGGCTGCAGACCGATTATTCTTGGGTTCAAGTCCCAACGCCTCCTCATCATTTTAGACATACTTTAATGTTTTATTTTCAAGATTTTCTTCTCATTTCCTTGGCTTTTTATTTTTTACGTTATAACTTTTTATATCTCACTTTATTTTATGTCATGCTTTTAATGATTGGGTTGTTTTTTTGAAAACCTTTATAACTATCCCAATATAACTACAAGCTTTAGAAACAAACCTTGAAAAATTGAGGCTATTATTGAGACTATGTATTAAAACTATTTATTAAGAAGATTAAAAGACTGAAACATCTTGACGGCGGATAAATGTCACTTATGTGTTCAACAAATAAATGTTACTTGAACATGTGTCGCTCTAGCAACTATTACTTAAAAATGTTTATTATAAATGTTTATTATAAATGTTTATTATGTATGTTTAAGGATTGGCCTTGAATAATGAGCTTCAAATGTTTGGGTATGATGAATTGGCATAATAAAAAAGTTGAGTAACGAGCCTTTATAACAAAGATGTTTGGCTTAAAGGCTTAGGTTTAAATAAAAAATATTAGCGGGATATTTATGGAATACAAATTACTAAAATCGGAAAAGGGAAAATCCTTTTTGCTTAGGGATTTTACAAAGGATTTTTCCACACACTTGGGTATGATTAAAAAGGAAGATTTGCAGAAGGCGAAATCAGGAGATGTTATTAAGACAAATAAAGGAGAGAAATTTTTGGTAGAAACCCCTAATTTTTATGACCTTTTTAAAAAGATAAAAAGAAAAGCCCAGATAATAACATTAAAGGATATTGGTGCAATTATCGCTAATACCTTAGTTGGCCCGCAGTCATTTTGTGTTGATGCAGGAAGTGGGACAGGTGCGCTTTGCTGTGTGCTTTCAAGATATGTAAAAAAAGTGGTTTCTTATGATGTAAGAAAAGACCATCAGGATATAGCAATTGCAAATGCTAATTATCTTGGAATTGAGAATATTCAATTTAAGCTTGGGAGTATATTTGAGCATGAGCACATTAGCGAAAAGGATGTTGACCTTTTAACATTAGATGTTACGACGCCTTGGGAGGCAATAAAAACTGCTGAAAAGATTTTAAAAATTGGTGGATTTGTAACATCTTATTCTCCATCAATTACGCAAAATGAAAAGTTCGTCGCGACACTCAACCAGTCAAGAACCATAGAGTATCAAAGAACAATAGAGATTATCGAAAGAGAATGGGAAGTAGAGGGCCAAAGAATTTTGAGGCCTGTTATGCGTGGAATAATGCATACGGGATTTATTTCCTTTGCAAAGAAAATACGGTAGTTTTATTAAAGGAAATAGCCTTGTGAAAGATTTATAAATGGTTGCAACGCTATTTTTTGTAGTTCTTAAGGGCTTTTTTCTTAAATGTTTTTCCTTTTGGATTTTTTAGACTTTTTAAGGCATATAAGTGCTCTTTATGTATTTTTTCACCAAAACATTTTTAAAGCTCATTTTCTATCTAGTTAGTGAGGTGGGGACTATGGGAAAAATACTGATAAGTTATTATTCCAAAAACAAGGGTAATAATGAGATTTTGGCAAAGCTTGTTTCTACCCTGAAAAGCAGCGATATTGAAAGGATAGAAACAATAAAGAATAAGGGAATTGGCTCTGTTGCCTTTAGCTCGCTTATAGGAATAGGATCAAAGATTAAGCCTCCAAAGTATAATCCGATGGATTATGATGCGCTTTTGCTGGTTTCTCCTATATATATGGGAAATATTCCACTCCCAGCAATAAATTACCTGAGGTTTTTTAATAGGAAAGTCCCAAAGGTATATTTCTTAAGCCTTTGCGGAAGTGAGCTAAGGACAAATAAGCCTGTGATGTCAATTAAGAAGGCAACTGGAAAGACTCCTGAAAAGATATTGATTCTTCCAATAAAAAACCTTTGCGATATCAAAGACAATCCTAAAGATATTATGAATTTTAAGGCGAGTGAACAACTCATCAGAGATTCAAAAGAATTTACAAACCTAAAGGATTTCATTGATGCTGTCAAATAGGTTTTTTGCTTAGGTAATGATCCTTTTACAAGGTAACATACAAGGTAACATTTTAGTTTTTTTTCTAGTTCTTTGTTTTCGTGAATCCGTCATTCGCATACTTTGGTTTTTCATTTGGGGCTATTGGGCGAGTTCTTCGTTATAGTGGTGTTGTATTTTTTTGACAGTGGTTACAAAGTTATAAATAGAAAGCGCATTAAAAATCCTCATATGGCGAGCAAATCTGTTAAATCCGCTGGAAAAAAGCCAAAGCAAGAGGGGAATGCTGTCACGTTCAAAAAGGAGAAGGTGGTTATGTTTTTTATGGCCTTTGGTATTGTGAGCGTGTTCGCTGCGTTTTACCATTTTTTGATAGAATACGTGTTTATGCCTAAGACGCTAGCGTTCTTTGTGCTCTCACTGCTGTTCTTCTTCTTGGCCTTAATGTACAACGTAGCTGAGAAGTAAAAAGACTAAATCTTGTCCTTTTTTACTATTTCACCGGGAGCTGTACTTTGCCTCGGGTAGATTTTTCTTCCAGGGTAGATGCATGTATTTATACCGGTTTTAACAAGGTCTCCTAATATGGTGCCTAATTTTCTTCTTTTTGAGTCTATCAGCACTCCATCGTATTCCGATTTTACATTCTTTCCATCATGCCTCAGGTTTGCTACTATTGTGCCCGCCCCTAAATTGCAGTACTCTCCTATCACGCTGTCTCCTACATAATTTAAATGAGGGGCGTTCGAATTATCCATAATTATAGAGTTTTTAATCTCAGTGCCATTTCCGATGTGGCAATTATCCCCTATAGAAGTATATGGTCTGATATAACAATTAGGACCAATCTTAGAGTTTTTGCCGATTATTACCGGGCCTTCAATAAATACGCCAGAAAGTACCTTTGTGTTCTCACCGATTGATACATTTCCAATAATTGTTGCACCCTTGCTAACCTCACCTAAAATGGCGGGTTTTATTTGTTTTAGTATCTCTTCATTTGCATCAAGCAAGCTCCAAGGGTAACCTATAGGAAACCAATGACCCTTAGCTTTAACTGCTTTTATGTTAACCTCTTTTGCAAGCTTATTTATTGCAGCTGGAAGCTCAATTTCACCCCTATCGCTAATCTCGGTATTTTTCAGGGTCTCAAAAATCTTGCCTGGGAGAATATAACATCCAATACTTGCAAGATTAGAAATATACTCTTTGGGTTTTTCTAAAATCTCAACTATTCTTAAATTCTCTTCAACTTTTAGTATTCCGAATAATTCCGGATTTGGCACTTCTTTTGATAAAATGCCAAATTCATTTTTTGAAAGTGCCAAGATATCCTCTTTTGAATAGATATCATCCCCATTCATAACAAGAAATCTTTTTACATCTTTTCCAATTACAGGCTCTGTTAATAAGACAGCGCTTCCCGTTCCTTTTGGCTCATCTTGAATAATAAACTTGATTTTTCCTTTGCCATCTTTTTTATATTTTTCATCCAGATAGTTTATTATCTTGTCTTTGAGATAGCCTACCACAACATAAATCTCTTCACAGATCTCCCAAAGCGCTTCAATATTGTAATCAATAATCCGCTTATTAGCTATTGGCAGTAGTGGCTTAGGATTGGTACCCGTAAGTGGCATTGTTCTTTTTCCCATTCCCGCTGCAAGCAAAACACCTTTCAATATAATCTCCCCGTTTTAATTTTTATCTTGATTTCGTGAATCCGTCATTCGCATACTTTGGTTTTTCAAGCCAAAAGTTTGAATAGACGGATTCACGGACGAAAAACCTCGACTATTCACGAGATGCCTCGGCATTTATGCCGAGGTTTTTCATTTGATCTTCTAAATATTTTCCAAACAAAAATTTGCATCTGTTTTTTATCTTGATTCTTTTATTTAAAGTGTTAATAATCTTTTAATCTTTTTTTTAATTAATCTTACAGAGTATCTATAAATGTCTTTAAAGCACTTTAATTTGCTTTATTATTTATTTGCCTCCTTAATAAATTCTGCTATTTTAATTGCAGAATTGTTGCATTTTTCCTGATTATTTCCTTCGGCTAAAACTCTAATTTTCATCTCAGTGCCAGAATATCTTATATTGATCCTTGAATCTTCTCCTAATATTGATTTAGTAGTTTTTAGCATTTCATCAAGCCCATCAATTTCACTAAAATCCCTTTTTCTCTTTACTTCCGAACTAACAATTGCTTGAGGATATAATTCAAATTGCTTCATCTTTGAAATAGGCACATTTAGTTTGGATAAAAAACTTAAAAGCCTGATTGCGGATAAAAGCCCATCTCCACTATCACCAAAGTCTTTGAAAATATAATGCCCAGACTTCTCTCCACCAAAGGGTAAGTTTCTTTTAGATAACTCATCGCTTACGGCCTTATCCCCGTTTTGAACTCTAATACCTTCGATGCCATTTCTTCTCAAAAAATAATCAAGCGCAAGATTACTGTAATCTGTATAAACAACCTCCTTTGGTATTATGTTTTGTGCTAAAAAACCAATGTAGTGATCACCATCAATAATCTCTCCTTTTTCATCACAAAATACGACCCTGTCTGCATCACCATCAAAGGCAATTCCGATATCTGCTTTTTCTAAAAGTACGTTTTTTGAAATTATATCTGGATGCATTGCACCGCAGTTGTAGTTTATATTTTGTCCGTTTGGCATCGCATTGATAATCTTTAAAGAACTGGCAACTTTCTCTATTATTCCTTTAGCAATAAATGAATTAACGCCATTAGCACAATCTAGAACAATCTTTTTTTTAATCTTAAAATCAGAAATCTTTTCAAACCCTGATAGATATAACCCCCTTAGTTTACTTTGAATAATGCCCTTGAATTCAGAAGAATCTTTAACCAAACCTTCTGAGCTATAACGAGCGAATTTTTGTGTCCCTTTACTAAAATCATAATATAGTTTCTCGATGGCTTCTTCTTCTTTTGAGTTTGTCTTTCTTCCTGATTTGCAAAAAAGCTTTATTCCATTATCGTAAAAAGGGTTATGTGACGCTGTAATCATTACCCCCAAAGAACCTAATTCTTTGCAAATATAGGATATAGCAGGGGTGGGTACAACGCCAACCAACATTGCCTCAAGCCCCGTTTTTTGAAAAGCATAAATTAGCCACTTTTCAATATTGTTTGAAGACTCCCTTGTATCCTTACCAATGATTACACTTTTATATCCCTCATCTTTGGCCCACAATCCTAAAGAGTAGCCTATCATATACACGTTTTCTTCACTTAGTAACTCTGAGTTCGAGTTTGCCCTTATTCCATCTGTTCCGAAAAGTTTCATATTAAAATCGCTTTTGTTTGATTCATTTATAAAAACTGTTTAGAATTTGGTAGCTGTTATTAAAATTTTAATAATGGTTATTTT
>CAZTMQ010000021.1:0-13112 GCA_964615385.1 uncultured Methanosarcinales archaeon
AAAAATTACCTTTAAAAACTTTTAAATTGTTTTATCTGAAACAAATAACTTAGATATGAATGCCGAAATCTCTTTTTAAATAGTTAATCTTATTCATCTGCGAATCCTTCTCTTCTTGTATAACCCTTAAGCCATAGTATGAAAAAGGAAGGATTCACTAAAATCATAGCAAAGTTTATAAAGAAAAATGTAAAACCAAGCTAAGTGAGAGAGAAGGAAGAAACGGTCTCAAAGCGGTCGTCGCACTGCTTTTTTGGGTTTTCTTCGGGGGAAATATGCAAAGGATAAAACCCCTTTTACCAAGCCTTAGGGAGGATAGGAGATATCTGGTGATTGAGATAGCATCAGAAAAGCCCTTTGGGTTTGGCGATTTGTATAAGCAGTTAAACTATTGCTTTGAAAAATACTTGGGTATCTTTGGTTTGTCTGAAGCAAATATTTCAATATTAAAGGAAACTTTTGATAAGAAAAGCCAAAGACTGATAATCTCTGCTTGCAGAAAGTCAATAGACAAAATAAAGGCGTGTCTTGTATACATTGATGAGATTAATGGAAAAAAGGCGATGGCTAGGTCAATCTATTGCTCAGGAACTATTAAAAAGGCTAAAGAAATGATGTTTGAAAGACAAAAGCCTAAGGCAATAAAATAGAAAATAGGGCAAATAAAGAACAAAAAAAATATGTTTCATTTTAAATATGTGTTAAAATTTAAAAAAGGAAGGTGCGTAAAAAATGCAGGATATTGGAGAGCATCAAATGATGGGATACGATAGGGCTATTACGTTATTTAGCCCAGATGGAAGGCTTTTACAGGTGGAGTACGCTAAAAAAACGGTTAAGCAGGGCTCTACTGCAATCGGAATTGTATGTAGCGATGGCGCTGTACTTATTACGGATAAAAGGATTGTTGACAAGTTAATTGTTTCAGAGGCTGTTGAAAAGATCTTTAAGATTGATGACCACATAGGAGCTACTGCTTCAGGTATAATCTCTGATGCAAGAGTTCTTATTGAAAGAGCCCAAAACAGGGCACAACAACATAAGATTACATTTGATTCACCAATTGATACATCTTTAATTGTTAAGGATATCTGTTCGCTAAAGCAAATCTGCACACAATCAGGAGGGCTTAGGCCTTTTGGAGTATCACTTCTTATTATTGGAGCCGATGAGAATGGCCCAAAGCTTTTTGAAACGGACCCTACTGGAATCTTTTTTAGATATTTTGCAACTGCAATCGGTGAGGCTGAAACAGAGATCGAGGAGATTTTACATAAGGAATACAAGAAAGATATCAAGGTTATTGATGCCATCAAGCTTGGGATAAGTGCTCTTGTAAGAGCTGTTGATAATGAGTTCAATTCAGATAGGCTTGACTGTGCGTATGTTGATTCAAAGGAAAGGCAATTTAAGGTTTTGTCTAAAGAGGAGATTGAAAAGCTCTATAACGAGGTAAAGGCAAGCCTTCCTGCGCCAAAAGAAAAGAAAAAATAAGTTAAAAATAGTTTTTTTTTGGTTTTTTGTTATTTTTAATGATTTTTCATTTGGCTGTTTGGGCCACTTGTAAGCAAAAAAAAGGTGAAATAAATATGACCACATTCACAGGAGATAAAGAGCATGTTTCTTTTAACCTTGCCAAATACAAGGTAAACGGCAAGAACTTTGAAATTGTGGTAGAGCCGGATTTGGCGATAAAATTCAAAAAGAGCACCGCTTCGAATATTGATATAAGAGATATTCTAAAAAGCGAGCATATTTTTAGGGATGCCCAAAAGGGCCTTTTGGCTCCTGAATCTGAGCTAAAAGAAGTATTTCAAACAGAAGATGAGCTTTTGGTTGCAAAACAGATTATTCAAAAGGGAGAAATCCAGCTTACAACAGAATATCGCAAAGGAATAATTGATCAGAAAAAGAAAAAGATTATAGAGATTATTAGAATGAGTGCAATTGATCCAAGAACTGGCCTTCCACATCCACCTGCAAGGATTGAGTCTGCAATGGATGAAAAGAATGTTAGGATTAGTGAGTTTGAATCGCCAGAGGATCAGGTTGATAATGTGATTAAGATAATCAGACCAATTCTACCAATTTCCTTTCAAACAAAAAACATTAGTGTGATTATCCCTTCAGAGTATGCTCCAAAGGCATACGGCTACATAAAAAAATCTGGATACTTAAAAAAAGAGGAGTGGCAAAACGACGGTTCGCTTTTGATTGAATCGGATCTGCCGGCTGCACTCTATGGAGAGTTTGTAGAAAATCTAAGTAACCTTACAAAGGGGAACGCTGAGATTAAAGATATTTAAAAAAAAATAAGAAAAATAAAGAAATTATGATTAAGGAGGATTTAAAATGAGTGAAATAAAAGTAGAAAATAAACAGGTTGTAATTCCTGGGGAAGAGCTTGCCTCGGGGCTTGATTTTGTGCCATCTGGTGCAGCCTTTAGAGAAAGTGAAAAGATTTATTCAAAAAGAGTAGGGCTCACAAGTATTGATGGAAGAGTCATTAAGGTAATTCCCTTAGCAGGCGCGTATGTGCCAAGCACAAATGATGTAATTATTGGAAAGATAAGTGATATTTTGCTAAGTGGCTGGAGAATAAACCTCTTTTCTGCATACGATGGTGTTTTAAATATTAAGGATGCAGTAAATGAGTTTATTAGAAAGGGAGAAGACTTAACCAAATTCTTTGAGATTGGCGACTGGGTAGTAACTAAGGTGATAAATGTTACTAGCCAAAAGCTTGTGGATCTTTCGACAAGAGGACCAGGGCTTAGGAAACTTGATCAGGGAAGAATAATAAATGTCTCACCCTACAAAGTGCCAAGAATTATTGGAAAACAGGGTTCTATGGTAAATATGATTAAGGATAATACAAACACTCAAATTATTGTTGGGCAAAATGGAGTTATCTGGATTTCTGGAGAGCCTGAAATGGAAGTGCTTGTATCAGAAGTCATAAAGACGATTGAGGAGAATTCCCATATTTCGGGATTAACCGAAAGGATTAAAGGAGTTCTTGAGAAAAGACTTGGCAAGGAGATTAACGCATAAAGGTGATTATTATGGCTTATACAAAAAGAGTAGATGGAAGAGATTTTAAGGAGTTAAGGCCGATGGAAGCGAAAGTAGGCGTCATTCCAAGAGCTGATGGAAGCGCTTATTTCAAGATTGGCGGAACCGCTGCGTATGCCGCGGTATATGGCCCAAGAACAAGCTTTCCAAGGTTTTTACAAAATCCGAAATCAGGAGTTTTAAGGTGTACATATACTATGATGCCCTTTTCTGGTGCAGGAGACAGGGTTAGACCGGGGCCAAACAGAAGATCTAAGGAAATCTCAATGGTTACAGAAAAGGCGCTTATACCTGTTTTAGATCTAGGTGATTTCCCAAATAGTGTAGTTGATGTTTTCATCTCGCTTCCGGAGACTGATGCTGGCTCAAGGTGTGCAGGAATTACTGCTGCGGCTTTGGCATTAGCGGATGCGGGGATACCTATGAAGGATTTTGTAAGCGCAGTTGCTTTAGGCAGGGTTGATGATAAATTAGTTGTTGATCTTTGCTATGATGAAGAAGCATATGAAGGAGGGCCTGTTGCAGATATTCCCATTGCAATGACCCAAAGGTCTAAAGAGATTACACTATTACAGATGGATGGAGAGATTTCAAAAGAGGACCTTTTAAAGCTTGTTGAGCTTGCAAAAGATGCAACCGATAAGATTCATAAGGTACAGGTTAGCGCACTAAAAGAAAAATTCTCAAAGGAGGGATTTAAAAATGACAATTGAAAATGAAAGGGCTCATCTTATCAAGGCACTGAATAAAAATGTAAGGTATGATGGTCGTAAAACTGATGAGTATAGGCATGTTGAGATTACTTACGATATCTCTCAAAATGCTGAAGGCTCAGCAAGTGTTAAGTTAGGCGAAACGCAGGTTTTAGCAGGGGTTAAATTTGAGATAGATAAGCCTTTTTCAGATACTCCTGATGAAGGCATACTAATGGTAAATGTTGAACTATCGCCAATGGCGTCCCCTGAATTCGAGTCAGGACCGCCAGATAATTGGTCCATAGAACTTGCAAGGGTTGTTGACAGGGGGATTAGAGAATCTAAGGTCGTAGATTTCAAAGAGCTCTGCATCACACCAGGAGAAAAGGTTTGGATGGTCAACGTGGATATAGTTGCAATAAATGATTCAGGAAATCTCCTTGATGCCTGCTCTTTGGCTGCAATAGCTGCAATTAAAAACGCTTTGTTCCCTGAAATTGTTGATGGCAAGATTGATTATCACAAAAAGAGCAAAAAAGGGCTAAAGCTAAAAGACATCCCGTTAAGCGTTACGGTACACAAGATTGGCGAATTTTATCTAGTAGACCCATTATCTGAAGAGGAAAAGTTAACAGATGCCAGACTTACCGTTGCAACAAAAAAAGACGGAACGATTTGTGCACTTCAAAAAGGAGAAAGTGCTACCCTTAATGCAAATGATATTGAGGCAATGACTAATCTTGCAACAACAAAGACTGAAGAATTAAGAAAAATGCTTTGATTAGGAAGATAAACTCATTCAAAATAAGAACTTTTTTTTAAATTTTTTTTGAAATGGATTGGAGTCAAAAGATTCTAAAAATCCGAAAAGCTTAAAATAAGAACGATAAAACCCAAGTGGTGTTAAGATGAAAGCTAAAGATCCTCAACCTAAAAAATATACAAAATATGAGATTGCAAGGCTTATTGGTTCAAGAGCACTTGAAATTGCCAATGGAGCGCCCTTTTTTGTGGAGCTTTCTCCTAAAGAACTAGAAGCCATAAAGTATAATCCAATAAGGATTGCAGAGATTGAGTTTAAAGAGGGTGTGCTTCCTGTTGAGATAAAAAGAGATTAAAATTAGTCTCGCCTTTGTTTGTTTTGTCTGTTTTTCTTTCTTATTCAGGGTTACTTTCTAGTTTTGAAAAAAGTGTACTATTCTAACTCGTTAAAGTAAATAATTAAGAAGAGTAAACCCCAAGATAGAATTCAAAAGTATTTGTTTTAAAGAATAAAAAAAAGAATGAAAAAAATAAAAAAATTACCTTTTCTTTGGTTCAACCCAGGCAAATATTCCTATCATCACAAAATTTACTATGGGGACGAGGTACAACAAAGCTAAAGCACCATGAAACCCTCTTCTTTGGGCGATCATCCACCACCACCAAATCATAAGTACTGGAACCACCACGATACCCACAACAGGTACCATGCTCAGTAACAACAGAAATGCATAATACCACTTATAACCTGCAAGCATAGGGATATAAAACATGTTTACAATAGGAATCCATGCAAGCCAGGTTGGCTCAACCTTTAATTTCTTACCGATTGTTTGCAATGCAAGGGCTGAATATATATAAAAAGCTAGAGCAAATATTAGTGAGAAGATAAAAATCCCTGCTCCCAAAGCTAAAAGTCCCGCCACTCCACCTGCCGACGCACCAGTCAATAACGCTTCTTCAAAAGCCATAATAACATCACCTCATATAGATTTCATACCTTTTTGTTTAAATATCTTTCTTTTTTAGAGGTACATCCAATAAATTAACGTAATTTGATAACTATTTTGAGACTCTTTTTTGTCAAACACATTCTTTAACACTGCTCCCTATACGAGAAAATTGCTTTCCATATTAAGGCAGAGGAGAGTTACCTTTTTTAGCATTTTTTGCTACTTTTAAAGGATTATACTCTTAAAAACATCATAATCAAAACCAATAATTATATAAATCAGCGAAAAAATCCTAAAGCAAGCACACAAAGGGATTTTTGAGCTAGAAGCTATGAAAAAACTAAGGTGTTGTGCATTACGCAGCCCGATCTGAGAGTACTCTGTGGAGCTCACGAGAAAACTCTATGCTATGAGCCAGGGAGTTAATTTCGGGCGACATTTTATACTTTATGCATTCCAGATGTTTCAGGTTTGAAGATTAATTTTTGGGGAAATTACTTTAGACGTTTGGGGTATAATTGTAATTTAAAAATATAACAAAGGATGTTAAATTGCCAAAAGGGGCTAAATTCATGGAACATAATCATCATTTCACGTTGTCATATTTTGTTTTTTGGTACGGTGATAAGTAAACAAATTATGTATTTGTTAACCTTGTTCTATAGATTTTGTCCCTTAAGACAGTAACCAAGGAGGGATTTATATGGGAAAGATTAGTTTAGTATCTGCAAAGTATATCATACATGCATCAATTGAGATAGAAGGTATTGTCGATAGACCCGATGTGATAGGGGCTATATTCGGCCAAACTGAAGGCCTTTTGGGAGCGGACCTTGAACTTAGAGAGCTTCAAAGGGGTGGAAGGATTGGAAGAATTGAGGTAAACCTTGATACAAAAGGTGGAAAATCTAAAGGAAATCTTGTTATTCCATCTTCTCTTGATAAAGCTGAAACCGCTATTGTTGGAGCAGCACTTGAGGTTATAGAGCGAATCGGGCCGTGTGATGCCAAAATCAAGATTGAAAAGATTGAAGATATAAGGATCTCAAAGAGAAAATACATCATTGAAAGGGCAAAAACTTTGCTTAGAACTCTTGTAGATAAGGTTATGCCCGATAGCCAAGAGCTTTCTGATGAGGTTGCCTATGCTGTAAGGGTCATGGAAATCCAAGAGTATGGAAGAGAAAAGCTCGCTTGTGGCCCGGCCATAGATGAAAGTGATGAGATTATTGTTGTTGAAGGAAGAGCTGATGTCATTACCCTTTTGAAGCACGGCTTTAAAAATGCCATTGCTATGAACGGCTCATCTGTTCCTGACACAATAGTAGAGCTTTCTAAGAAGAAAACTATTACTGTTTTTGTTGATGGTGACAGAGGTGGGCTTTTGAATGCAAAACAGCTTTTAGATGTTTCTGAGATTGACTTTATATCTGTTGCTCCTGATGGAAAAGAGGTTGAAGAGCTCACCAAAAAGGAGATCCATAAATGCCTTAGAAGCAGGATTACAGCAGAGCAGTTTTCCCTAGAGCATAGCTTTAGCGATAAAGGAAACTCAAAGCAGTCTGATAATAAAGAAAACAGCCAAAGGCAAGGCCCTTCCCAAAGCAATCAATCAAGAGGCAACCAAAGGGATCCGCCAAAAGACAAAGGTTATAATGGCCCGCAACAGAGAAAGCCCTTAATAAACATGGGCAAGAAATCTTCTGTACCACAGCCATCAAAGCAACCCTCGTCGCTTTCGCAAAGTGAGAAGGATACACTAAAGCAAAAAATCGAGGATCTTATTGGCACGAAGGCAGCGTATATTCTTGATAGCAAACTCTCCATTTTAGGCAAGGTTCCTATCTCGGAGTTGATTAGCACTGTCGAAGGAATGAAAAATGAGGTCCACTCAATTGTATTGGACGGCGCAGTTAGCAAAGAGCTTGCAAGCCTTTCGGACAAGATTGGGATTAATACAATCGCGGCAGTTGAAAAGGATTCAAGTGTTAAATGCCTAAGAACCAGAATTATAATTTATGATGAGATGTAAAAATTCTCCATTTCTTTTTTATTTTTTATTATTAAATTATTTTAATACTTAGATATTTGAGTTTACGCTGGATTACGCTTATATGAACTGATTACTCAAAGATGAGTCATTATGAAAGAAAGGCTACTAGTATTTCATGGAACTTCCCCCAAAGCAATAGAGAAAATTGTTGATTATGGCGCTATTAGGGTCTCAGGGGGAAGGTATGGAACAGGGATATATTGCACTAATAGTTTTAAAAAAGCATATGAACATTCTTATGGGGCAATCATTGGAATCTATCCAAAAGGCTTAGAAAAACATGCGAGGGTTCCTGTGAATAAGCTTAAGAAATGGGTTATTTTTGATGAAGAAATTCCTTTAAAGAACATTAAATACCTTATCGACTTTACAAATAAAAGTCATAATTACGAATTAGATCAAATTAGCGAACATAGGTGTCAAGAAAAAGATTTTGTTTATATTCACTGCCCACTTGAGAATATGGATTTTTTCAAAGCACAAGAGGCTTTAAATTCAATTACAAATTTTTTATACTCTGATGCATCTAAAAGACTTCATTACCAAGTACAATGGGATGAGATGAAGGTATGTAAGGAATATTCAATAGATTGTGTTATTGGAACAATAAAATCAGTTTTGGATTCCAAAAATAATTAAAGTTTCTTATTTTAAAATTTTGTTAAAATCGCTAAAAAATAAGCCCGCATTCTTCCTTCTAGAAACATTTTTTATTTAGAATTCTATCTGAAAAAAAAGAAGATAAAAAAAGTTAAAAAATAAAAAAACTTAACAGGTTCCTACTGAAGCAGGCTCTCCAGATTCAGCAATAGTCTTTGTGCACCCTTCTGCCTCTTCTTCCATTACAGCACATATTGCGTCTTGATAGGCTTGGCTCGTCCTCGCTCCATTATAGGTTTCTCCGTTGATATATATTGCTGGGCTTCCTGAGGCACCTAAAAGTTCCATCATCTTTAAGTTTTCCTCTGAATACTTAACCTTGTTCTCTTCATAACATGCTTCTATTTCTTCAGGGTCCAAGTCGATTGATTCTGCAACATCCGTCCAGCAATCTTCAATATTACCTGCATTGCACTCGGCATTGATTTCCATTATAAACTCAAACCACTTACCAACACCATCATTGTAAAGTACACACTCTTCCCGAATGTCTTGCTTTCTTTCACCAATTCCGTGCATAGAGCAATACTTGCTATCTTCGTCAATACAATAGCTTGGTCCTCCACCGCCATAATTGCTATAAACGATGTATCTTGGCCTTAAAATAAATGAATCGCCAAGGTTTTGATAAACCGGCTCAAAAAGCTCTTCTGCAATATTTCCGTAAGGGCAAAAGCTCATGACAAATAAGTCAACAACTGGCTTATCCCCTGTAATTCCCAAAGTCTCTAGGAATTCTTGCCTTTCTTCTTGACTTATAAACCATGTTGCACCAACAATTGAATCTGATAAAAGGTAATAATCCCCTTTCTTTTCAAAGGCTGCCTGCAAGTTTGGATTACCTTTAAAAGACTGAGTCTCTGCAACTGAAGCACTAAATACGTAAGCTGGAACCTTTTTGATTTCTGTCACTTCAACAATTTCTTTTCCTAAATCATCTGTTGCATCTATCTCTTTTATCTCTAATCCCTTAAACAGTTGCTTTAGGCTTGCAACCAAATCAGGAATCTGCTCGCAGCTTGTACAATCGCTAGTTTTTACAAAGTACATATCAACTGCAATTGGGTCCTTATAGATACATTTCGCATCTTGAGTTCCAGGGTTTTCGCAAAAGCCATCCTTTTCAGGTTCAGCTGTGCAGTCGGCATCCTTTGAGCACTCAGGAATCTCTTCGCACTCATTGGGCTTATCGCCTTCTATTGCGTTGCACACAAGCCTCATTATTTCATCTTCATATTTTCTGCCTACTCCCTGAACGCCATTAATGAAGAATGTTGGGCTTCCAGAGGCACCTTTTGATGCTGCTAACTCAAAGCTCTCTGCTAAAAGCTCTTTTCCTTCCTCGCCAGTATAGCAAGCATTTAATTTCTCTTTGTCAAGCTTTAGCTCCTCTGCACAACCTTCCCAATTGCTTGGGATCTTTGATGAATCCTTATTCATACAAAGTATAAAATCCAAATAAGTATCAGGGTAATGCTCCTTTGCACATATCTGGATTATATTTCCATCTACCTCATTTTGACCGTGCATGCTCGAAAGAACACCATCTTGATAGTCCCCGATAAATTCTATATCTAAATTGATGTAATCGCCAATCTTGTCCATAACCTTACCCAGCTCATCTTCAAATACAACTCCGTAAGGGCATTGGCTCATTACAAAAAGCTCAAAATCGACAGCATTAGCCTTTTTTACATCCACTTCGCCATTTGGATTATCATTATTAATATCCCTTCCAAAAAATCCCACAACCAGCTTGCCATTTTCAACAGTAACAGGGCTATAGACAATCTGTATTATCAATAGGATCAAGATTATAAAAAACCCAAATACCCAGAACTTAGATCCTGATTTTTTTCTTGGACTAAAATGCTTCCTTGCCTTTGGAGAATTACTCTCTCTAAAGGATTCTTCCTGTTTTGCTTTATTTTCCATTTTGTTTTCTGATGATTCACTCTCAGATACCTCATCGGCAGATTGTGAATCTTCAATCCTTTCTTCTTTGACATCTTCCATAGTATCTTCCTCAATATTTTCTTCTTTTACTATTTTTCATCACCTGTGATTTTAGTTTTTACAGCTTAAAAGTGTACTCTTAATATTTTCTGCGCTAAACTCTTGAGTTAGCGATTCCAAATCTCCCACGCATATAAACTGCGGTACACTCTTTAAGAACGTTTCATTAAAGCACTTTTCTATACTAGCAAACGCTTCTGATTTTACTTCCACTAGCTTGTATGTGAATTCTTCATTTGTTTGGTTTATTACTTCGATTATATCTTCGTATATCTCGCTTTCTTCTGAATATAATACAAGGACATCCTTTTCAAGGTAGCCTTCATCAGAGAGACACTCAATTATCTCACTTTGATCTATTTGGGCATTTGCTCCAGATATATTAGATTCAGAATCCTCAACGTTAGAATCCTCAAAGTCTTCAATAGTTTCATCTGCTAGTTGCTCACCAGATTCGTTAGTATCATTTTCAATTATTATTTCCTCATCTTCTCCTTCTACACCTTCTATTTCCTCGGAAGAAACCACGAAGTCACTTGTATTTAATTCCGCAAGGATCTCTTCAGGCTCTTCTTCGTAGATTTTTATCCCTTCAAGCAATTTGGTGTTTATTGTTACATCAGACTTTGAAAGCAATTCATCAATGTACTCAGAAAAGAGATAAATCGTCTTATTAAGCACAACAATCTCCTCGATTTCATCATATATATCATCTAAGGTTGTAACATTTGTGCCAAGATAAGCTGCGTAAAACCCTGCTATCGCTTCTTTGTTTTGATTGAAGAAGTCCTCAACCTCTGATTTTTGCGCTGTTACATTCGGGAACAGATGCTCAATGAGCTTCTCCTCGGATAATTGATAATATATGAGCTCAAGCAAATCTTCTTCAGTCACGCCTGCTTGCACTAATGCATTTTCATAGTCTTCGTCTGTCTGGAAGTTTGCCTTGTAATCACGCTCCAAAACCAAAGCCATATCAGAATCTGATACAGTTATCCCCTTCTTGGATGCTTCCTGAAGCACTAAGGTCCTGTTTATCATCTGTGATAACAATAGCTCTTTGTTTTCCACAGTTTGCATAGACAAAGGAAGCTGGTTATAAGCCGACTTAAAGGCCTCAAGAGGTATTTTCTCATTGTTTACCTTTGCAATAACATCATTCCTAAACAGTCCTGTGAAAACTCCTGAAGACAAAAGCATATACACAAACAACGCTATAAGAGCAACTACACCAATTAACAGAAATAAAGAATGGCTTTTATCTCTTCTTTTGGGCTCATTTTTCTTTGCAAACCTCTCTTTATCCTTGTGGATTTCACTTTGCCTTTTATTCTCTTTATCGGAATGCTCTTTGTTTGATTTTATCTGCTTTTTTCTATCATCCACTTCATTTTTTCTATCAAGATTATTTCTATCTAGATTATTTTTGTCCAGATTATCTGAAGTATTGTGCTTATCAGAAGTATCAGTAACCTTGGCATCAGATTTTCCTTCAGTCACCGCATTATCGGCTTTATTATCAGCGTCATTATCAACAAAAGTTCTATTGTCATTTTTGTTATCTGCAATTTTCTCACTAGAACTCTTACTGGAACTTTTCTCGGTATAAGCTTTCGTCTTCTTAGAATCCTTTATTTCGTGTTCTTCAGGCATTTTTTAAACCTCTTGAATTATTTAGCATTATCATTTAAATGGTTTTGTTCTCTTCTTATTCTGCTTGTTTGTTTTGCCTTTCCAGCAAGGCTATTCGAGCTATTATAAGAGCCACTAATCTAAATTGTAAAAGGCCAATTATCACAAGCCAAACAAAAAAATCCTATACGAAAACCCCACAATAACCCATTGAATACTTTTAAATATTTTCGAATACTTTTGAGTATTTCCTATCCCGCATTGCTATCATTAAAAGTTCAATCAATTTCAAAATAACATCAATTTTAAAACATCACTTCTACGAAACATCATTAGCTTATTTCCTGCGATTATCCGCACTTATACTCCTGGTTATTTACACGCCTATTCGATAAATAAAATTTAAGCAAACAATGAAATTTAAGCAAACGGAATAAAAAATACGCAATAACCCCGAGCTAGTAATGATTCAATGCCAAAGGCTAATTTTGTATATTATTTAAACGTTTCTAAACTAAAAGATGCATTATCTCAAATAAAATCGATTTTTTAGCTCTATTTTTTAGCCCTATTTTCAGATGGTCTATTTTCAGATAGGCTTATTTTCAGGCAAGTCTAATTTTTTTAGATAGTTCCATCTTTAGATATATCTTTAGACATCTTTTCCAATCTAAAACAAACCATTTAGAAGAAAACATCAATAGAAGAATTCACTAATATCGTAAACCATGTCGCTTTTTTCCTCAACAGAGCCATCCTCGTGCTGCCCAACGTCCTTACCATAAAAGACCAAATCATCTGAACTATGCAAATCATCTGAACTATGCTTATCATCAATATAGCTATTTATTAATGAGCTAAAGCCTCCTTTTAGACCAGGATTATGATTACTTTCAGTTTGATTACTGTCAATCGAATTAATCGCAGAATTAGCAATAGGAGCATCAAATAAAGAGAACATTCCGCCTGGGATCTGGCTTTTAGATTCATCTATTCGTTTGGAATCCGAGTAGTTTAGAGTATTAAATATATCTTTGGACCTTTTTTCTTTGTCATTAATGTAATCATTATCCCAGGAACTCTCCCATATATCCCCGATTCCTTCTTTAATTCCTTCTTTAAAATCAGACATTATTTTTTTATCGCCTGTTCTTCCTTTGTCAACTGACAGGCGTAATAAGAAATGGGCCAGTTCCCTAAGTGTCCTTGATGATTCTTCTTTTGGATTGATTTTAATTTCCATTCTAATTTCCATTAAAAATAATT
>CAZTMQ010000021.1:13212-16162 GCA_964615385.1 uncultured Methanosarcinales archaeon
ATTAAAAATAATTTTCATTAAAAATAATCATTAAAAAACATATTCACACCCCTTCTTCGCACTTTAATGTTTAAATGCTTTTCTTTTTTTGCCAGCACCTTGCCCGCTTTAAATCGCAAGAAATAAAACAGGCAAGTTATTCCCGCATTAACATGGATATAAAAGGCAACAGAAGGGCTTTTTTAAAAGACAATTCATTTTTTTTACTGGGAGCATTCATAACAGCGATGATTATTCTTAACGCTTTTGAGATTTTTTCCCAAGCAAAATTTGAAGATACAAAAGAGTTTGGGAATGGTGTTTTACTAATTTCAAATAAAGGCGAAAGATTCATTAATTACACTTTATACGAAAAAGGCTTTTTTGGCAACATTAATGAAAAACAAATTACGATGAAATTTGATGAAAACCTTTCAAATGGACTTTTGGAGCTCTCAAAGATAAAAAATGAGCTTGAAAAAAATGCGCTTGCTATGGACAACTTTAGCATGGAAGATAATCTGCCAATAGATACAAAACCTATAAATGCCAAGAAGACAACCATTGGAAAAGTACTTTCACTTTGGACAAATGGACATCCGATTCAGGCAGTAACTGGATTTGAAGCGGTTTTTTATTCGCCCTCTTCAGACTATCTATTCTTTTCAAAAGAGAAAAAATGGGATAGTGAAAATTTTGGGCAATTTTCAGACGCTAAGGACTTTAAGGAATTTTCAGAGGTGTTGATATATGGTGATGTTGATAGTCTATGGAGCTTTTCAAAAGCGAATAATTGTTCGTATCTTTTTTTAAGCGAGACTGATCTTTATGAATTTCCTTACCTTTTTTCTTATGTAAATGGAAAATACCTTAACAAAGAAGAGGATTTACTTCTTAAGGAGATTAAAAGTTCCTTGTTATACCAGCTTCTTTTGGAAAAGGAGTTAAAAAAAGGGTGTGAGAATTCCAGATTTGATTTGATATATTCAGATTCCAACTCCAGAATCTTTAGGGTATGTTAAGGCTATGTTAAGGCTTTATGTTATTATTTTATTTTCAGGGTATTTTTCTTCACGCAAGTTCTCTAAAACATTTTTTAAATACTGATTTTTTAAGTACTAATAAGTAAGTCAATAGAGAAATAACCAAACGCTAAATGATAAGGTATTTAGAACCAAAAATAATAAAAAATTTATTGACATAAATAAACTCTATAGAGTCGAACTCGAGTCTAACCGTAATAAGCCGGCTTGTTTTTTAACTCTTCTGCTCTAGTGGATCTAAATGTTGAGTTAAGTCTTTCATAGGCTTCAATGATCTCCTTTGTTACTGAAGGCTTTACCTTCTTAAGAGCCTCTTCAAATGATTCCATTCCTACATCCTTAGCATTTAAATCCTTTCTTAAGGTTAACATTGCAGCTTCCCTACAAACTGCCTCAATGTCTGCACCAACATATCCTTCAGTTTTAGAAGCTATCTCTTTAAGGTCGACATCTTTTTTAAGGGGCATCTTCTTTGTATGAACCTTAAGAATATCAAGTCTTGCACCTTTATCAGGTGGAAGAGTGAGAATTACTCTATCAAACCTTCCGGGCCTAATTAATGCAGAATCTAGCATGTCAAGCCGATTTGTCGCTGCGATTACCACCACATCTGTTAGTACTTCTATTCCATCCATTTCGGTTAAAAGTTGATTTACTACCCTTTCTGTTACTCCTGAATCACCAGAAACCCCTCTTTTTGGAGCGATACTATCAATTTCATCAAAGAAAATTATTGAGGGCGCGGACTGCCTTGCCTTCTTGAATATCTCTCTTATTGCCTTCTCGGACTCCCCCACCCATTTTGAAAGCATTTCTGGTCCCTTTACAAGCAAGAAGTTTGCTTCTGATTCTTTTGCAACTGCTTTTGCAACAAGGGTTTTTCCTGTACCAGGAGGTCCAAACAAAAGTATCCCCTTAGGTGGCCTTATTCCAAGCTTTGTAAATTTTTCAGGGTTTTTTAAAGGCCATTCAACTGCCTCTTTAAGCTCTTGTTTTGCTAGTTCTAAGCCTCCAATATCTCCCCATCTTACATTTGGAAGCTCTATTAAAAATTCTCTTAGGGCACTTGGCCTTACCACTTTTAAAGATTCTCTGAAATCATCCATTGTAATCTTTATCTTTTCAAGAGCCTCAGGTGTTAATGCTTCAGATTTATCAAGATCAATATCAGGAAGTATCCGCCTTATTGCGTTCATTGCTGCCTCTTTGGAGAGGGCTGCTAAGTCTGCGCCAACAAAGCCATGGGTAATGCTGGAAAGCATCTCAAGATCAACTTCTTCTAAAGGCATATTTAAGGTATGGATTTTTAGTATCTGAAGCCTTGCCTCTTTTCCTGGAACACCTAAGGATATTTCTCTATCAAACCTTCCAGGCCTTCTCAGTGCTTCGTCTATTGCATTTGGAATATTTGTGGCTGCGATTACGACAACCTTTCCTCTGCTTTTCAATCCATCTAAAAGCGCCAAAAGCTGTGCTACTACTCTTCTTTCAACCTCTCCTTTTGTCTCTTCTCTTTTTGGGACAATGGCATCTATTTCATCAATGAATATGATGGAGGGAGCATTTTTTTCCGCTTCATCAAATATTTTTCTTAGGTTTTGTTCGCTTTGGCCGTAATACTTACTCATTATTTCAGGCCCATTAATTACGCTAAAAAAGGAGTTAGTTTCATTTGCAACTGCTCTTGCCAAAAGGGTTTTTCCGGTTCCAGGCGGGCCATAAAGCAAAACCCCTTTTGGAGGCTCAATTCCCAGCCTATCAAATATTTCCGGATGCTTTAAAGGAAGCTCAACCATCTCTCTGATTTTTCTTATTTCTTCATCAAGCCCCCCTATGTTTTCATAGGTAACTCCAACAATCTTTGAATCATCCAATACCTCTATTGGCTCTGGATTATATTCTACCTCAGTAAGCTCAGTCACTATAAC
>CAZTMQ010000022.1:0-14271 GCA_964615385.1 uncultured Methanosarcinales archaeon
AATTGTTGTAGTTCTTAAAACACTTGAGAGGATTTTCTTAAAATTACAATTATAAAGTGATAAATCATCTGAAATCAAGGCGCCAAAAAGCATCTCTTTACCCAAAAAGTAAAAATTGTCACCATCATAAGTAATCCTGCCTAACGGGTAATCTGAAGTGCTTGTGTAGCTAAGTTTACTGTAGAATTCCTGATTCTCTGACTGCTCCGTTTGATCCTCTTCAGAGATTAAAATTGATTTGCATTTGAATCGGCCACACCACGCGACCGGCGGGTCTTCATCATTTGGGTATACAACCATCACATTTGATTTTTTTAGAGTATTTAGCTCCTCATTTGAAAGGCTATATCCGCTTCCAACAATTTCTGCCTCTATCATTTTTGTATCTGCGGTAATTTCAGCAGAGGCTATTGTTTGCATAAGGCCAAAGTATATTATAGGAGTCTTTGAAATTTCATCACAGCCTTCACAATACAAATAGATTTTAGTGGGTGCATAAAGATAAACGGAATTTGATATATAATTTGGAAGCAAAAGCTTCTTTGTAGTTATCCCTAATGTATTTGTTTTTATTTTTTTAGCAGAAAACAGAGGATAATTAAGTGTTGATACAACATTTTCGCCAAAACTGATTCCATCACAATCACTACTAAATGATATTAAAGAAGATAGTTGAATTATATCACTTTTGCCCCCTTCGATCAGATTGGATGAAAATGCATCTGATATCTTGTTTGTGACCGCTAAAGACTTCTCAAGGTTGGCAGTTTTCATTACTGAATTTATTACCGCTAAGGCTATTGAAAAGATAACCACTGCTGCAATCATTGCAAAGATAAAGTTAAAAGATAGTTCCAGTGCAGACCTTTTATTAAGCCTCATTTTAATTAAGCTCATTTTATTAAAGCTTTTTTTAATTAAGCCCTTTTTTAACCAAGCGAATTTTTAAAAATTACTGCTAATAATCGACCAAGACGACCGCCAGTCTATTAAATTTTAATGTTAAAACTCATTGCTAAACTTCGCAATTAGGCATTTTTATTAAATCTCACAATTCAAATTAAACTTGCAGGCTTTTTAATCTTATTGTTTTTAAGGGCTTTTTCTATTGAAAAATTGTTAAAAAGTAATTAAAAAAAACTGCTAAGATTAGCTTAAGTCAATCTCTTATTCTAAAGCAAAATACCTAAAGCAAACTAACTGAGTAAGTTACTAAAATAAAGCTAATAAAAAATATTAATATAAAAAAATAATGAATGTCAATAAAACGCTACATCACTAATAATTATCAATGCCAGAAAAATCCTTAAAACCTTTAAAACCTTGTAATGCCAAGAACTAGTTTTCTAACACTCACTTAGCTGAAACCATCACACTCCTGCCCATATTTGTTAAAACATATTGAAATGATTTAGCTGATTCAATGCAAATAAAGCCGTATCCATAGATTTCATCATAATCGTCTTGTGGGAAGTCCGGGAGAATATCCGGCTTTCCATCTTTGTTTGAATCGACGGTAATTTCACCGACATTATAGTAATTTTCCTCGCCAATCAAAAATACATTATTTGTCTGGTCTGATTGTATTATTTGAAATAGATTTGTATCTGGAAAAGTTTTCTCATCAATTAATTTTGCTTGAGATATATCCACAAAACAGAGCTTACGTATCTTGCCATATCCCTTTATTGAGAATGTATCGAAGCTTCCATATCCCATATTTCTTATCTTATCAAAAGAGGCATAAAGAGCATCTTTAAACTCGACTTCTTGGTTTTTACTAAGCATGTCACTTATCGCCCCAAAGCCTTTAACACCCAAGAAGATTACAACAACCATAATTGCAACAGCAATAAGTATTCCTACAGAATTTTCTACAACTGCGCCCTTTTTCATCAAAAACACCCAAAATAGAGTCATATAGATTAAACGTAAAAAAATCACACACCTCTTCATAAAATAAAACAACAATCCGAAAGCGCCAGATAAAAAATTATTCCAAGCAATACGAAGCATCAAAAATATGACAAACAAATAGCATCAAATGCAAAATGGCAACACATAAAAACAAATGACACGCAAAGACATCTTTTTTCTTTATTTATTATTCGAAGCATTGATTCTTTATTTGGCTACAGATTTAGTTTACTTCTTTGAGGATTTCTTCCCTTTGTTCCCTGCAGTTTTCTTTATTTTAGACGTCTTAGCCGAAGTCTTAGCCTTTTTACTTTTAGGGTTTAGACTTGATTTCTTATTTGAACTGCTTTTGGTTTTCGGATATTTTTTTAATCCAATCTCCTTTTTTACCTCGCCTTCATCATCAACTGACAAACTTGAGAGCTTATCAAAATCACTTCCCTTTTGCTTAGAGACATCTTTACCAACAACGCCTTCAAGCTTGTTTATTACCTTCTGCTTTTCAGGGTCAATCTTCTTTGATTTTCCATCGCTACCTTTGAGTGTTGGACTGGGGATGAGCTTTTTAAGCTCTATATTCTCTGTTGTTTTAGTTTCACTATACCAACCCTCTTTTTCACTGCTAGCGCCATCAGACTTGCCTGAGCTTGGTAATTTTTCCCCTGTTGCCACTGCTGTCTGATTGGTAGCCTTAGGCGATGCATCCTTATCTTCAAAGCTTGCAAACACATCTGCCCCTTTTAGTGAACTTGGCCCTCTTTTTGTAATTGGCTTTCCCTGTTCAAAACCCCTTAATGGAGGAATTGGACCAGTATACCCTTGTGAAGATTTTGTCAAAGGCCTTTGGCTCTGCGAACCAGATACATAAGAGCTCGAACTCTTTTGCGAACCCTTCTTTGGCCCTGCAAAAAATAGGAAGTATACAACAACTGCCACTCCAATTAATAATATGATTAAAATCACTATTAAAAATCCAAAGCCTCCACCTTCCTTTTCATCTTCAGAATCTTCTTGTGATGGCTTGCTTTCACACCTTCCGGTACTTCCACAATAGCTACTCGTACAATCAGAATCGCTTAAGCAGATCTCACCGTTCATGCACTTCGCAGGACAATCGCCCCCACAATTTATGCCGGTTCCCTCGCAAGCCTTTAGTGTGCATTCTTTTCTATTTCCAACAGGCTTGCATTCTCCTTGTATGCAATCTTCTGGTTCATAACAAGTTTTTCCTAAAGCACATTTCTTGCCGTATTCAAGGCAAACACCGCCACAATCAACGTCGGTTTCTGAGCTATCCTTCTTTCCATTACTGCATTTTTCAAGCAATGTTTCAGTGTTATCATCAATCGTGTTGTTAATGCACTTTCCCGTTGAAGCACTACAAGCTCCAGACTCACAATCTGTGTTTAACTTGCAGTTCTTTCCAATGTCACATTTATCGCAATAAGCCCCGCCACAATCTACATCAGTTTCATCATTATCCTTTACTAAATTCTCGCAGTCACCTGATACATCTGTAATCGGCTTTGCAGTGCAATTTCCATATACATAGCCTGTAGCAGTAGTATTAGTGCCTGTGAACGTGCAATTGCCACAGGATCTGCATACTACTTCAGTACACATCAATGGATTTCCATCGCCACAATTAGCACAGCTCTTGCATTGTGAGCAAAACGGATCCCCTGAACAAATACCTATCGGATAATCGCATTTCAAAGGGCAACCTGCAGTTATACTTGAAAGGTTTTTATCAACAGCGCAACCCATAGGGGTGCTTTTACATCGGTCAGCTCTATCACACACACCATCCTTATCCGTATCGTAAGCTATTCCATCTATAGATGTATAAAACGAATCCCATTTATTCACACGGCCACCGGAGCATTCAATAGGAGTAAATTCCTGAGCATCAGCCAAATTAATAACTCCATCACCATCCAAGTCATTGTCAAATTTATCTGGCCCGCACCTGCAATCTGGATCAAAGCCTGGCTTATTTGAGCAAAAGCAGTCGCAATCCAAAAGGTCCCTGTCAAAATCCGAACAATCATTTGGTGCGCCAGATACACCACAATTACATGGATAAATTGGACATCCAGGATCAGCTAAATCTATATGCCCATTGCAATCATTATCGACTTCATCAAAGCAAAGCCCACCTGCTACTCCGCTCACCTTTGTTAGATAGCTCTCACCTATTCCAGGGTTTATGTTTTTGTTACTATCATTACAATCGCCACCCTCAAGAACACATTTTACACCATTCTTCACGGGTGCAGTTTCATTTAAACGCCAATATTTTGCTTTATTTGAAGAGTTTCCATATCCATCGTTATCCGCATCAAAATAGCATGTAACCTGCTTATTTACAGCACATTTCCCTTCAAAACATATACCACTCAAACAATCAATTCCCCTGCTACAGCTCTTTTCTTCTTCGCATCCTAAACAATAGTCCCCACCACAATCTACATCGGTTTCTCCGTTTAATGTATCCTTATCAGAATTGCTACATAATGATTGAAGATAAGATTCGCTTACACAAATATTATCCTGGCATCTGCTACCCTGCATGCAATCCTCATCATCGTTACAATTTGAGCCTGCCTCACAAGCTTTGTTAAACTTAAGGCAAACTCCCCCACAGTCTATGTCAGTTTCAAATGGATTATCAAATTCTTCATTGCTACAAAGATTCTCCCAATAGGTTCTATTATCGCAACGATTTGAACTATTACAAAACTCTGATTCGCAATCACTATCTTCTAAACACGCTTTGCCTATTTCGCAAGGGTCACAAACACATCCGCCGCAATCTACATCAGTTTCCCTAGTGAAATCATCTCTAATTTCGTTACTGCAGTAAGGCTCTTTGAATTCACTTCCATCATAGCAATTTCCAAACTCCAAATTAGGATAATTCGGAGAGCTAGTTGTTTTGTTAAATACACAACACTGATCTTCTCCGCATGCGTTTAAGCAAATAAGCTTAGTACAATAATTTTCATTTCCACCGCCACAATCAGGGCAGCTCATACATTGTGAACAATAAGGATCATAAGCACAAGGAGAATTGAAATCAGTACAATTCTTTGGACACCCGGCTTTTGAATCTGAAATGTTTGTTACAACTGCGCAACCAGGAACTGTTGTAGGGCACTTATCTGCCCCATCACAAATCGCATCTCCATCGGTATCAAGTGCGAAACCAAACTCATCAACATATGGATTATTCGGCTTATTCACTTCGTGATTTCCAATGCATTCCCTTCGGGTCCGTTCAGGGTCCATATGATTTGGAATCCCATCACCATCTAAATCCACATCAAAGTGATCCGGTCCACAGGTGCAAGTTACAGAGTTATCACAAAAACATGTGCATCCTCCGATATCACCATCAAAATCAGGGCAATCATCTGGTGCACCTATAGAACTATCTCCACAGTTACAATCAAAAAGAGGGCAATTTGAATCCTTTCGATCAATCTTTCCGTCGCAATTATTATCTATACCATCAAAACAGCTCCCATCTAAGACCCCTTCATAAGCATCATAGAATACCAAGGGGTTAGTATCGTTACAATCTAAATTATTATCAACGCAAAAATCAGGCTTTGAATCCTCATCACAATATGGAATCTTACTAAACGGATCTCCAAAGCCATCGCCATCAAGATCTGGGTAACAGTATTGCGCAAGCCCTTCATCAATCTCTCCATCACAGTTATTGTCAAGCCCATCACAGCTTTCTTCTATTTCTTCATATCCATTTAGTGGCTCTAATTCAAACAATTGCCTTTTAATCTCGCAGGTATTTACATATATCCCGCCAACACATTCCCTTTTAATATCTGAACATATCCCTTCATATTCACAATCTAAATCTTCTTCACAAGGCTCAAGACCTCTTAGATCTATAGTCAAAGTATTGTATCCCTGCTGATAGTTTTTAGCAGGGTCTTGTGCGTAGTAGTTTATTTTGTTAACCTTTCCGTAATCAAAAAATCCAAGATTCACCAAAGAAATCACATTAGGGATCTCGCTTCCGATATAAGGGATACCTCCTGAAGTTGGTCCTGGATTAAAGCCCATACAACTAGGAACTTTAACTCCAGCACTATCAGACTCAGTGGAACATATGAAAAGATTATATCCTGCCAAAGCAAAATCCTCTACTTTTTGAGGAGCAGAATCTGCTTTAGTTTTATCAGTTATTGAAAATGTGAGATTCATATTTAAAACATCTGCTAGCGAGCCGACTACCCCGATATTTGAATTTGGTGGGAATATGTCATTTTCGCAAGCTATTCTTTGAGGGCCAGAAAGTCCCTCACAGTCGAGTGTGCCGTCTTCATTAATATCCTTGCCACACTGGCCATTTGACCATGTGCAATGTGCGTTAATATTGCATTCATCATAAGTACAGTGATCTTCATCAGTGTAGTCAAAACAGCTTTGAACATTGTTTTCAAAACAATACATCGTTCTCGCACAGCTAAATCCCTCAACTGATAATAAAGGTAATAGTGCATCATTGCACTTTGAGAAAAGGAGTGAGTTCCCAGCATTTGGCAGTTGGCTTGAAGGAACTATTGTTGCAAAAAGCTTCCCGCAGTAATTACAGTTATCCTTTGCTTCATCAACACACACCCCTAAGTCAACACCGACACTATTTACCAAAGGCTTCCAAGTACAGCCATTTGGTCCTCCAACACTGCAATGATTATTTTGGCAAGCATCTTTAGATTTATAATCATAACACTCTATAAATTGCTTATTCTTTACGCAGTCATAACAGTAGTTGATTCCGGATGGCGCTTTATCAGAATAACAATAATATTTAGTATTCTCATTCTCGCAACTGCTCGTAAATAATCCTAGTTTTCCTGAAGAATCAGAACAAAAGCTATCTGCCAACGAGCATGGCTTTTGATGGTCAACTAAGGCGTTGTCCTCTTCACAGCTATAGATGTTATCTTCAACACAAAAAAGGGAGTACAACTTTTTGTTTAGGCATTTTTCACTTCCAACACAATCGCTTGCCTTTAGTTCTTCAAAACTCTTGCTTGATTCTAAGCCAGTTGTTAAATCAGTGTATTCTACTGACAAATAATATGAGTAACATTTGCCAAAAAACACAGCTGAATCTTCATAAAAACCTACATTTGGGACTAAAGAACTCACAACTTTAGATATACACGCTCCCGCTTGGCTTTCACAGCGATGTAAATAAAGATTATTAATATTAGAGTTTGGCGGCATCTCAAGTCCCCATGTGATTGCTATTTTTCTTTTGGAATCGACAGTATCAACATCAAAACTCTTTAGCATTGTATTTCCTGAAGACTCTACTGTAGGTATAGTAATCTCTTCGCCACACACTGTCCTACAATCTTCAGCTGGTGATTTGATACAGTACTCAGTAATGTATTGCTCTAACTCTTCATCGGTGAGTTGTAATGGTTCGGCATATTTATGATATGCATTATATATACAGCGTATAGAATATATTGGTTCCTCCTCTGTATCCTCTTCAAGACAACAACACACTTTTTCGCAGTAAGTAAGTTCTTTTGCAAGCTCACAATTATCATCACTTCCATCAAAAAAATTTTCGATACAATTGGTATCGTCCTCACAGCAATCTTCTGCAGTGATTTCAACACCTGGGCTTATCTCAGATTTGCACAGATTTGGGCTGTCAGGATTTACACAGCAGGCAGAAGAAGCAAACCTCAAAATTATCACAAACGCCATAACACTTATGATAAAAAGCCTTAATTTAGGGTTATTAGTTCTCATCTGGGTTCTCTCCTGTTTGTAGTATTTATATATTTTTCTAATAAAATCTTTTTAAGTTCTGTTCCCTGTTAGCTGATTTTTGTTGCTCTTCTCACTGCCCTTGATTATCTAAAGTTAACATTGCGTCAGAAGATTTCTAGGACACCTTCCTCATCTTGATCTGCAACCATTCTAAACAAAAAGCGCCTTTCAACACAAAGACCACTTTCGCTATCAGGGTCATGAGTTTCACAAGCGGTAATGTTTACCTCGAACGGAAATTCAAAGTGTGTGAAATTTGTTTTATTAGTAGTGGTAATTAAATCTTCTTCTCTGTCATAAACTGTGAAAATCCCTGATTTATCTTGTATGCTATTGATTAGGAATTCCGAAAAATTGTATTCTAAATCCTCGAATGTATCTTCATTATAAATATTTTTAAAATCAATGCTTGCACTATATTTATTATTGTATTCATCAATAACCTCTACAATTCTGTTTGCTGGAATCCTTATTTCCAAAGGTTTAAGGAAAGGATCTTGGCTTGTTAAAGAGATTTGACTTGGCGAATAGGATATGATAGGATAATTATTTGTTCGTGCAATCCAAATCTCAAAGTTTTCTCCATCTATGTAGCTTTTTAAATCCTTGACTATGATTAAATCATTATGATAAGGATTATCAGAAACATCTCTTAACACGCTTACAGAAAATCCATCTCTGCTTGCTAAAGGCGGATTAAAAGATGCGTTTTTAAGCTCTTTTAACAACAAATCTTTTAGAAAGTCATAGTGCTCCCTTAACCGAACCTTCGCTGTTATTTTAATAGGGGATTCGATTTGCTTCACTAATTTAGCACCTTTAGTAATTTCAATTCCTCTTTGAACTTCCAAAACAATGTCCTTTTCAGATATTATTAAGTTTAGTTTTGGCGTCTCTTCAACTTCTGCTTCATACGGGTAAATCTGTGAATCAATTTCGTAACACTCTTCAATATTTTTCTCTAAGAAATATAACATTTGGGTTTTAAATGAGTTCTCAGATAGATCGCTGTCAATTGTAGGAATATTTAATACAAGTGTAGTAGCATTTGACCTTTGACAACCATATTTAAGCTCAAACTGCTCAAAAGGGTTAAGCCCATCAAAAGGCTTAGAATAAGCAGATTCTAGCTCTTCATTACAAACATAAGGAAAATATAGATTTCCTGAACGGTAAAAATCTCTCGGAGAGTAATAGGGAAGATAGTATGGAATGAAATAAGAATCATAGTAATTCAAGAAATGACCTATTAGTGGAGATCCACCACCTTGAGACTGATAAATCTTGCCGCCTTGTTTTCCAGAAGTTAAAATAGCGTATTTCAGCTTTGAGTCTATACAGGATTTTATCTCTTTTAAAATAAGCGCATCATCAATTTTACTTTCTTTTGGCGCAGGTTTAGGAGTGTTTTTAACCAATAGAAACATTAAAAGAATTATAAAAACAATTATTACACCTAAAATCACAAAAATCATAACCTGGCTTTTCTTTTGCATTTTCCTTCCGTTGTAGCTTTAAATAACTGATATTAAAAAAGTTAGAAAAAAAAATCTTAGGTAAATGAAGTATCAAATACCATTAAGCTATACTCTGGCCAGTACTTTGAATACACCTCCGCACCAGAAACAGGTGATGAGGAAAATATGTATCCGCCACTTCCAGAAGATTTGGTACAAATTGGCGCATCTGGATATTTTGCATTTAGCGAGTCGCAAACGTAATCAATGTTCATCCCTAAAAACTGCACCGCGGTATAAAAGCCATTCTTTCCTGCAAGCCTTTTTCCTATTGATTTTGCAGAACCGGATTTATAGATAAAAAAAGAATCAAAGGTCTTAGAATTGAATTCATTAATGTTAGTAACGCCATTAATTGATGAGATTTCTTGGCTAGCGCTATTTGTATTCGTTGATGCTTGCAAAGCACCTTTATTTGAGTGCACCAAGAAATTCGAACTTGGATTTAGTAATAGGTTAAATCCCGAACCAACAGAAGTAACCACCTTATAACCATCTCCTTTATACCACGTAATATCAGGCACAGTTTTTGTGAATATATAAGATGGGAAATAGTCTTCAAGTGCCCAAGTGGTCCCGGATGGTTTGCATCCATCTTTAATTGAAAGAAGCACCGCATTTTCGGAACCTGATTTGAAGGCGCATGCAAAATCCACACAGCTTGAAAGCATACCTTGAACATTTTTGAAATCATCAGTAGTGTATCCTATACGATTGAACACCTCTGAGGGCGTTCCGCAATGAAGTATGTAGTTAGTAGCTTCACCAAAATTTGTTAAAAGGTCGTTTACTGCTAAAAGTTTTTTTGAAATCCAAGTGCCGTCATTGCAGACATAATCGTCTCTTTGAGTCCCGTGTTTTACACACTCTGTTAGAGTATAACAGGGGTCGTTTCCCGAACTATCTCTATAGTGAACTGAACAATAGCCCTTATTTTCATTCCAATCATAAAGCTCTAAACAATCATCAGAATCAGCTCCATCCGTTTTTTTATCTCCATCATTATCGAAGCTATCCATACAAGAGATCTCAGTTTGGAACTCGCATTTTTTATTTCCAGAGACTTCTTTATCACAGTCTTTATCCTGACAATCGGTGCACGTTTCCTCTTTTCCATTTAGGCAGCCTAACTTTCCATGGCACCCTTCAGGTGTTATAGAATCAAAATAATCATCATTATTTATCTCATCAAAACAATATCCTTTTTCTGTTTCTGGCTTTGCAATACACCCTGCAAGATCAATTTTGCAATTTTCACATAGTAAGTTTCCTCCACTATACTTTCGATCTCGTTTCTCACAAGTATCATCCTCACCAAAAAGAGAACCATCACATTCTTCCCAGTCTTGTAAAATTCCATCACCACAAAGATCGGCTTGGGTTTTGCAATCCGAAAAATCAAGCGTGCATGTTTCAGTGTTGCACGTTATCTCACCAGATGCCCAATCTTCAAGAGCACTATCATAAAAATGATTGTTGTTTTCACAAAGCCTATCTGCAGTCAAAGTAGAAATGTATACTAATTCGTTGTTCTCGTTATAATCACACTGCTCGCCATAACTAGTTTGAAGACCATTTCCTCCACAATCTGGCGGGTTTACAACGCAATTACCTGCAATGCAAATAGAAACGGTCTTATCATCGTATCCGCAAACACTCCCTTCAGCTATGCTATACCAATCAATCTCTTTTTTGCTATCATCGCCTTCACTACAATAATCGTCACTCGCACTATTAAGGGTAACTATATCTTTAAGGGCTGTTGTACCAGTTCTAATAACTGCAGTACAGCGTGGATTTTGAGTTGTAGCACTAAAAGGTTTACTGCCCAAACTAAAAGCACAGATGTCGTATTCCTTTCCGTTTTTATCCTTTATTTTTGGACACACTGTATAAATGTGTACATCGTTTGGGCCGTTTCCATCGCAAGGATCTGTAAATGCCCAGGCTCCCCGATAAGCGCAATGGGTAAATAAAATATCATCAAACAAATCTTGGGGGATAAATCCAAAATTATCATAAAATGCCTGAGTAGTGGTAGAGCCTGTTTGGTCCATTACAAATCCTGTAAAAAATTTCAAGAAATCATCAGAGACATATGTTTTTAATTCGTTTGATGATTTTTCGTATTTTTTGCCACTTGCAAAATAAATATTTCGTTGGGCATTCGTATCCATAAAAACACTTGGTGCATAATATATCACGTCTTTATAAGTGAGAGTGTTACAATTTGGGGCACCAACCCCTTCACAAATTTTTGAAACTTCTTTTTGGCCTTCTAAACAGACCTTTTCAGCAGAATCTAGGCTGTTTGCAATCCCCAAAGCTTCGTTGTATTCACAGAAGCTATCATTAGTATTGCATTTTAGAATGTCACATTTTTTTAAAGCACCATATACATTGTTTTGCCTTATACAAAGTACATCTTCTGGATGATCGTAGATATATCTTCCATCGTATTCTGTGAAATCGCAGGTCTCTGGGTTATTAATAGTATAATCTACAAAACCGCAACCCTCAGCATAACAAAGGCCTATATTATCTTTGCAAGAATAGTCTTTACTTTGACAATTATTAGGTAAACAAAAACCACTGCATCCATCGCTTCCACATTCTCTATCAAGACCCTCACAATCTATAGGAGTACAAACTTCTGGCGTTGGAGTAGGTGTGGGTGTTGGAGTAGGTTCGGGAATGGGTGTAGGGGTAGCTGTGGGAGTAGGTATGGGTGTAGGTGTAGGGGTAGCTGTGGGAGTAGGTGTAGGAGAAGGAGTGGGAGTGGGAGTAGGAGTAATACATTCGCCTGTTATCTGATCACAATCACTTTCAGAATCACAACAATTAGGTTTATCAAGACAACCTCCATAAAATTCATGGACACAGCAGGCATAATATCCATCAGGACAATCCCAAATACATCGATAAGGCAAATCAGTAGGATCTACTGAATCAGAACAAACTCCTACTAATCCATCAGAATTACAAGTATCTAACCCGCAACAAGAGGACAAAGCTCGTTTGCAGATTCCGGAGATACACTGTCCTGTGAATACGTAATAACCACCTAGAAAATTTGTGTTCTTCTCACAAGTATAAGCAGGAGGACAATCAGCAACAGTTGTGCATGCAGCGTAGACATTGCTTCCAAGAGATATTAAAAAGAACAAAAACACAACAACCAAAACACTTCGTTTAACCCCTTTAACCACTCTCAAATCACCTAAAAAATACTTATTATTCTTCATCATGAGGGCACCACCATAAGGTTTCGTATCTAAAGTCTAAGCATAAAACAACATTTTCAAAGCAATATTTGCTTTATTCATCACCATATTTGGCTAACGACTATGACAACAACATCAATGTTAAAACAAAAAAAACTAAACACTATTGTCTCCACAACATCCCACTTACTGATGAAAGAATATATATAATTTACTATTTTACAAAAACAAGCCAACCATACGCCAAATTTAAACAGCAAATTATTAATATGTTATGACAAAAGATGTTAAATATGCAACAAAAAAAGATCAATAAAAAAGAAATTTGGCTAATCATTTCAATATTTCTATTAGCTTTTTTTATGAGGGTAACACTCCTTGATTTAAGGCCTCTTCATCATGATGAATCCGTTAATGAATACTTCTTATCAAACCTAATAAATAACAACAACTACAAATACAATCCAGACAACTATCACGGACCTTTTTTATACTATGTTTCTTTACCATTCACACTTCTAAAAACTACTGAAATCACACTTAGATTATCAGAGGTTTTATTTGGCAGTGCCCTTTGCATCCTTCCATTTTTCATAAAGCCATTTTCTAAAAAAGCCAGGTTATTGTCTTGTGTTTTTCTCATAATCTCGCCATCGCTTTTTTACTACTCCAGGTATGCAATACACGAGACCTTTTTCGTATTTTTTACATTACTTGCCTTGGTTTCTTTAATAAATCTGACAACTAAAAACACTAAAAAAATCTGGATTTACCTATTTGTTCTATCTCTTTTCCTCTCATATGCAAACAAAGAAACTGCGATAATAAACTGCTTTTGCATTTTTGTTATTTTAGTTGTTATGTTATTTTCAAGAGAAAGGAGATTAAATATAAAAGAAAATCTCTTTGAAAAAAAGAACGGCAAATCTTACTTAACAAAGCATCTATTCTTTGCAATAGGCATAGGGCTTTTAGTTCATATCGCATTATTTAGCTCATTTTTCACATATCCAAAAGGTGTAATTGATTCTGTGATAGGCCCGTTTAATTGGAAAACAAGAACGAACGAGCATTCAAAGCCAATTTATTACTTTGCTGAAATTCTCTTAAAATTTGAGCTTCCAATACTTTTGATTTCGCTAACATCTATTATATATTACGCACATCAGCTAATAAAAAAGGAAAAACCAGAATATGAAACATACATTAGCCTTTTTGGCTTTCTGCTTTTAATTATCTACTCTTTAATCTCTTACAAAACACCTTGGCTTATACTTAGCGCATCTTGTACGCTTTGTCTAACCGCTGGGATCTTTTTATCAAAGATAGAAAATAAGAATCTTCTGATCACTCTGATAGCAGTTTGTGCGATTTACCTTATCTATCAAATGATAATCACATCTTTCATATATCCTGCTAATGATGAAAAAAATCCCTTTTCCTACGTCCATACAGACATTAATCTTAAAAAAAATATAAACGCAATTATTTCTGAAAATGACAAGATTGAGATAGTGGGAGAAAGTGCAGATTATTGGCCACTTCCATTCTATTTGAAGGGCAGGATTTCTGCATATAATAGCGTAGAAGGCTTTTTGAATGCCTTAGAATCATCCGAAAACAAAAATCTCTTGGTAAGAGAAGCAGATTTTGAAAAAATAGAAGAAACAATCAACATTAATTACACAGTCGCTAGACAAGAAAACCTCACAATCCGTTCAGGCTCAAGCTACATTTTCCTTGAATTAAAGAAGAGTTGAAATAAAAGATAGCGCACTTTTTGAAAGTTT
>CAZTMQ010000022.1:14371-16073 GCA_964615385.1 uncultured Methanosarcinales archaeon
GGAATTTTCAAACCCAAAAAAGATAACATTGCTAGACTTCTCGACCAATTGCCTTGATTTATCAACCCTACTTGACAGGTCAAATAGCCTTAACCCATTATCAAACCCGATACTTTCCTTTGCCAAAAGAATATGAAAACCTTCCGACTTTTCCAAATGTGTCAAATCGGCTACTTTTTCCTTGGAAATAGATTCATATAAAAAGGCTATTCCCTTTTTGCCAAGCTCCTTTGACCTTTTGATAAAATCAATTTCATTTCCGTTGGGCTTTACTATGTCAATGTGCATTTTTGAAAAATAAAGAACGATTCTTTAAAAATCTATCATTTTTTGCTTATTTATTGTTTGCTTTCTTAGCGTTATTATATTCAGATCTTACAAGGCACGCGCTGCAAATCTCATTAGATGATGGCTCATTGCAAACAGTGCAAGAGGAAATCTCAAAATCTTTTAAGATTTCATTTTTGCTTCCTGAAAGCTCTTCTTTTAATTTCATAAAAAGATCTATTGCATTCTTCTTAGCGCCACTATTATTCATTTCATATTCGTTTAGAAGTATCTTGAATTTCGCTCTAAGGGCTGAATCAGCATAAGGGCATTCATTATAGCCTAATCCAAAACCTTTAAGTATCGAGTATATTAAAATCTCCTTTTCTTTTATAAAATAAAAAGGCTTTACTCGATTTGTGAAATCTTTAAAGCCTACTGCGCCTGAAACAATCCCTTGCCTGATCATTAAAAGTATATCAGAATTGAAAAGATTCATAACAAATCCCTGAGACTCATCATCAAGATTGTGACCTGTAACAATCGTATCAAATTCCCTCGAATGTTTATTTAAAAGATATCTTCTTAATATTCCACATATTGTACATGGCTTTGAATCTACCTTTTTAAGATATGCATCAAGTGAGAATCCGAATTCTTCTTTAAAAGAAATTACCTTTAAAGAAATGTTTTCTAATTCACAAAACCGTTTTAGGTCAGAAAGTGTCCTTTCCCTATAACCATTTATCCCCTCATCAATTAGCAGTGCAATTGGCTTACCCAAACCAAATTTTTCCATGTACTTTTTTACAACGTACAAAACACTTGTAGAATCCTTACCCCCAGAAGTTGCCACAGCGACTCTTTTGCTGTTGATTAATTTATATCTTTTAATAGTATCTAATGCTTTCTCCTCAAATCTCTTAATAAAATGCCTTTTACAATAGGGCTTGCTATCAAAAAGGGCTACTGATTTCTCAGAACAAAGCGTGCATTTCATTTTTATTTCGCCATTGAAAAGCTCTAATATTTCCTTGGCTATATCTCTCTCTTAAACTATTATCTGAGACAAAAAAATCCTCAGAACAAGTAAAATCTAAAAGGCATCAGCGGGTGTTCACATCATCATGTTTTTTTCAGCAGTTACTTCCGTTCATCATTTGCCTATATGTTAGCAAATATTTTTTGTTTATAAATGTTTAGAAAATGTTTGGAAAATTATCCTAATTAATAATGAGTCTCGTATTTTTTGACACACAAAGAAAAATAAACGAAAAGTATAAAAAGAAAGCAACTAAAAAGATAACCAATTAACCATCATTGTTTATATTTGTTACAAACGTTATTGATTATATCGCTTAAAAAAGGGTGGTTTTAATATGAAAAATTTAAAGCTGGTATTTGCTGTGATTATATTTTCTGTCGTTGTTTCCTT
>CAZTMQ010000023.1:0-14801 GCA_964615385.1 uncultured Methanosarcinales archaeon
GCTTCAAATGTGATTAGTGCTTTCAAATACGATACAAATACAATACTATTTGTATTTTCAGATACTTCAGATACTTCAAATACAATACATGTTTAAAAGTGTTTAATGCTTTCCAAATGAAATTAAGGGGTGGTGGGGCTAAAAGATTTGTAATATAATTCTAACCAAAGTAAAATATAAAAAAGCTTCAAACAACAGCAAAAATAGTACAAAAAGAACAACCAAAGATCACTATTATTTTAATTCGATAACTATTTAAATGAATTTGTTCTTAAAAAAATCCATGGTAATGGAAGCAATGATATCATCAGAATCAGCCCTTGACAAGCCATGGCTTATATTTTTAATAGGGATATTATATGGGGTACTTTCTGTAATACTTGCAACAGTAATATTTAATGACTACATAGGGCTTGTAGTAGTAATAATAACTGTTCTCTTTAGCTTACCATTAGTTTACACAATCATAAAAAGAGAAGCATATAAAGGCATTGAAATTGCAGATAGAGGCTCTCTTTTAAAGGAACACAGAAAAGCAATAAGAACCTTTATGCTACTTTTCATGGGCTTTACAATAGCGTTTGCAGGAATATATCTTTTATTATCTCAAGAATATGTGCAAAACGTCTTCTCAGTACAGCTAGAGACATTATCTGCAATAAACGGCAAAAGTACAAAAATAGCAAATAATCCATACATAGAGTTTAAAATCAACTCAATGGTGACCATAATTCTAAACAATGTAAGAGTACTCGTTTTTTGCATCCTTTTCTCCTTCATATTCGGTGCTGGCTCGTTATTTATACTTAGCTGGAACGGATCTGTATTAGGAGTAGCTATGGGTAGTTTTGTAAAAGATAAAGTGGCTTCAGTTTTAGCAGTTGGTGGAGAAGCTGGTGGATTAGCTTATTTAGGATACGTATTACAGAGTATAATAAGATACTCAATTCACGGAATTCCTGAAATTTTAGCTTACGTTATTGCAGGAATAGCAGGCGGAATAATATCATTTGCAGTGTCAAAGCACGGGGCCTTTTCTAAGCACTTTGAAAATGTATTAGTTGACACAGCAGACCTTTTGTTAATAGCTGTAGGAATCTTAGTTGTAGCCGGAATCCTAGAGGTATTCATTACACCATTCTTTTATTAAATTCTACAGTTTTTAATAATCTTTAAAAAATTTACACTTAATAAGAAATAAAGTGTTTTTTTTAATATTTAAATTATAAAATCTTAACCTTTCCAGGCTTTGATTGGTAAATCTCACCCTCTTTTATAAACCTATCAATAATCTTTTCAGCGTCTTTTAAATTAGATCTTTTAATAATAGCATCAATGTCTGCACCTTCTCCATTATCGAGATCCTTGATAAGAGAATAAATTATTTCTCCAGGTGATTTTTTCTCCAAAACTTCATTATTTTCTATGGTTTCTTCAGAAACAATTTCCTCTGTGACAATAAGCTCAGGCTCTTCACTTTTATTAAAACTTTTTTTATCTTCACTGAGCTCATCAGAATTCTTTTTTACTATAGCTAAATCTTCAGCTTCTGTCTTTTCAACAGCCTTTTCCTTGGTATTTACAGAAGGAATAAAATTTCCAAACCCCTTCTTTTCGAAAAGCCTTCGTCTATAATTAATCCAATCATTATTTTCAATCTTTCTTAAAATCTCAGTTAAGATATAGCGCTCTCCACTAAATTCCCTAGGCTTTCCAACTACAATGACAAAATCGCCAATAGAAGCTTTTAAAAAAATTTCTGGCCTATCAAACGTCCTTAAAGGCATAGTAGAAAAGCCATCATCAACACTTAACACATAGTTATCAGGAGAAATCTGCTCTTTTGAAACAACAATTCCTATCACATTAACCCTGAAAACCTTTTCATTATTAACCTCAATATAATTAGGGTTCCAGCCTTCCTGCTTTTGATACTGTGCAGCTTTAATATAACTTAACGGAAGCACCTTTGCTGGCTCTCTAATAAACCTTGAGGTATCATTATTTTCACTTAATTCAACCATTTTAAACAACTTTTATTATAATTTTTGAATAAACTCATTTCTTGGCTCAAAAACCTCTCCAGACCTCTTAAGCTTTTGAATAATCTCCCTCGCTTCATCATTTGCAATATTTTCAAGCTCGCAGGCTTTAAGAATATCCTTTATCTGAATAGCATTTGTTCTTCCAATCTTCTCTTGAAGTGTATCAATAATATTTTTCACAAGAACAATCTTTCCCCTCTCACTCGCTGTAACCCCTGTTGTAATTCTATCAATATCTATCTTTCCAGTCCTTGGATCAGTTCCCACATCGTGTAGACAGAACTCAAGAATCTCAATCGCTTTTTTAGCGTCTTCCTTAGTAACCTTTTCTGATAACCTTACCTTTGCAGATGCCTCTGCAAGCCTTACAAGCGCTTCAAGCTGTCTTGCAGAAATAGGGATTGGTTTAATCCCTTCTTTGCTATTTGTATCCTTGTTTCTCAATTCAATAAAATATCTTTTAATCTCATCTTTAGCAGAATCACTTAAAACTGGCTTAATCCTTTGCTTTGCATAAGCAAGGTATTTTCTTATGAATTTAGTATCTATTTCAACCTCACCTATGTCTGGGTTTTGATGAAGTGTTAATACGTGCTCTGCTAATGCCGAGTCTCTTGCTTCATCAGGAAGATCTCTAATGGTAAAAATTAAATCAAACCTATTAATTAAAGCAGGTGGCATATCAATCTGCTTTCCCAGTGATTCATAAGGGTCAAAGCGTCCAAGTTTAGGGTTTGCAGCAGCTAAAACTGTGGTTTTTGCCATTAGAGTTGCCTGAACATTTGCTTTACTAATACTGATTGTTTGTTGTTCTAAAGCCTCGTGCATAGCGCTTCTATCATCAGTTGTCATCTTATCAAGCTCATCAATAATACACATACCATTATTAGCCAAAACCAGTGCACCTGCTTCAAGGGCCCATCCTCTTAAGAATTCATCTTTGACAACCGTTGCAGTAAGCCCAGCTCCACTTACACCTTTTCCCGAAACGTACCTTGCTTTAGGAGCGACAATGCTAGCCCTTTTAAGGAGCTGGGATTTTCCTGCTCCTGGATCGCCAACTAACAGAACATGAATATCTCCTCTTGAGCGTATTCCATCTGATCTTACCTTTTCAACCCCGCCAAGCATCTGAAGTAAGAGCGCTTCTTTAATTTGATCATATCCATAAATTGAAGGGGCCATCGCAGCAATCATCTTTTTTAAGATTTGCTTATCTTTAGATAACTCAACTATTCTTTCTTCCTCCTCTTGATTTATTTCAATTTGGTAAAAATCTTCTTGCAATGCCTCAATATTATTAGATTCCAAGTATATGTCAAACTTCGTAGAAGTTCCACCTGTCTTTAAAAGAATAGGCGTATCTCTTACAATTCCTGTAACTAAAACCTTAGATCCAGGATTTGTTTTCCTTTCACTAATGGGACTTACCAAATCCTCTGATAAAATCACCCCTATTCTTTTAGGTTGATCGGCTCCTTCTAACTTCTCAGGAATTTCTTCAATAATTATTCTTTGTACATCAACAAGATTTTTAGAAATTACATCAAAATTAGTTCTATTTCCACAACCACATCTGACAGGAGTCTTAAATTTAGTATCATTTTGTAAAACAACAAGCACCTGACCACAACTTTTGCACCTAAACTTTGCAGACACAGCCTTTGGCCTTACATCAGACTTTTGCCTAATAAGCCCTTCAAAAGAGTACATTTTTGATAAATGAATAGACCTGATATCTCTAATCTGTAGTTTTCTTGATTCAGGAATACCTTTAAACCTTACATTAAATCCAGTCATTCCAGAAGGCAAATCAAAGTTCATAACAGCTGCATTAGCAGCCTCCAAGGTTTTAGTGGGTTCTTCCAAAAGAATCTCAGAAAGCTCAAGATCGTATTGGCTTAACTTATTAAAATCAGCAACAACAAATTTTTTATCATTTCTGATATTATTAAAAATCTCAGTTTCATAGTAAGTTTTAAAGAATTCAATGAACTTATCTATGATTTCTTCGACCTCCACGCAACTCAAGCCCCCATCAATTTAAACAGATGCAAAAATCAAACCAAAAAAATATAAATAAAATTAATTAAAAATCTTTCCCTAAAAAAGCTGTAATGATTTCTATTAAACTACCTTTTTTAGGTTTTCAAGTAGCTTTTTAGTTGCCAAATGTACCTGTTCTTCATTTTTTGTTCCAGTACAAACAATCTTTCCATTTGAAAACAATAAGAATGTAGCAGAAATAGAAGGATCAATCAGTTTGTAGACAAGACCTGGAAACTGTTCAGGTTCATATTCTGTATTTCTTAGTTTCATTGCGAGCTTATTTAAATTCAAATCAAAACCAATCCCCCCAGAAGCCACAATATTTTGGACAGTAATCTTAGGCTTTATTTTAATCTCGACATTTACCTTCTTTAAGTACTCAATAATCCTTTGAATTGCCTCTTCAACCTTTTCCATTGACCTTGCGCCTGTGCACACAACATTTCCTGAGCTAAAAAGCAATGCTGAGGTTTTTGGTTCCCTTATTCTTAGTACAAGACCTGGAAACTGCTCAGGATTGTATTCAGTGTTAGAAAGAGTGGCTGCCATTTTCTCTAAAGGTATATCATGCTCAAGAGAAGTGCTCACAACAATATTCACAACCCTAATGTCATTCTTTTCCATTTTTTATCCCTCCTATCTGGATTAGTAAAAAAATCAAATCCCCATTTATAAAGGTAATAAGTGCTCATTTATAAAGGATTTGGTAATAATTAATGGAGTATAAAAGATATAATTTCTAGCTTCTAACACCCCTATATTTCCACTGTAAAACTTATTTTTAAGGCTTAAAAATAAGAAATTTTCAATTTTTGACTAATTTAGCTAAAAGATATTCTTCTTAGTAGGAATAGCACTTGGGCTTCCTCCGCCATGCCAGGTAGTCCTTGGTCTTATCTGTGCAGAAATAATCCTTTCGTTATAATCATCAAATATCATTGCTGAACCCTTTGTTTTAGGAACATTGCTCACCACTTTATCAAGCCCTTCGCGCATATAGCTTTGCATCAAAAGGGCCAATGAATCCACATCCATCTTTGCAGTAAGCCTATGTGAAATCACCACGTCTGATTGCGTCATCACATCAGTATGTATCTTTCCAGGCTGCTGAGTTGCAAGAATTAAGGAAATCCCAGGTTGCCTTCCTTCTCTTAAGATTGTAATAAGAGAATTCATAGCAGCAGTTCTGCCTTTATTTGGCAAAAACTCATGTGCTTCATCAATTACAATCCAAACTAAAGGCTTTTCCTTGGTCTGTTTTGCCTGGCCTGTCGAATAATAATGTACAGAGCTATTAAGCTCCTCAAATTCCTCGCCCCTTCTTGTTTCCATCCTGTCTAAAAAAAGCTTTTGGGCAACGATCCCTATCGCAAGGTTTTTAACACCTTCGCTTCCAGGCATAGTAGCATAACAACTAACATCAATAACCGATACATTTCCCGCAGAGATAATAGAAGATAATTTTGTTCCATCCTTTGAAAAAAGCCCCCACGACTTTGCACTTTTAAACCTGTTGATTGCTGAAAGCTTTTCAGAATGCAGAATTTCTTCATCACTTCTGATTTTCTCAATCATGTCATCAAGGTCATACGATGAGTTTAAGGATTTCATTTCATATACTGTTTTTTCAATTATAACTCCAGTTGGGTCATGCTGGCTTAGGCCAAAACAGTTGCACCAATCTGCTGCCGAAAGCTCACTTGGAATTATTGAGAATGGATAATCAACAGGAATCCCTTTTTTTTTAAAGATATCAAAATATCCTTTAGGCACAAAAACCTTAACATCATAGCCCCTTCCTTCAAGTTCCCACTTCGATAAAAGTTCCTTGTCCTTTAAGTTGGGATATTTCATTGTCCAGTAAATTCCCATAGTATCTAAGATTACAACAGAAAGATTTTCCTTAACCCTTGGCTCAACTGAAATAATTCCTTCCGCAATTGCTCCCATTGTATAAGATTTTCCAGAGCCTCTCTTACCACAAATAAAAACTACATGTGGTCCTGCAACGTCCAAATAGATATTATTTGAAAGCGATGTGGCATTTCCCATTTTAACGTATTGCTTACCTATAAAAGCAGTAGCTATCTTACCATGCTTCTTTAAATCCTCGTCACTTCTTCCAATCACAATATCGTACATTCAAAATCACTCCGCTTATCTCCAAGCTATATTCTTTAAACAAGCCTTAATCATAATGAACCGTATGGCAAATAAGTCCCTAGCGAACCAAAGAGAGCCACATTAAATAAAAAGCCTAAAATGGCTATCTACAAAAGAGTATCCACCTAAATCACTCTTTTAAAGCAAAGCCAATAAGATATATAATAACTGCTATTTTTAAACTTTGTCAAAGGATATATTATAACACTATTTCTCCATAATCATGAGTCGTCATCTTGGAAGACTAAGGTTGAGTGCGATGTTATAACACTGTTTTTCCATAATTAAAAAAAATCATAATCTAGCTAAGCTCTAATTCAACCAAATAAAAAAAACCATTTAAAATTCATATAGCCTAGACTTATTTTTCCCAAAAACTTCTTTTTCATCTCAAAATAACAGCAAATTGCTCATAACAAACCCAATTCAAAAATATTTAGAGCACATTAAACACAAGAATGCAGTTCTTTTTCTTTTATGCCATTTAAACAATATATACTCAATAATGAAAAATCATATAAAGTTTTCCATAGATGTTTCTATACAAACCCTATTTTTTAGTGATTTTTTTTAAAAGGATTTTTTTAAAAGATTTTTTGAGGAGTGTTTTTTAAAATGGTTGTAATAACAGATAAATTGGTAGAATTAAACAATGTATCAATCGAATATTTAGGCCACGCAGGATTTAGAATAAAGATACTTGATAAAAACGTAAAGATTTACATTGATCCATACAACCTTTCAAACCCTAAAAGCTTTGCAGATTATATCTTTATTACCCATCCACACTTTGATCATTATAGTATAAAAGATATCTCAAAAATAAGAACACAAAGCACAAAAATGGTAATTCCTGGCGAGCTTTCATCTGAATACCCTTCCTCAAGTATTGCAATTCAGCCGGGAAATTCCTACGATTTCATAAATTTTGGAGTTGATGCAATAGAAGCGTACAACAAGTATAGCTCTTATCATCCAAAAGAAAAAGGATGGATGGGCTACATCTTTAAGATTAACGGTGTCAAAATATATCATGCAGGCGACACAGATTACATCCCAGAAATGTCTTTAGCATATGGTTGTGATGTCGCAATGCTTCCAATTGGAGGCAAATTCACAATGGATTCAGAAGAAGCTGCAGAGGCCTGTAAGCACATAAAGCCAAAACTCGCAATACCTATGCACTTTGGAAACATAGTTGGAACAAAAGAAGACCCCGAGAGCTTTAGAGATAAAGCGCCTTGTGAAGTAGCTATATTGTATCCTGTAAATTAGTAAATCTTCTCAAAAATTAATACTCTATACATTTAATGCGGTTTAAGCAACTAAACAGTAATCTTTTTTTTACATTTCTTTTAAAGGGTTTTTAAGTTTACATCAAGAAGTATCTAATGTAATAACATAATAATAAATACTATAAAAATGCAAATATCTATACTCTTTGATCAAAGCTACCTTAAATACAATTTTTCAATTAAGCAATTTTTCAATTAAGCCAAGGATTTAGATATCTTTTTATATAATCTGAGATTTCTTTAGATGAAAAGGGTAAAAAACATGGCAAAAGAAAAACTGGGCCAAAAGGCAAGTGTAGCAACAATAAAGGATGCAAAAGCCCTAAGCGATTCTGAGGGCTTTTTAGTCAGATTTCTCTATAATAACTATCTTGATTATAATAATTTGCTCTACGATAATTCTAATAATAATTAATTTCAAAAAAGGCATTTGAGTTTTTTTAATTACTTTTCAACAATTTTTTAATAGATGCTTTTTACAAAAAGACAGCAATTTTTAAAAAAAATCATAGAACTCACAAGGTAGCAAAAACAAATTATTTAGGTTTAATATATTAATTTCAAGAGGATTTTTCCATTTTTGTTTCCAATAAAGATAACAAGGACAATAAAAACAAAAAAGAAAAATTAAAAATATTAGTTAAATAAAAAAACATAGGCAAAGGTGAATGATTTATGGCACACAAAAAAATATCAGATTTGGGAAAAGAAATAGGAAAAAAAGTAGAGATACGAGGCTGGGTTCATAGGGTAAGGAGTAGCAATGCTTTTATGTTTTTAGTCCTAAGAGATTCATCAGGAACGATCCAGTGTGTAATTCCCAAAGAAAGTATTTCAGAAGAGAAATGGCTTGAATGCTCAAAAATATCAATTGAGGCATCTTTAATAGTGGAAGGCATTATTAAAAATGAGGAAAAAGCCCCTATGGGCATTGAGTTAAGTGTAAGTAGTTTTCAGATAATCGGAACAAGCGAAAACTTTCCAATCGCAAAGGATTTTAGTCCGGAATTTTTAGCAGATGTCAGACACCTTTGGCTACGAAGTAGGAAAATGACTTCAATTCTTAAAATAAGGAGCACAGTTATGGGCGCAGTCCATGATTTTTTCAGAAAAGATGGCTTTTATGAGTGCCAATCCCCCAGCATAATGTCAAGCCAGTGTGAGGGCGGCTCAACTCTTTTTAAGGTAGACTATTACGGAAAAGAGCTTTTTTTGACCCAAACATGGCAACTACATGCTGAGGCAGCAATATTTGCTCTAGAAAAGATATATTGTATTGCACCTTCTTTCAGAGCAGAAAAATCAAGAACATCCAGGCATTTGAGCGAATACTGGCATGCTGAAATGGAAGCAGTCTGGTGTGATTTTGATGGTCTAATTGATTATGCAGAGAAGCTTATAAAACACATAATAGAAGAAGTTCTCAAAAAAAACGAATACGATTTAGATGTGCTAAAAAGAGACACAACTGTACTAAAAGCTTCCTTAAAAAAGCCCTTTGTGCAAATGACATATGATGAGGCACTAAAGATTTTGAAAGAAAAATACAACATGGATATTGAATGGGGCAAGGATCTAAGAACAATTGAGGAAGACAAACTAACATCAGGCTTTGATACGCCAATAATAGTCACAAAATACCCTAAAATTGTCAAGGCCTTTTATATGAAAGAGGACCCAACAAACCCAGATGTAGTTTTAGGATTTGATGTTTTAGCACCCGAGAATTATGGGGAGTTGATTGGTGCATCACAAAGGGAAGAAGACCAGGAAAAAATAGAAAAAAGACTAACTGAGCAAGGCGAAGATCTAAAAAACTATCAGTTCTATTTAGACACCAGAAGATACGGCTCAGTCCCACATTCAGGCTTTGGCATGGGAATAGAAAGAGTAGTGTCTTGGATATGTAAATTAGACACAATAAGAGATGCAATCCCCTTTCCAAGGACAATGACAAGGTATACTCCTTAATGGGCCCAAACCCTTTCTTATTCTTATCTTTTTTTCGTTTTTTTCCCGGATTTTTAAGAACAATTCTTTTAAGTTTTCTAAGCACCTTCATATAGCATGAAATCATGGTTTGAGGCATTTCCGTTGGGGGATGATGAGAATAAATATAATTTATATCAGAAAAGGGCAAAGAATCTTGAGCTAAAAATCAAGGAATCAATAAAGAAAAACTCACCTGTTCAGGTTTATGTGAGGTATAATCCAAGCAATGCCAAATCGGTAAAAAAACTAGAAAGCTCATTAAACAAGATAGGAACTATAGAGCATCAGCTTAAGTATGTTCCTTGTTTTATTGTAAATCTTGAAGGAAAAGACGCAAAGAACATAACAGATATGGTTTTTGGAAATTCCCTTGAAAGCCTTCAGAAAAAATACGATAAAATCAATCTGATGATAAAAGGGATAGAATCAGGTTTTTATTTTGCCAAACAAGACATTCTAAAACCAAAGGCAGTGCCATACAAAAAAAGCCAAAACAAGTGGAATCTCGAGATGATCGGTGCTGATCTCGCTAAAGAATACAGTCAGGGAAAAGGAATAAAAATAGGCATAATAGACACTGGAATTGATTTTTCTCATAGCGAGTTTAAGGGCAGGGCGGATCCCTTGCATGGAATCAATTTTGTAGATGATGACCCACCAATAGATAGAGAAGGCCATGGCACACATGTCGCGGGGATCTGTGCAGGGGAGACTATTGGCATTGCAAGTGAAGCAGAGCTATACGCATTAAAAGTGCTAGGCGATAATGGCGTTGGCTCAGAAGCCAACGTGATAAAAGCAATTGAATGGGCGATTGATAACAAGCTCGATATAATCAATATGAGCCTTGGTTCTGGTGGTGCAACGAGTGTATTTCAAAATATCTGTGATGTAGCTTATTCAAAAGGGCTTATATTGGTTGCTGCAGCAGGAAACGAAGGATTTGGCAATAGTTACCCTGCTGCTTTTGGTCCTAGCGTAATCTCTGTTGCAGCATTAGAAAGGGATGGACGCCATGCAGACTTTAGTAATATTTGCGATACATTAGACATAAGCGCACCAGGGGTTGAAATAATATCATCATATCTTAATGGCGGATATTGTTCAATGTCAGGAACTTCAATGGCAAGCCCGCATGTTTCTGGCTGTGCAGCACTTTACAAAGCATATTCCAACAGTTTGGACTTTGAAGAGGCAATGAAAGAGACCGCTACAGAACTTAATGCAAACACATCTTATCCTGATTCGGAGATATTTGGTGCAGGCCTAATAAGAATAGATACAATGCTAAAGTACTTTGATGACCAAAACAATCCTGAAGATGAAAATACCAAAAGAAAAAAAAGAGAAGCTAAAAGCAAAAAAGAGAATTTTGTAGACCTAGATAACATAATATTTAAATCGCTCTTTCCAAGAAATAATTTTCATTCAACAGAAGATATTCTCAATTACTTCGCAAAAAAATATGATGAGATTGAAGAAAAGCTCGATACCCTTGTAGATAGAAAAAAAGCGATAGCATCAAAAATCAATTATTTAGGGTAGGATGATTCAAATTTAAAAAGGTGAAAAGAATGGATGAAAAAAATAAAACTAGCATCGGAAATTTAGAAAAAGAAGCAAACATCGCGTACCTTTCAGATAGCAATATAAAAAAACCTGCAATTGATAGTGAAGAAAGACTTTGGAACTATGAGTATTTTATCTCTTTTTTAGGTGATGACTTAAAATCTGTTTCATCGAAAAATGTGGTACTTGAATTAATAGAAAAATACAACCCACCATTATACTTTGAGCAATTAAAATACACAAACTCAATAATACTAAGATTTAATGACGAAAATATCGAAGCACAAATGGAGCTTTTAGACTCAATTAAAAACCTTGAAAACTGTCGAATAGAACGGGGTAATCTTTATTATCCTACTGCTTTAGAAGACATATCCAAAAGCGAGTAATAACGCAGTTCAAACCTTATACAAACAAAAAATTTTTATCGTCTTTTTCCTGCCTCATGTAATAGGACACCTAATCCCTCCTATTTAACTTAATTAAAATCTTTGTTTTTATATCATTTTTTGTACAATACATCCTTCAAATTATTTTTAGAAAAAAATATATAGCTAAAAGTCTTTTTCAAAAACCTATGGATAAAATTCGTACCTTAAACGACTTTGGAAATAAACCAAGCGAACAAAAAAACACAAGCAATACTGGGATGGAAGATAAAACTCAAATATTCTTATCTGAAAACGAACTATCCAAAAAAGAGCTTGTAAATGAAAATGATGATGAGGCAAAATTAGAGTCTAGCAATTTATTCCAAACTCCGAGCACAACAAATAAAGAAGATGCACTAAAAGAGCTTTACAAAAAGATTAGCAATTGCAAAGGATGCGATTTATCAAAAACCAAAAAAAATTATGTTTTTGGTGCAGGCTCGCCGAACGCAAAAATAATATTTGTGGGAGAGGCACCTGGATTTTGGGAAGACCAAAAAGGTGAGCCCTTTGTAGGGAGAGCAGGAAAATTTCTGGATACATTACTAGGACACATAGGTCTTAAAAGAGAAGATGTTTATATCGCAAACATCTTAAAATGCAGGCCGCCTGAGAATCGCGATCCCACTCTAAACGAAATAAAAGCCTGCACTCCTTTTTTAGATGAGCTTATAAATATAATAAAACCAAAAATAATTGCTGCTTTAGGAAGGCATTCAATGGGATATCTTTTTGATAAATTCAATATTAAAAAAGAGGGCATATCCAAGATTCATGGAGAACACTTTACGATAGAAAATAATCAGGCAAAATTCTTTTTAATAGCCTTATATCATCCTGCTGTAGCCCTTTATAACCCAAACATGAGGGATATTTTAAAAAAGGATTTTGAAAAAATAAAAGAACTACTAACTTAAGTGGCTAAAAATATAAGGTGAAAACAAAAAAAGTTTTACAAATATATTTTAATGGAACTAGTTATAAAAGTCCTTCAATTACTTTATATATCTCTCCAAACACTCTCTCTTCATAATCAGCTTGCTTTTCTCCCTCACTCTTCTCAACTGAAAGTGAAGAAAACGCATTTTTGACAAGGGATTTTTCATTATCTTTTGAAAGCCCCAGCATATCTGTAAGATTATTCTCTATTAGTTCATCTTCAAGTTCAAATATATCTTTTGTGGTGTCAATCTTGGTTTGTACTTGTTCTTTATTTTGAAGTTTTGTAGAATTCTTCATAACAAAGTAAGCAGATTTAAAATAAAGCATCTCGAAGATTCTTTTGAAATCGATATCCTGAGGCTTTCCAGAAATTAACTCGCCAAACACACTTATCGTAATAATAGTTTCATTGAACTCTTTATTCTTAATCTCATTAATTATCCTTTCTTCAACTTCATATGGGCTTAAGTTATTTACATCAATCTTGATAGGAAATATATTCTTTACTAAAACCTTAATTAATCTGGAATCGATCTTTCCTTCGCGCACTGTATTTATAAAGAAAGAGCCACATTCAAGCCTTTCAAGCTCCCTGAAATTAGCAGGAAATAATGGCCCTGGAAAAATAACCCTGCCGTAGCCTTCAAAATCCCTTTGAATAACACTATGTACATGTCCTGCAGCATAATACTGATGATTCTTTGGAAGAAGTGATAAAGGGAGTGATTCCATCTTTTCAAATTCATTATCCTTTAACTCCGTAATCGCACTATGAAGCATAAATATCTTAAAGCCTTGTTCCGACTCGAGGTTAGTGCGCTCCAAAAGCTCATAATACTCTCGTTCGAGCATGTTTTTTCGGCCTAAAATCCCCGTAATTTTAACTGAGGTTTTTTTGTCAATTGTATACTTTAATAAGAGCTTTCCCTCTTTTGTAACTTCATTTTTTGTCGGGATATTAATAAGCCCGGTTTCCTCAAAAAGCTTTAATATCGTTTTTCCAGATGGAGAAAAATCATGACTTCCAGGTATAACATAAATTGAGATATTATTATCCTTTAGCTTTCTTAAAATTCTTGCAGTGGCTGTAATTAGGTCAATCCCCGGAATAGCGGTATTAAAAAGGTCGCCTGAAATAAGCAAAAAATCTACTTTTTCTAAAATAATTATCTCGCTAGCCTTCTCAAAAGAATCCAGGGAAAGTCTCTTCATCCTTGGATCTACCCAAGCGCCAATATGGCAATCTGCAATATGTGCAAACTTAAATTCCGTAGGTTTACTTTCCATTTTTTTAATAGATTGCTCCTTCTTTAAATAAATCTCATTATGCTAAATTTACATTCCCAAAAAACTCTTTTTAAGAGTGGCTTTATTCTCATCTAAATAATCTCCATTTTCTCCTTTTTTCTTTTTCACAAAATTATTAAGATAAGGAATCTTAACAGGTATTGCAAATTTTGTAAAGGTTGAGCTTATGATGGCCTCTCCCAAATCCAAAGAAGCAATATTTTTCTCATCATTTTCAAGATCCTGGGGACAGGATTCTGCAAGAGCCACCCTTTCAGGCTTCATTTCTATACCCATTATTATCTTTGTATTCATATTGGCAAGTATCGTTCTAGGAATAAGGGAAGGAAGTTGTGTTATTGCATAAAGCCCAATCTTAAACTTTCGTCCTTCCCTTGCAATAGTCGAAAATATATTTGGTCCTAACTCCAAAACCTCTTTTCCTAAAACCCTTGGAGCTTCCTCGATAATAACAGAAATAATTGGTTTCTCATCAAGTAAACTTCTCTTTTTATAGCTTTGATACCTTTGAAAAAGCTTAGAAAGCACAATTGAGCCTATCAAAATCTCCTGGCTTTCTGAAAACATCGAGGTGTCAATTATCACAATCTTTTTTGCTTCTAAAAGATTACAAATTTCCTCAATCGTTGTCTCTTTTGAACTATCATTAAATATCGAGCCAAAAGAAAGCGACTCTTCACCAGTTCTTATATCTAATATATTTGAAATCTTTCTTTTTAAAACATTAATGGTAGCCTCATTAAAGGATATTTTTGTTGGCAAATTATTAAGCAGGGCAGAAATCCAATCCTCTTTATACTCCTTGTAATAAGAATATATGGCGTCGTTTTGGGCATCACTAAGGCTAATTACGCCATTAAAATGTTTAGGCCTTATTTTTTTTATATTAATAGCAAGTGTGTTCCCTCCAATCTTTGGATTCCTTGAATAATAACAAATTTTCTCTTTATTTGGATGGCTTTCAAGCCCTATCTTTTTATTTACAGTCTTAAAGTATTCATCATGTG
>CAZTMQ010000024.1:0-4043 GCA_964615385.1 uncultured Methanosarcinales archaeon
CCTGTGGTATAACTGATGTTGGCGAATGTACCTTTGGTACTGAAACCTGTAGCGCAGGTAGTTGGGTTGGTTGCACAGCAATCTTTCCAAAACCTGAAGAGCCAAATGGCCTAGATGATGATTGCGATGGTAGCATCGATAACGGCTTTGACTGCACGCCTGGGCAAACCAGCTTGAAAGAATGTGGTTACAATAACGTAGGAATATGTAAGATGGGTACTAAAACTCGATTGTGCACTCCTTTGGGGATATGGGGCGAATGGGGAAGTTGCATTGGAGCAATTTATCCAAGAGAAGAAGTTTATAACGGTCTTGATGACGATTGCAATGGTATTATTGATGATGGGATAAAGGATGTTTCTTTTGAAAATTCCCTTGTGTTTACAAGAATTAACGTTTTGCCTGAGCCAGGAAAAATAGGAATCACTCCAGGAAACTACGCTTTAGTCCAGGTGTTTGTGGAGAACCAAGGTACGAGGACATTTGAAGACGTCTCTTTAACAGCAGAACTTATGGACTTTGGTTCGAGAACAAAGAAATCAAGACTGACAATAAAGAGAGGGGCAATGGAATCCTACGAATTGCTTTTGGAGGTTCCTTGGTACACTAAGTTGGGTTATGGTTGGGTTAAAGTAGTCCTAAGTAGCGATGAAGGTACCAGAATAAAATACGTGCCTATTAATATCGTAAAGTAATTTCATTTTTTTAATCTTTTTTTGTTTTGTTCTATTCATGCCAAAAGATTATTTTACTCTTTCTTCGATACATACTCTTTTTAGGAACTTTTTGGCGTTCTCAATAAATTTTTCTTCCTCATCACTTTTAATAACAGCGCCCGCAGCGCTTTTGTGCCCACCACATTCATGATAAATATCATTGCAAATCTGATGCATCATCTCTCTTGCATCTGCCTCTTCATCAAGGCATCTAATGCTTACCTTTGTCGTTAATTCCTCTTCATTCCTTGCAAGGCCTATTATATACTTCATATCTCCTGTAGAATCTGATTTTGAAAGTATTGAAGACATTGTTCCTATGATAGAAGTCTTAACCTTATCTTCAGCATTTATTATCAGGAACTTAGATTCCTTAATAATGTGCCTTTTGTTAGATTTATTCTCATCATACCATCTCAAAGAATTCATAATCTCCCGTTTGTATGTTGTTAGAGTATCTAATGCCTTTCTTTTAATCTTTGGGTCTCCTAAGCAAGTGCCTATTCCTACCGAAGCTTCGCCAAGCCTTCCACAGGCATTTAGAAGAGTAGCAAACTCCCTTGCATCCCTTAAAGGCGATTCCTTTTTCTCCTCTTTAAGAATATAAACAGGTCCAATAATTGATTGTGCATCTTTAATTCCTGCGCTGATCCTTTGCATAATAATTCCAGCGGTAAGCTTTTTTATCTCTTCGTCCGAGAGGTTTACAAGCTTAACAAACCCTTCACTGTTTCTGGGCTTAATTCCAATCCTATTTAGAAAGTTTATCGCTCCCATTTCTGAGCCACTAACTCCTGGAATGTATGGATCTGTAGAATATTGTAAGAGTTTATAAAGTGGCTTTGTTTGAGCTCCAAATATTCTTATGCCATTAATAACTTTTAATTTCCCTGAGCTTTTAGCATCATCAACAATCATACCATTTAATTTGCTAAACCCATTTTGTTCTTGAATATCTCCAATTGCGCCTATAATGGCAATGTGTGCCATGTCTTTGTTTGTAATATTAACTTCCTTTGAAAACAAATATACAACGCCTGAACCTGAAATCTGATCATTTCCATCAATCCCAAAAAGATGTGGATTTAATTGAATAATACTTTTATTTTCAATAGGTGATTGAAGCTCATGGTGATCTAAAATGAAAACCTTTCTATCTGAAAGGTATTTATTGATAAAATCAATCTGTCCTGAGCCAATGTCAGTAAACATAAAAACCTTGTACCTCTCCTTAGAAAGCGCCTGAATCTTTTCCTCTGTTAGCTGTTGCACAATTGAAATAGAATACTTCCTGCTACACCTATTAAGTGTTTTTATTAAAATTGATGCTGCACTTATCCCATCAGCATCCAAATGCGAAATTATCCTTATTGTTTTTGACTCATCAAGTTTTTTAAACTCCAAAGCAACATCTTTAGCCCTTTGAATAAGCTCATCTTCATTTGAGCCTTTTATTGCACCCTGATTAATACCAGAATTATTAATTCCAATTTTCTCCTCTGAAAAATCCCCGCTTTCTAATTCCAATCTGACCCCTCACTAAAAACAAAAAATGACTTTTTTATGCAAACCTTACTCTTAAAACCTAAAGGCTCTTTTTTTAAACCTTTGTATTTACAAAAATACATAAGTTAATCAATTAAGATTTTCAGAAAAAAATATATCTGAACATTCTAAAATAAAATTTGAAAATGTAAAGACTAAAAGATAGATAATAAAAAACAAAGAACTAAAATAAAAAAATACAACAAAATAAATCTAACTCACAATCAGCTTTAGCTGATCAGGATTATACTTCCAACCTTTTGGGAGCATCCCTTCTTTTTTGTAGTACCTTGAAAGCCTTCTAATTTTGGATTCGGTAATAATTAATCCTCTTTTGGCAGTTTGATCCTGACCATTTTGCTCAAGATGCGTTATAATCTTTAAAGCCCTTTTAAGAAGGGCGTAGAGGTCTTCAGGGATCTCTGGAAGCATCTTTTTTTCCTTTAAAACATCTGTTACAGATTTTCCAATTATATTTTTAATATCCGGAATCCCATATCTGTCTCTTAGAACAAGCCCAATCTGAGATGGAGTTAATTCATCTTTTGCAAGCTTTAATACAAGCATGTTAATCTCTTTCTCGCTATACCTTATCCATGTTGGCTTTGTAAAAACCAAAGGCTTTTTAGAGCCTGCCTTTCCCCGGCTTCTTGAGTATATTCTTGCCATTTTTACATCCTTTTTAAAATAATATTCAAATCCAGAAACTCTTAGCAAGTTTATGCAAAAAACCTAAAGGGAAGAACTAATCAATATTTGCTTCCCGGCATAACCAAGCCTAGACCGGATTATCCGAATATATAACTGGTGAATTAGTTTTTAACTTATAAACTTTACGTTAATGCGCTTATTATTTCTTTGATTGTATTAAAAAAGATAATTTTTCCCACATCATCCAATACATAAACCTCAAAGGCATTTAGACTTTCTTTTGATGGGACAAATGGCGACATCTGCTTTTTATCCCAAGGGCCTAAAACATTCTTTCCTTTGGTTTCCCTTGAGAAAGATGGCATTATAACTATCTCTTTCCCTTGAAAATTACCTTTAAGAAAACATTTAAACGTTTCTTTTTTAGAGTTTTCTAAAAGGGTAATCGCTGGATGAAGGTGTCCTATTATTATTCTTTTAATCCCTTTCAAATCAGCCTTTGGAATACTGTCTCCATGGCAAATAAGATTTTTGTTTCTGATAAAATATTCCTTTGGAAGTTTCTTAATAAAACCTTTCTTAAGATAGCTTTTTAAAATAGTGTCGTGGTTTCCTTTAACAAAAAAATATTTGATCCCCTTTCCTTCAATAAAGGTTATCATTTCTTTAAACTCTTCAAAGGCACTCCAAGAAAAACTTCCAAAATTGTGGAAAACATCGCCGTTAAAGATGATTTCTTTTGGCCCTAACTGTTTTAACACTTCTTTTAATCGCACTATGTTTTTAAATTTAACTGTACTGATTTGTCTACCAAAACCTAAGTGTATATCAGAGACTATTAAAGATTTTGAATCCTTTAACAAAAGAGTTTCCTGAAGGATTTCGGTTTCCTTAGATTCTCTGAACTCATCCATAATAACTCTTTAGAAAAATGCAAAGATTTAAATATTTCCTTTGCAAAAAAAGAATATTGTGCTTATTTTTAATCAGAGGTGATTATGATATGAAAGGAAAACGGGCGCAAGCCGCAATGGAATTCTTGATGACATATGGCTGGGCCATCTTGATTATTTTAGTAGCTATAGCCGCACTTGCATATTTCGGAGTTTTAAACCCTACAAGATATGTTGC
>CAZTMQ010000024.1:4143-13752 GCA_964615385.1 uncultured Methanosarcinales archaeon
TAGCTATAGCCGCACTTGCATATTTCGGAGTTTTAAACCCTACAAGATATGTTGCAGATATTTGTACGTTACCTGTTCCAATGGCGTGTAGGGATTTTTCAGTAAGCGGGTCAAATGGTTTGCAGATAGTGTTTGTAAATGGGGATGCTGAAGAAATAACAATTACCCGAATTGAGGCTACCGCAGAGGGATATGAGTGCGATTCAGGAGCGATTACTGAAACGGTTGCGTCTGGGCAATCAGTAATCCTTAAGGTTGCACCTAATCTTTGCTCTAGTTTGTCAGCTACGCAAGATAAGGTAAAGACTCCTCTTAAGGTAAGCTATACTGCAAAGAGTGGCTTAGATAAGGTAATTACTGGGGAGATATATAGTAAGATTGCCGAGTAATTAATCGGCTTTTTTTAGTTTTTTTATTTTGTTTTTTTTTCTTCTGGACTTTACTCTTTTGCTTGTAGTTTTCTGTTATTGCTGTTGTTGGTTTAAGAGATTCTCTTTATTTTCTTTTTATACACTTTCGTTTTTTTGGCTTGCCTTTAATTTGGCTTGCTTTTTTTTTAAAAATCGAAACAAATATAAATCCAAAGCTTTAAAAAGAATCAAGAGCCCAAGGGTAATTAGGATAGATAAATTGGATTATTGGTTGGTTGCTGGATTATTTGTTTCGTTGTAATTCGTTTTATATTTTTTAATTAGGCTAAAAAGATGCTCTTAATTTTTGTGTTTGAGATTATGTTTAAAGTTATTTTAGAAACTGTTTTTAAAGGTGGTCTTGTGCAATATAAACCCTCACTAAAGCCATTGCCTGTTAAAAGAAAAGGTCAAGCAGCAATGGAATATGTAATGATATACGGCTGGGCACTATTGGCCGTAATGATTGTAATAGGATTTATTGTTAACTACGCTAATATAAACCCCTCTGATTTCATGGGTGAAGAGTGTAACTTTGATGTTGGGTTGGTTTGTAACGATTTTGCGGTATATGAATCCGGCGAAAAGAACATCGCCCTTTCTGTTACAAATGGTTTTTCAAAAAGCATAACCATCACAAATATTGAATTTAGTGGTGGTTTTGAATATAATGAACCATTGTCGTCCGCAATTGAAATAGCCCCAACAGAAACTAAATTGATTGAGATAGATGATGCAGAAATTGAACCATTTAAAAATGAAAAAGTAGATATACAAATTACATATCACTACACCGATGCAGAAGGTTATAATTATGAACTTAATGGTTATCTAAAAGGGTCTTCAATCGAACCTTAAGTATCCTCTCTTATTTGTTTTTTTCTGATAAGGCCATGCAAATGCCTTATTACAAAATAAGGCCAAACCTTTTCTTTAGTAATTAAAACCTGTCTAATCCAATTAATAGTAAAGGAAGATAGCTCAACTGAAGGGTCCTCAAAGCTATCCATAATCTCGAGCATAATATTCTTATTCAAAGAGACAGTCTGTGCAATTCTTTGGAATTCATATTTCAAAGGCTCCTTATCTTGTTTATTCTTAATTAAATTCTCTTTTGGCAGAATTCCTTTTCCTTTATCTAACGAAATCTTTGCAAGTGCAAGCTCATTAAGTCGCATCATAAAACTATGCCTATCCTCAGCAGTAATCGAATCCGATGCATATTGAGATACCAAATTAAACGAAAATGGCGAAGGAACATTAGGGCTCTTTTCAATAATCTCTATTTCTTTATCTTCAATTCCCTTAATAATTTTACTCAAATTATTAACATCCATCAAATCCTCTAGCACCTCTCTTTTAGCTTCCTTTAGAATAGGAAACTCCTCTGAAATCCCCCTTACTGCATTCAAAAGAATCTGTGATGACACCTGCTGTCTTCCTACACTTCTGAGGTTCGATTTATAGCTTCTTAAAATCATAAAAGCCCTTGTCGCACAATGCCTAAATCTTCTTCTTAAAATCTCGCTATTTTCAATAGACTTGGTTGCAATCTCTCTAAAATTTTCAAGCTTAATCTTTCCAAATGGATTTATTTTAGAAATCTTCTTTTTAGAGCTTATACAAAACCCATAATCATTGACCGAAATATCTAAAGCACTCTTATTCTCAACCGATAACACATACGCACAAACCCTTGAAAGCACATCATTAACCCTTCTACCAAATCGAGTGTGGTAAATAACATAGTGTTTTTCCTCGTTTTTGTAACGTTCAATAATAATTCGTTTGTGGCTAGGAATATCCATAAACTCAAACTGTTCCTTAAGATAAGAAAATATTGCCCTTGAAGTAGCGTAATCAATAGAAAGTCTTTTTTTTATGAAACTAGTAATCTTTTCTTCATCTTTCTCCTCCCTTAAAAGTTCTCTTATCTCCTCGTTAAAACAACACATATCCATTGCAAGCTCAAAACTTAGAGGGAGCATCTCAGAATACCATTGTGGGATGGTGGGTGGCCTGCTAGGAGTAGATAATACCTGCACAGTCATCCCTTTAGAATACAAAAACATATAAGAGCTTCCTCCCAAAACAAAAATATCGCCTTTTGTAAGCATCTCTAAAAAAGGCTCATCAATATAGCCAATAATGCTTTCTCCTTGCTTAACAGACACCCTTGCGTCTTGTGGAATTGTGCCAAGATTTGTATGATAAATTACTCGTGACATCTTCCCCCTTGGTCTCAATAACCCAGCACTATCAATTCTAATCCTTGGATAAATTCTTATTTGCTCTGCTCTTTCAAAATCTCCTAAAAGATACTCAATTACACTGTTAAACTCTTTATATTCTAACGCAAAAAAAGGATAGCTTCTTTTACATAGGTAGTAAAGCTCATCTTTTTTCATTGGCTCGCATATTACAAAATAAAGAATCTGCTGAGCCAATACATCAAGTGCGCCTTTAGGAATATGAACATTATCTATATGGCCCTTTAACGCATCATAAATCAAAACAGAGCATTCCAAAAGGTCATCTCTGTTTGTTGCAATAACTCTTCCTTTAGTAGTGTCCTTTAGCCTATGGCCACTTCTTCCGCACCTTTGAAGCGCTCTTGAAACTGATTTAGGGCTTGAAAGTAGAATCACAAGATCAATATAGCCAATATCAATGCCAAGCTCCAAAGAAGTCGATGAAACCACGCATCTTAACTTTCCTTCTCTTAAGTCAGACTCAACTTGCTTTCTAATGTTTTTAGATAAAGAGCTATGATGTGCTGCAATATTTTTATCGTTATAATCCTTAGAATATCTGAATTTAAGCTGGTCAACAAGCCTTTCAGTTGCTGCTCTTGTATTAGTAAAAATCAACGTGGTTTTGTGGTCTTTTACAAGCCTATGAATTTTAGAATATATTGCATTCTCTAAAAAATTATACTCTACGCTTAAAAAATTATCTACTGGACTTACAACAGAAATATCGGTCTTCTTAATAAACGAAACATCAATAACAACACATTCTCGCTCTAAAGATTTTCCAGAGCTATCTATATCAAAGCCACACAAAAATCTTGCAACTTCTTCAATAGGTGAAACAGTTGCAGAAAGGCCTATCCTTGAGATGTATCCTGATTTTCTTTGGAGATACTCAAGTGTTAAAGCTAAATGACTTCCTCTTTTTCCTGAGCATATTGCATGGATTTCATCAAGAATGACCCACTCAACTCCTGAGATAAACTTCCCAAATGATTTAGAGGAGGCTATAATAGCTAAAGACTCTGGTGTTGTAATAAGTATGTGAGGGGGATTTTTCCTCATATAATTCTTCTCCTTTTGTGTAGTATCTCCTGTCCTCACACCAATTCTAATCCCAAGTTCCTTTCCTGAAATCTTCTCAATTTCGGAAAGCGGTGTTTTAAGATTTACCTCAATATCATAATTAAGCGATTTCAAAGGGCTTACATAGATACAATATATCTTATCCTCAAGCTTTCCCTTAAGGCTACTGTCAACAAGTTCGTTTAGGATAGATAAAAAAGCAGTCAAGGTTTTAGTAGAGCCTGTCGGCGATGACACTAAAACATTTTTCCTAGATGCAATCTCCTTAATTCCAAATAATTGTGGTGTAGAGAATTCCTTAAATCGCGAAAAAAACCACTTTTTTACAAGTGGGTTTAGAATAGAATTTACATCGCTTGCCAAGTCCGGCTTTTTTTTAAACGAAACCATTAATAAGCGAAAAATAAGTGACTATTTATTTATTTCGTGAATAAGTTGTGTAAAGAGCTATTTGGCTTTATTGGCTTTAGGAGATTACTCATTTCTTTTTTGTTCCTTTGGTATCCTTGGACAGTTGGCCCTTTAACTTTTCAAAGAAATCTTTGACCTTGGTTCTTAGCCTTTCTTGCGCCTTTTTGCTTTTATCAATTCCCTTACCCAAAAGATTATAATCCCACATAACCTTATCCATGTCCTCTATCTTGTTACCGTATGTTTGAAATGAAACCTTGCTGTAGAGTGATGCTTTTCTCAAGCGCGTAGTGTTTTTAGACTCATACCCTAATGTAATTACCGCCTCAGCCCTAAAAGAATCTGGAGCGCCAACAATCTCCCTTATCCTTTCTTCAATAAACGCTGAAACAAAACAACTGCCAATACCAAGAGATGTAGCTGTAAGGATAATATTCTCACAAGCCATCGCACAGTTTTGGGCAGAATAAAACTCTCCCCTTTCCCCAAAATATTTCTTTGCCTTTTCAAGATCAGATAATACAACAATAAAAACAGGGGCTAAAATCATCCAAAGCTGATCCATCGAGGCCTTAGCAATCTCCTTTTTTTTAGCTTCATCTGTAACAATAATAAAGCTCCAGTTCTGGATATTCCCCGAAGAGGGGGCAAGCCTTCCCGCCTCAAGAATCCTACCTAAATCTTCCATAAAAATATCCTGGCTTGTATATTCTCTTACAGAATGCCTATCCGAAATTGAAGCCATTATATCCATTCTTCATCAACCCTTAATAATTAACATCACACAATTATTTTAACCTGCAAAAACCTAAACACTCAACGCTATTAGTATCCAATTATTATAAATTTATCTTTTTTGGCCACATTATACCCAAATTAAACTTAAATTGCCGTTTTCAAAAGTCCTTTTTTAAGAAAGCTTTTTATACTAAACAGCAAATTCAAAAAATGGGTATTTAACAATGAAAATTTTACTGCTTGGGCCTCCAGGCTCTGGAAAAGGAACTCAATCTGCAATGCTTGCGAACCATCTGGACATCCCACACATCTCAACCGGAGATATATTCAGAAAGAATATTAACCTGAACACAGATTTAGGAAAGATTGTAAAAGAGATAATAAAAAAGGGGGAACTGGTTCCCGATGAAATCGTTATAGAAGCCGTAAAAAGCTATCTCAAAAACGAGCAGCTATTTGAATTTGGTTTTATAATGGACGGCTTCCCAAGAACTGTTTATCAAGCGGAAAAATTTCAGGAGTTTTGCGGGCTTGATTTAGTGATTTTAGTTGATGTTCCCGATGAAGTAATAACCCAAAGAATCCTTTCAAGAAGAATCTGTCCAAACTGTGGAAAGGGATATAACATAATAACCAACCCCCCTAAAATTAAAGATAGGTGCGATATTTGTGGGCAGGTTTTAATAACCCGCGCTGATGATAACATAGAGTCCGTAAAGAATAGGCTTTTAATATATCACAACGAAACTGCTCCTCTTATAGACTACTACAAAAAGAAAGGAATATTAAAAGAAGTAAACGGTAATAAAGAGCCAGAAGAAGTCTTTAGAGAAATCAAGGAACAATTGGTCTTTGGTTAAATAAGCCTGCTATAACAATCGTTGCATAACTACCCTTCCCGAGGGTAAATTTCACTTCGTATACTCTCTTTTTTTCATTGATTCTATTATTCTTTTTATCTCCCAAAAACTTAATATCGTCATCAATCCTTGAGCATCCTTCATTCTTATTCTCTTTATAGTCATCTTCTTGATTTTTGGCCCATCCCTCTTTTTTGAATTCTTCCTCTTTAATGCTAAATTGTTTAAGCCTTATCAAAAAATCTCTTTTATGTGATTCTGCAGAAAGTGTAGGTATCTGCCTTACTATAAAATCTCTCCCCTTAATCTGCTCTTTCTCCATCTCTTTAAGCACGTACCCATCAATTAACCCTTCTCTTTCAAAGCCAAAGCCCGCAAGGCTAACCTTTTGATACCTTCTTTTGGCCAACCGTTTTATCTCCTCTTTTTTAGGAAATGCAAGCTCTCCAAACTTATATTCTAACTCAAAAGAATCATAATTCTCTTTGATATAAGAGGAGATAGCCTTGTTAAAAATAAAACTTTGATACGAATGTACATACATCATAGCTTGCTTTGTATTAAGAGCCTTTAGAAATTCAATTCCAAAAAGGCTAAGTAGCCTTGGGCTAATCTTTTCCTTCATTTGCTCTTTTATCAAATCAACTGCCTCTTTAAATCTTGATAGAATGATAAGCTTTCCAATCAGGTGGTTATTACACATCAATCCAAATCTTTGTGAGTCAAAGTAGTTTGGAATGAGCATAATACCCCCTTTCATTAAGGAATAGTTGCTCACATCCCCTTCTTTGTTTTCATTGTGCAAAATAAATTTTGGCAGAAGGTCTTCTTTATCTTGTGTTGCATTCCTTACCTTAATAACAAACTCATTCCCCGCGTGATCTCCTAGAGAAATAGGCCTTTGAGAGTATCCAATCCTTTTTACTTCAATAAAGTCTCCAGAGCTCCCAAAGCTAATTCTTTTATCATATACCTTCCCTAAAGCTGAACAGTATTGAAAGGTTATAGCATTCTTATCCTTAGTGCCTGCATAAGAAAACCCCCTTTCTCTTATATTATAAACCCTGGACAAGGCCCTAATAGCCGAAATCATATCAACCCCTCTTTTTTTAAGGGTAAAAATAGAGAACTTTCCAAATTTAGCTGATGTAAATTCCCTGATTTTCAAAGAGGACATCTTTTCTGCAACTATAAAATCCTCAGGGTACCTTTTAATCAAAATATTACTTTTCTCATCCATTAAACGACTATTTTTGTTCATTTTAACCTGCCTGATTAATTAGTTATTTATTAATTAGTTATAATGCCCGCAAAGCTTATTAGTTTAAATTTAATGTCATTAAATTCAACAAAAACATCCTTTAGTAATCGATACACTTAAGATGGGTTAATTTCTCAAATAAAAATTTTTCAACAAAACGAAAAATTTCTCCAATTATTTAAGTCTTATGAGATTTAAATGAGCTTTTAGCCTGAATTAATTAGCTTTATATAAAAAACCTCTTTATGATTTCTCCAATCTGATTTCTCCAATAATTTAATATTTGGAAAATCTTGTATCACTAACTCAATTTACTTTTGAAAACAGATACGAAAGCATTATGCATTTAGCCAAGTCTTAAGTAAACCAAAGGGTAATATTTGATATTTTTGGGTACGTTTTTCTCGTTTAGCCCAAACGAAAACTTTTTAAATTGGGATAAAATTCCTTAGTTGTGCAAAAATAATTTTTGGAGGTTATGAATATGGCAAAAGAAAAAGAGCATATTAATTTAGTGTTTATCGGACACGTTGATCACGGTAAATCTACTACTGTAGGAAGGTTGTTGTTCGATTCAGGAAATGTTGATGAGCAGGCAATGAGAAGGCTAAAGGACGAGGCAGAAAGGCTTGGTAAATCTGGCTTTGAATTTGCTTATGTCATGGATAACTTAAAAGAAGAAAGAGAGAGGGGAGTCACAATTGACCTTGCCCACAAGAAGTTCGAGACACCAAAGTACTATTTTACAATCATTGATGCCCCAGGGCACAGGGATTTTGTAAAGAATATGATCACCGGTGCATCCCAGGCAGATGCTGCAGTTTTAGTTGTAGCGGCAAATGATGGTGTAAACGCACAGACAAAAGAGCACGTATTTTTGTCAAGGACCTTAGGAGTAGGCCAGATGATAATCGCCGTTAATAAAATGGATATGAAGGATTATTCTGAGGCAAGATTCAAAGAAGTCAAAGAAGAGGTTACAAAGCTTTTAAAGAGCGTAGGATATAAGCCAGACGAGATTCCATTCGTGCCAATTGCCTCATTAAAGGGAGACAATGTAGTAAAGAAATCAGAGAATATGGCTTGGTATACCGGTAAGACCTTAATAGAGACTTTGGATGATATCAAGGTGCCAGATAAGCCAACCTCACTTCCACTAAGGCTTCCAATTCAGGATGTATACAACATCACAGGTATCGGTGTAGTTCCTGTAGGTAGGGTTGAAACTGGTATCGTAAAGGTTGGAGACAAGGTAATCGCAATGCCTGGAAGAGAAGGAAAAGGTGTTGAGGGAGAAGTTAAATCCATTGAGATGCACCATGAACAGCTAAAGGAGGCTGGGCCTGGGGACAACATTGGTTTTAACGTTAGAGGCTTTGGTAAAAAAGACATTGCAAGAGGCGATGTGATTGGACCTGCTTCAAATCCGCCAACAGTTGCAAAGAGATTTACTGCACAGATTGTGGTACTTAACCATCCTTCGGTTATTACTGCAGGATACACTCCAGTATTCCATATCCACACATCGCAGGATCCAGGAAGGGTAATTGAGATAAAAAAGAAGTTAAACCCTGCAACAGGCGAGGTTTTACAGGAGAACCCTGACTTTGTCAAAAACGGAGATGCAGCAATTGTAGTTATTGAGCCAATAAAGCCACTTGTAATTGAAAAATTCGCAGAAATTCCTCAATTATCAAGATTTGCAGTAAGGGACTCTGGTTCAACCGTAGCAGCAGGTATGTGTATAGACTACGAAAAACAATAAACTTTTTATTTTTTTTCACATTTTTTAAAGGGGATAAATATGCCAAAAGCAAGAATAAAACTAGCAAGCACAGATATTGCAAAGATAAACCAAGTTTGCGATTACATCAAAGACATTGTACAAAAGACTGGTGTTGAGATGAAGGGACCTATTCCACTCCCCACAAAAAGGCTGAAGCTAACTACAAGAAAGGGCCCAAGTGGTGAAGGTACTGCCACGTGGGAAAGATACGAAATGAGAATTCATAAAAGGCTCATTGACTTAGGCCTTGATGAAAGGGCTTTAAGGCTTGTTATGAGAGTTCCAATCCCTGAAGGTCTAAATATCGAAATCGAGATGATCGATTAAATTTCTTCATATCTTTTTAGAGATTTTCTACTAAAATTCGTTGTTATTTCTTTTGTTATATATTATAAGTGTAAATCCCTCCACTAACTAAATTTAAATCGCTTCTTCTAACAAATCCCTTTCTATATCGCTCACTTGTTTATCAATAACTTTTTTCTAATTAATTTAGTATGGACTATAGTGTAAACAATTTACACCAAAAATAATTCTAATTAGCATTTCATATTTCTTTCCTTAAATATTCCTATAATTTAGAATCTTATAATGTAGAATGTTATACTATCTTCTAAGCAATTCTTTTTTTTATTTAGGAACTTCTTTTTTTAAAAGTTTATTCAAAAGCCAAAACCATATACATAATTTTTTAAATTCAAAGATTTCTTCCCTGCCTAAGCCCTTGTTGTTTTTCATTATTTTGCTTTCGCTGGCATTATTATGCCGACGTCGCATACGAAGACTTCCCGTTGGTCGTCTTGTC
>CAZTMQ010000024.1:13852-14656 GCA_964615385.1 uncultured Methanosarcinales archaeon
GCGACGTCTTACAACGCAAAAAGCCATGTTTATTTTTGTTTACTTCGTTTGAATAACAATATTAATGCCGACGTCGCATACGAAGACTTCCCGTTGGTCGTCTTGTCGCGACGTCTTACAACGCAAAAAGCCATGTTTATTTTTGTTTACTTCGTTTGAATAGCGATGTTAATGCCGACGTCGCATACGAAGTGTTGCTTAACGCTTCCACTTGTCGCGACGTCTTGGTTTATCAAAAGCTATGATTGTTTTTGTTTACTTCGTTTGAATAGCGATGTTAATGCCGACGTCGCATAATCCGGCATTGCGCTCGGCTCGAGACCGGGTGGCCTTTGGCCTTGGGGGTTCAAATCCCTCCGTCGGCGTTAAGTCCCCTTAGTCTAGTTTGGATAGGACTCAAGCTTGCGGAGCTTGAAACCTGGGTTCAAATCCCAGAGGGGACGCTTTAGCTTTGCAGAGAAAAATATTTAAATCAAGGCTCTCGCCAAGATTAGAAAGGAAGACTCTGAAAAAATCTAAATTAGAAATTTTGGAGATTTTATTAAAATTCAGATAACATTTGAAAGCCTTGCCTCTGTAGCACAGTGGCTAATGCACCTGACTTGTAATCAGGAGATCGGGGGTTCAAATCCCCCCAGAGGCTTTTTTATGATTTTTCTAATTGGCACTTTTTTTGTATCTTTATATGCGCCATTAATAAATATCTTTATGCTCCGTCAATTATGTTTGGTTTTCAATATGTTTTTTTAATATTTGAATAATACAAGGTTTTTAATGAGATTTACCTTATTAATTTAAAAAGAA
>CAZTMQ010000025.1:0-7661 GCA_964615385.1 uncultured Methanosarcinales archaeon
ATCTTTTTGTCATAAATTAAGACATAGGCATCCTCTAAACTGGCTTCCATCTTTTCTGCATCTGTTACCATGTAGGGCGAAAGATAGCCTCTATCAAACTGCATGCCTTCAACGACTTCTAGGGAGGTATCCATCGATTTTGCTTCCTCTACTGTAATTACCCCTTTATTTCCCACCTTTTCCATTGCCTGGGCAATTAACGACCCTATTTCTTCATCGTTGTTTGCAGATATCGTTGCTACTTGAGTAATTCTTGCTTTGTCTTTTATAGGTATGCTCACTTTTTTGAGATAGTCAACTACTTGTTTTGTTGCAATATCTATTCCTTTTTTTACCTCTACAGGATTTGCTCCCGCTGTTATGTTTTTTAGGCCTTCTTTAACAATAGCTTCTGCAAGAATTGTTGCGGTTGTGGTTCCATCACCTGATACATCCTGAGTTTTTGAGGCCACTTCTTTTATCAGCTCTGCTCCAACATTTTCGAATTTATCCAGCAGTTCAACCTCTTTTGCAATTGTAACACCATCGTTTATGATTGTTGGACTTCCAAATCCTTTGTCTAAAATAACATATTTTCCTCTAGGACCCAGCGTAATTTTGACAGCCTTAGAAATCTTTTCTACTCCTTTAATTATTGAAGCTCTTGCTTCTGTGTCGTATTTAATTATTTTTGATGCCATATCTATCACCTCACTCGATTATAGCTAAAATGTCTTTTACATCAATTATGATGTATTTCTCTTCGTTTATTGTAATCTCGCTTGAAGAATACCCACTATATATTACCTTATCTCCCTTTTTTACCGGGAATGCCTTTTTATCATCATCATACCTTCCTACCTCTTCAACAATCCCTTCTTTATTAGACTCTCTTGCGGACTCAGGAACATAAAGCCCACCCTTAGTCTTCTCTTCTTTTTCAACAACCTTCAAAAGAGCCCTTGGCCCTAATACTTTCAGTTTCATTTTCTTTTCACCCCATATTTTTTGAGCTTCAACACATATTTTTGTTTATCTTAAATAAACTTAGTTGATTTTAAATCAACAAAGGGAAAATGAAAGCTATATTTAAAGATTTCTAAAAAAAAGACTATATTAAGAAATTTTTTGGAAGAGACGTTTACATTACATCGTCTATAACTGCTTCATTCATCACTTCTTTTGTTAATTCATCTTCAAAAACAGGTTTGCTCTCTTTTAAAGAGTGCCTTTTATACCAGATTAAAGCAATTATTGCTGATAATATATTTGAAATGGGAAAAGATAGCCAGATTCCTATTTCTCCAAGGGATACAGTGTTTGAAAGTATGTATGCGAGGGGAAATTGAATGACCAATAAAGATACTATCGAAAGAACCATTGTTATGACTGTGTTGCCCGCTCCTCTGAATGCTCCTAATAGCGCTTGCTGAAATCCTATAAAACCAAAGGTAAGCGCCATTATTCTTATGAAAAGGGAGCTTGAGTTTATTACATCAATTTCGCCAGGGATAAAGAATTGAGCTAACTGGTTCGAGAAAGCAAAAAGCAGTATGCCTACTAGTGTGAGGATCATGAAGCTTAGCTCTGAGCTTTTCTTTGTTATCTGTTTTGCCCTTTTGGGCTTTCCGGCACCAATGTTTTGACCCACCAGAGTAGATGTTGCGATTGAAATTCCTATTGCAGGGATTATAATAAAACTTAAGATTCTTGTTCCGATTCCGTATGATGCAACTGTAATTGTTCCAAAGCTTGTTACAAGAATCGTCATAACTGTCATTCCTAAAGCTCTCATTGACTGTTCAATTGATGCTGGAAGGCCTAAGAAAAACATTCTTCTCATAAGCTTAAAATCGGGCTTGAAATCTTTCGGTTTTATGTGAATGGAATGCCTTCCATTGATAAGCAAGGTTATTCCTATTATTGCTGCGACAGATTGTGTCCCTATTGTTGCAAATGCCGCGCCTACAACTCCTAATGGAGGTATAATCCAAAATCCAAATATAAAAAGCGGGTCTAGGATAAGGTTTAAGAGTACTGAAAAAAATATTACATATAATGGTGTCTTTGCATCTCCAACTCCTCTAAGAAGAGATTGGAATACGCCAAACATAAACAAAAATATCATACCAATAAATGAAATTTTAAGATATGAGACGGCGTTATTGTAGACGGCAGTTTCTGCACCCATAATTCCTAAAAGAAAGGGTGAAAGCATATAACCTAAAAAAGAGATCAATATAGACACAAACCCTATTAAGATTATTGTTTGAGTGGAAACGTGGTCCACATTCTTTTGATCTTTTCTTCCTTTATACTGTGAAACAAGAATTGTGCCTGCTAACGCAAGACCTGAACCTATTGAAATCAATAAAAAGATAATTGGAAAACTAATTGAAACTGATGCTACTGCATCTGAACCAAGTCTTCCAACCCAAAAGGTATCTGTAAGGTTATATGCAGTCTGCAATAGGTTTGCTAGTATAATTGGCCAAGATAATTTGAACAATGATTTTGTTACAGACCCTTCTAAAAGATGTTTATTATCAAATACCATAGTAGTTTTTTTGGTGAAAAGTGATTAGTTATAAAGTTTTAGGAAATTTTTCATTAACGCGCATTTTATTCACAATATAGCGATCGCTTCTTGGTTTTAATGCAACGCTACTTTTATAAAACACATATCATATTCTATCTAAATCATGGTCAACTACTGGAAGGAGATTGATGAGCTTAAACAGGAGCTTTCAAAAACCAAATATAACAAAAGGACAGAATCTCATATCGGGCTTGTTAAGGCAAAGATAGCAAAGCTAAAGGAAAAGGCCGAAGGGAGAGGCTCTAAATCAGGGGGTTCTCAGGGGTATGTTGTTAGAAAAAGTGGAGATGGCACGGCTATTTTGATTGGATTTCCTTCTTCAGGCAAGTCTACTCTTCTAAATTCACTTACAGATGCTAACTCAGAGGTAGGTGAATATGCCTTCACTACTCTTACAGTAATCCCAGGCATATTAGAGTTTAACGAAGCCAAGATTCAGATTTTAGATGTACCAGGCATAGTTGAAGGTGCAGCCTCGGGGAGAGGAAGGGGAAAAGAGGTATTGTCTTGCATAAGAAATGCAGATTTATGCATTATTTTGGTTGACGGATTAAGGCTTTCTGAGTATGAGACCATTTTAAAGGAGGTAAGGGATGCAGGTATTAGAATCAATAAGAAAAGGCCCCATTTGACCATTTCAAAGAAGGCTAACGGAGGAATATTTATCCGCACTACCGTGAAACTAACTAAGATTACTGAAGGGACAATCAAGGCAATTTTAAGGGAGTTTAAGATTGCAAACTGTGATATTGTTATAAGGGAAGACATTTCAGATGATGATTTCATTGATTGTATTGAGGCAAATAAGAAATACCTGCCAGGGATTGTTGTTGTTAATAAATCAGATCTTTTAGATGAAAAACAGATTGAGAAAATAAAAAATACTATAAAGCCAGATTTGATAATTTCTGCAAAGAATAAGTATAATGTTGATAAGCTCAAAGAACTTATTTTTGAAAAGTTAGACTTGATGCGGGTATATATGAAAGAGCCAAATAAAGAAGCCGATATGGATATTCCGTTGATTACTTTTAGAGACTCAACAATTGGAGATGTGTGTAAAAAACTTCACAAGGATATGTTTAAGAATTTCAAGTTTGCAAGGATTTGGGGCAAAAGTGCCAAGTTTGAAGGTCAAAGGGTAATGCACCATCATGTTTTATCCGATGGCGATATACTTGAGATACACACTAGATAAGATTAAAAAGAATACTGACAGGAGCTTAAATAATAGTAACGTTTAAATAATATCCATATTAGTCAATTTAAGTAACAATAAGAGTGACATTGCACACCCTTGCAATCCCCTATTTTTCGAAATGGAATTGAGTGGAATTTTTTAATAAATTTGAATAAAGATAATCTAGGGAAAGGGATGGATAAAAAAAGAGACATTAAAACGGAAAGTGATCGTATAAATAGCGTAATTTACAAGTTTCATCCACTTGAACAAAAGCTAATTAGACACATTTCTGATAACTGCCTTTTAAGTGAGCTTGTTGGAAAAGAGGGCCTAAGTGAAGTAGAAGTCATGAGAGCTGTACAGTGGCTCGAGAACAAAGGGGTTTTGAAATCTGATAAAAAGGAAGGCACTAAGCTGACATTGGGAAAAAACGGAAAGAAAGCGCTTGAATCAGGTCTTGCTGAGAAAATTTTGTTATCAGGCATCTTTAAAAATAAGGAACAAGGGTTAACCATCTCACAAGCCCAAAAGGAACTTGGACTTGATGGTTTCGAAATCAACTTCTCGATCGGCCAGCTTAGGAGAAAGAACGCGATTTCAGTTGATGAAAACAAAAAGATGATTATAACAAACGAAGGTATTAAGCTTTTAAAAGAAGGGTTTTTAGAAGAAGAACTTCTCAAAACGATTTCAAAAGGGTGCTATGAAGAGAATCTTAATGAATCTGAGAGAAAGACTGTTAATGAGCTTTTGAAAAGAAAGGAGTTTCTTGAAAAAAGAGTCGAGAAGGATAGAATTATTTCATTTAGCAAGTTTGGAAAAGATGTTAAAGATAAGTCCAAGAACCTCGATTTAATAGATAAGGTTACACCAGAAGTAATTAAATCTGAAGAATGGAGGAAGAAGGCTTTTAGACATATTGATGTTGAGATCAATGTTCCTAAAATCACGATTGGAAAAAAGCATCTTGAAAATGAGGCAATAGACTTCATTAAGAGGATTTGGATAGAGATGGGCTTCAAAGAGATTTCTGGGGATTATATTCAAAGTGCCTTTTGGGACTTGGATTCTCTTTTTGTTCCTCAAGATCACCCTGCAAGAGAGATGCAAGATACTTTTTATGTAAAAGAAACTCAAGATATTCCCGAAAAGACATTTTCAAAGGTTAGCAAAATGCACCTTAAAGGGCTTGATGAAAAAAGCAAAGGTTGGGGAGAAGTGCTTGATTTGCAAGTCTCAAAGAAGATGCTTTTAAGAACTCATTGTACTGTCCTTTCAGCGAGGACCCTGGCTAGCCTCAAGGAAGAAGATTTGCCTGGAAAGTTTTTCTCTATTGGCAAGGTTTTTAGAAATGAAGCACTTGATTGGAGCCATCTTTTTGAATTCTATCAAATCGAAGGGATTGTTGTGAGTGATAGTGTAAATTTTTCATGTTTGAAAGGATATCTCAGAGAGTTTTATAAGAAAATGGGTTATGATAAGGTAAGAATTAAGCCTTCATTTTTTCCATATACAGAGCCGTCTGCAGAGGTTGAGGTCTATCTTGAAAAGAAGAAAACTTGGATGGAACTAGGCGGGGCAGGGCTGTTTAGACCTGAAGTTACAAAGGCATTGTTTGGAAGAGAAATTCCAGTATTGGCATGGGGACTTGGAATGGGGAGAATAATAATGCCTTATTACGAATTTTCAGACATCAGAGATATTTACAAGAATGATTTATCTATGCTTAGAACCATAAAAAAATTTAGCAGGGTATAAGTAAATGCCAACTATCAAAATAAACAGGAAAAGGCTATCAAAATTAATCTCAAAAGATTTGAGTGACGGGCTGCTTTCAAAGGTCCTTTCGGATATGGGGGCTTCTCTTGAAGGAATTAATGATGAAGAAGTTAATGTAGAGGCATTTGCAAATAGGCCTGATCTGCTTTCTTGTGTTGGAATCGCAAGGGCGATTCGCTATTTTTTATCAATAGATAAAGCTTTGAGAAAATATAATGTGAAAAAACCTGATTTCGAGAAAAGTAATTACGTTGTTAAGGTGGATAAGAACGTTTCTAAGGTAAGGCCTTTTACAGTATGTGCGATTGCCAAGGGTATTTGTTTTGATGATGAGCTTATTAAAGAGATTATTCAGGTTCAAGAAATGCTTCACGTTACCTTTGGAAGAAAAAGGAAGAAAATGGCAATAGGCATATATCCTTTAGAAAAGATCTCTCTTCCTATAAGTTATAAAGGGGAAAAACCAAAGAATATTGTTTTTAGGCCACTTGAGTCACCCCAACTAATGAATGCATTAGAGCTTTTAGAAAAACATCCAACTGGAAGAGAATATGCAAAACTTTTAGAGGGCAAAGATATTTTTCCTTGTTTTAGAGACTCTTTGGGGAATGTGCTTTCTGTTCCGCCTATTATTAATTCTGATGATACTGGAAGGATTACCAAAGACACAACGGATGTATTCATTGAGTGTTCGGGGTCTAATCTGGATTATTTGAAAGCGGGGCTCAATATAATTGCTTGTGCACTTATTGATATGGGCGCAACAATATATCAAATGAAAATAGTTTATCCGGATTTTGAAGTTATAACCCCTGATTTATCTGATAGGGAATTTGACCTTGATGTTTCTTATGCACAAAAGATCTTGGGCGTTGAGATTGATGAGACAATTAGCAAATCAGCACTCTTAAAAATGGGAGTGGGATTTAATCAAAAGAATAAAAAGGCAATTATACCACCATATAGGTTTGATGTTTTAAGCCAAATAGATTTAGTTGAGGATATTGCAATTGGAATTGGCTATGATAACATTCCTGAAAAGATAGCTGATATTTATACTGAAAGCAGTGAAGAAAATAGCTCTAAAATAAGTAATATGATAAGGGATATTTTGATAGGGGCTGGCTTTATTGAGGTAAAAAATTATTCTTTAATTGGCGCAAAGGACATTGAGTTTAGTAAGATAGGGATGGAAAGTACTATTGAAATCGAGAATCCAAACACAATCGATTACTGTTTTATGAGAAAGTGTATCAGACCAAGCATCCTTATTACATTGGCACAAAATAAGACCCGAGAATTTCCACAGAGTATTTTTGAAATTGGCAGATGTTTTGAGAAGGTATTAGAAAAAGAAAATATACGTGAATGTGAACGCCTTGGCTGTGCTATTAGCTCAAAGAATTCTGATTTTACAAAGATAAGACAGGTTCTGGATGCTTTGTTCTCTCAGCTAAATTTAGAATTCTCTATTGTCGAATCCCAAGAAAATGGCTTTATTGAAGGAAGGTCCGGCAAGATAATGTTTGCCAAAAAGGAGCTTGGAGTTATAGGAGAGGTTGAGCCAGAAGTAATCTTAAGGTATGGCTTAGAGATGCCGACATCCTTTTTTGAGATAGAACTCGAATCAATCTTTGAAGCGATTGGAAAGAGAAGTTGATGATGTGAACAGGATTTCTCTAGATTAAGAAAAGGTTAAAGTAAATTTGTGAGATGCCCGCCAGCCACATTAGCTTAAGCTTCACATCTCCTCGATTGTGGATATTACAGACTTGTACCAACCCGTTACAATTTCTTTTATTTTCTTTTTAATCTGGTCTTTGTCTTTTATAAGGTAATAATAAATATAGCCACCATTATTAAGATTCATCTGTCTTCTATCGATTATCTTTTTTGAATGAAGATTTTGGACCGCTTTTTGTATGGTTGTCCTTTCCTTTTCGAACTGCTCTGAAATCTCTGATACACTCATAGGAGTCTTTCTAGACATTAGTTTCTTTAGTATTTTATACTCCGTTTTGCTTATTCCAAAACTGCACCTTACAAGATCTGAAAAATCTATTTTTTTACATGCAAAGTAAAGCATATTTCTCACCTTTTGAATTTTTAGTGGCTTTTAGT
>CAZTMQ010000025.1:7761-14597 GCA_964615385.1 uncultured Methanosarcinales archaeon
TTAATTATCGAGTCTGAGTATCCACGAGTTTTGATCATATACATCTCAATAAATTTATCTGAAAAAAAAGCCTTACTTTTGGTTTTTATTTTTTTAGATAAACTATTTGCTTATGCCTTATTTTAAAGCCCGATATATTGATGTTGCAGCTATCGCACCCTCGCTTGCTGCGGTTACTATCTGCCTTAATTTTGCTGAGCCAGTTGTTATATCTCCTGCCGAATAAACAAAATCTACATTGGTTTTCATATGCTCATCAACAATTATAAAACCGTGTTCATCTAGTTTTACACCAAGCATCTGAGCCAAAGAAGCTAAGGGAGTTGATCCAGTTTCTACAAATATCCCATCTAGCTTTATTGTTAGACCATTATCAAGAACCACACCTTCAACGTTTTCATCGCCTAAAATTGATTCTACTTTTGCGTTTGTAATTTGCTCTATGTTTGGCGTTGCTTCTATTTGCTGTTTCCAGTACGGCTCACATCTAAGCTCTGGATATTTTTGTATAATATATAATTTCTCTGCGTAATCCTTTAGTAGCAATGCGGCGACTGCAGCAGAATTTCCACCGCCAATTACTCCGACTACTTTGCCTTTGAAAAAGAATGCATCACAAGTAGCGCAGTAGGAAACCCCTTTTCCTATAAATTTATCTTCATTTGGAATGTTTAATTTTCTCCTTGCAAGCCCCGTTGCCAAAAGTATTGTTTTTGCATTAAACGTGCCTTGAGCTTTTGTTGTTACTGTGAAAATATTTTCGCTTTTGCTAAAAGAGACTACTTCATCCTCAAATATCTGCGCACCAAAATTTTTTGCCTGTTGATACATCGTCTGCATGAGTTCAAATCCTGTGGTTTTTACTATCCCTGGATAATTTTCAACTGCAGTAGTATCAATTATAGCGCCTCCTCTTATCTGTGTTATGATAGCAGTCTTTAAAAGATATCTTCCGGCATATATTGCACAAGAGAGCCCCGCTGGACCCCCTCCGATTATTGCGATATCATATGTTTCAATTGCTTTTGTTGTGGTATTAGCAAGATTATTAGAGAGATTGTTGGTTTTAGAGTCGGCTACGTTGTTAAGAGCAACTTTCGATACATAAGTGCTTGCGGAGTTGTTATTTTTTTCTTTCATTTTCCTATCCTTGTAAACTGACTTGTTTCTTGATATGATTATATCCAATTTTATGTTACGCTTTAACGTTTAAATTTATATGATTTAAATTTTTATTGATTCATTCCAAGATATTTTCTTATTCGTGGAAGGTCATAACCGATTATTATGTTTCCATCAATATCAATTACGGGCACTCCGGTTTGTCCTGATTTTTGAATCATATCAAGTGCGCCTTGCCTATTCTTTGATACATCTACATCTTCAAAATCTATTTTATTTTCAAGGAGGTATTCTTTGGCCATTTGGCAGTATGGACAGTTTGGCGCAGAGTATACATAGACCTTTTTGCCTGAAGAGCTACTATTATTTGAATCAACACTACCATTTTTAGATGATGATGACTCATTTGAATTATCATTGCTATTGTTTGCTTTTTCTAAAGCTAAAAGCAAGGCATTTTTTATGTCTGCTTTGCCAGAATAGCCTATTTGCTTCCAAACTGGCTTTACTTCATTTGAGAAGAGGATTATTGTTGGAATAGAGTTTATCATCAGTTCAGATGCCACATCTTGGCTTTCATCTATGTTGATACTTGCAAATTCTATCTTTTCTGACACTTCAGGATCTTCAGATAACTCTTCTAATAAGGGCGTTAGCATCCTACAAGGAGCACACCAGGGTGCCCAGAAATCGATAAGCACATGTTTTTTAGAGTTCTTAATGAAATCTTTATAGGTATTTTCATCTAGTTCTTTCATAGTATCACCTTGTTATTTTTGCCTACAGTTTTTGGCAGATTTTTTGTAAGCTATAGTTTTTTGTTCTCTGTTCTATGTTTTCAACTGTTTTTGGCGGTTTCTTTCATACCAAAACGATCTTTTACCGATTTAATTCTCTTTTGATCAAACAATTAAATCACACAGATGTGAAAATAGTTTTCACAACTCCTTTAAAAATATTTTGGGGTTGTGAAATAAAGGGCTATTTTTATCACATTAGGCTTTACGAGATAATTCCCTTCTTTTAAATCTACTTAAGTTTATTTATTTTAGTTTATTTATTTAAGCCTCTATAGTTAAGTCTTTTTAGTGTTGTTAACAAATCTTAATTCCTTGCGCATTTGATATTTTTGAATGAATCTCACTTTGATAGTAAGTAAATTGTGTTAACCTTAAAGTGAGATGATTTGACTTTCGCCTTCGTTTTTTGCGATCCTTATTATTGAATCTACAAAACTTTCCATCTTTGCTTCATGGCTGACAATGATTATTTGTTTTAGCCCAAGGGAATCTAAAACGTCTCTTACTCTGTCTAGCTGCTCTGAAGAGAAGCCATCTGTGGGCTCATCAAGTATTAAAAGCTCTTTAGTGTTTATTGAAGAGACTACATCGTTTATAACCTTATTTAACGCCAAACGATAGGCCAACGCTACACAGGTCTTTTCGCCTCCTGAAAGGTTAGAAATATCTGTTTCATAGCCATCTATTGTGATTATAGGAGAAAAAGTGTCATCAATTGTTGCATATAAAGACTCTGAATCGATGAGATCAGAGAACCAGCTTTCAAAATGTTCTTTGAAGTCTTTTAGAATGCTCCCAAAAAGATGCGCCTCTATCAATTCTGATAAGTTAGGCAATGATTTTGAAAAGTAATCTTCAAGGGATATTAGTTTGGTGGATTTTTCCTTATTTAATAGCTTTTGAGAAACCTCTTTTATTAGCTCTTCTTCTGATTTCTTGGTCATCTCAATATGGGATCGGGATAAAAGCTCATCTTTTTTGGCTTCTTCGTATTTTGCTTTTATACTTTCAAAAAACGACTTTTGCGATAAAAGCTCTTTTTGTTCAACTTTTAGTTTTTCGAGTTCTGAGGAGTAGAATGTTATCTTTTCTTCAAAGGATTTTTTTGATTCGGAAACGTAAGAAATTGAGCTTTCAATCTGAGATACGCTTGAGGATTTGCTTTTTAACTGCTCTTTTTTAAGTTTTATCTTTTGAATCTTTTCAAGCTGGGATTTTAACTGGATAATTGCTTCTTTTTCGTTTTCTATGTTAACAAAAACCAATTTTGAGAGGGACTCATTTTCAGCTTTGAGCTCATCTGATCTCTTCAATATTTCTTTTAGCTGGTTTTCTTTTTCCTCAAGTTGGGAAGAGATTATAGACTTCTGGCTTTTTAGTGATTCTACAAGGTAGGCTTTTTCAGATTGTAGTTTTAGTTCATTGGATAGTTTTAAGATATCAGCTTCTATTAATTTGATTTGGGCTCTCGCGTTTTCAAGGGACTCTTTTAGAGAGAGCTGTTTTTTAGTTTCTTCATCTTTTATTTGCGATTTATGAAGAGAATCTACCTGCTGTTTACAAGTAGGGCATTCTTTTAAGGTATCAAGTTTTTGTACAAAGGATTCTGAATTTGTAATCGCTTCATTTAGGGAAGAGATCTGAGAAACTATGCTATCTCTCTTAAGGTTTAGCGTTTCTAACTCTGATGTTATGATGGATTGGTCCTTTAGTTCAGAGGTCGCTTTTTCGTAAAGAGTGTTTATTTTAGCTATCTTTTCAAAAGTGATTTGCTTTGATTTCTTCACTAAAGACAACTCTTCATTAAGTTTTATTAGGCTCTGTGTGTTTTTTTCAAAAATAGTTTTTTTAGAATTGTAATCGTTTAAGTGCTCCTCTTTTTTAGAGAGTGAACTTTTTATTTCTCCCTCATCTTGGATTGTGCCTTCTTCTTTTTCAATTTCAGATTTAAGTATCTCCAGCTCTTTTAACTGCTCTTTTTTTGAAAGAATCAGCTCGTTTAATTTTTTTTGGGCTAAGTCAAGTGAGGTTTTTGATTGTTCGAATAGTTCTTGGTTTTTCTGTATCTGCTCTTGTATATTTTTTAACTTATCTTCTTTTTCATCAACTTCCTTTTTTTGCTTTGAGAATTTTTCTAATTGCTCCTTTGAATTTGAAAGTTGCTTTTGGAGAGTTTGTAATTCTTCTTTTAATTCCTTTAATCTTTTTTGCTTTGCATCTAAATCCTGGAAAGAGCCCTCTAAAAGCTTTCTTTTTTCTCTTAGGTGCTTTGAAAATTTTTGTGAATTTTCTTTAATAAGACTATATTTCTCCAATTGAAAAATGCCCCTTAAAATTGTTCTTCGGTCTTCAGGGTTCATATAGATTATCTGACGCATTTCTTCTTGAGGAGTGTAAACACTATATCTGAATATAAGCGATTTGTGTTTTGTCAAAAAATCTTTTGGATAGCCTAAGATTTCAAGTATCTTTGATTTTAGCTCAACTGGTGAAAGATCGTATTTCACCCCTTCACATATAATGTAGCCATTTTCTTGGCTGGTGGTCTTTGATTTTCTTTTAATAGCGCGCTTTATGACATAGTCTTTTTTGCCACATTCAAAATGCAGTTCAACACTACCTTGAGTTGAGCCGTTTCTTAAAAGCCCTGATCCTGAGATCATACCTTTCATTATACCGAACAAGGCAAATTCAATAGCATAGAGAATAGTAGATTTTCCAGCCCCAATGTCTCCTGAAAGAATCAATTTTCCGTTTGGGAACTCAATGTTACAGCGGCTGTAGCTTCTTATATTTTTTAGCACGAGGCGTTTTATTATCATTAATATCCAAGAATTTTCTTAGAATATAAAAACATTATTATTAATTAAAAAAAACATCGGAAAACTGCTTTTAGTATGTATTTGATAAAAGTTACCTGCATTATAGTTGATTGAAAAAAGTATATTGTTTATGGATGATTCATTGAGACTTTGTGTTGTAATAAAATCGCACTCACCATGTATTAAGTAAACACTATAATGTTAGATATCTTTTAGAAAAGTATAAATATCGTACCGGATTGCCAGAAGATAGTTTTTAAATACTAATATATATGGCAGGAATGATGAATTGTTAGTAGAAGTTGCTTGAGTTTTTTAGAATCTGGAAATCTGGGGCCGTAGTGTAGCTTGGACTATCATACCAGCCTGGGGCGTTGGCAACCCGGGTTCAAATCCCGGCGGTCCCACTCTTTTTTGTCTTTTATTCCTTATAATCAACCATCAGTCATTATTTTTTTCTTTTTCTCTTGCCCTTTTCAGGCTTTCAGCGACATCTATGAAATATTTGCCTTCCTCAAGCTTGTATATGATGGGGTCACCTTTGAAAAGCCTAACAATATCTATCTCATAAGAGCCTGGCTTTGGAACCCTTATTGCTTCTATATCTAAGACTATAGAAGAATCTTTGATTCCTTCTTGACCAATTAAATCAAGTATATCTTCTTCTATCTGTTTTTTGTCGCTATCACTAAGGTTACTTTGAAAGTTTTTTAATTCATTAAGGCGTTCTTGCTTTATGTAAAAGAAAAGTCTTGAGCCACAACTACTGCATCCCTTAAGAATTACTTCGGAGCCATCATCGTACATTGCTCCGCATCTGACGCATTGGTGTGGCATTTTATTTCTTTCGTTTTGATTTCACAGAAGACTCTGAGGTGAAAAGCTGAATTTTATTAGGGTCTTTTTTAATCTCTTTAATTATGTTTGCAGGTCCTACGATTGTCAGCCCTTGAGAGTTTCCTAAAACCATATTTGCAATAGAGCTTTTTACTCTATCCACGAATTTCTTGGGCTTTTGAGCGTTTGGGTATAAAACTGCAAGCTCTATCCCTTTGAAATCCTTGTTTATTTCTTCCATTGTTACCTTAATAAGCTCGGCTTCTTCTTCTTTTGTCAGCCTTCCTTGTATAAGAACAATCTTATCTTCCTTTGCAATATTAAGTATCTTTCGAATTCTGCCAACTGAACTTAATTCTTCAATCTCCGAATATGGAAGTATTTCTAAGGTTAACATTTTTTTTCTTGACCACTTACTTTAATAATTTTGATAAACTCTTGTAAAACTCATCAACATTGTCCCCTTTTTTAGCTGAAATACCTACAACTTCGTATTGGGGAAATGCTGCCCTTATTCTTTCAACGTCTGATTTTTTCAGGTCTATTTTATTTGCAACAATTAGTATAGGGATATTTCTCGCCTGAAGATTTCCGATAATCGTTATATTCACCTGATCATAGGGGTCTTTGGTTGAATCCAACACTATTACCACTGCTTCTATCTGCTCAAGCCATTTGATTGCATCAATAACCCCTTTTGTAGCTTCCTTGGCCCTTGTCTTGGATTCTTCTTCCGAAAGGCCTGATTTTAAGAAGTCTTCGTAGTCTATCTTTGTCGCGATACCAGGGGTATCAACAAGGTTAAAAGAAATTTCTTTGTTTCCAGATTTAATGTGTATTTGTTCTTTTATCTGAATTTCTCTGGTTTCATGGGCTATACTTGAAACAGAACCCATCTCCTCGCCAAGCCAATCCATACATATTCTATTTGCAAGAGTTGTTTTTCCGCCGTTTGGAGGGCCATATAACCCAAGCTTTCGATGCTTTTTCTTGCGAAAAAGGTTGTTAAAGAGCTTTGTGAAAAAGCGCTTAATTCCAAAATCCATGTCTTTTTAGTTTTTGGTATTATTTATAAAACTTTCCAAAAGCGGATTTATCGTTTGCAAAGAATATAATTTGGCTCCTTTTTTAATGGTCCAATTAAAATAATTCAACCAAAAACGTAATCAAAATTAAATAGGCTACAAAAGTAATCTGCAAGCTAAGAAAATTGTGATATAACTTCTAAAGCATATGCATCAGCTTTAAAGGGATT
>CAZTMQ010000026.1:0-8006 GCA_964615385.1 uncultured Methanosarcinales archaeon
AATAAAGAAGTGTTAGAATCTATACTTGATAATCATTTAAAATTCTCAACTGTCTCAGGAATTCTTACCACCAACCCCCAAATGATTTCTTATGTTGATAAAAACATCCCTGAATTCGAGATAATCACAACAAAAAGCATACAGATAAAGCCAAACCCTGGAAATAGAGAGCCAGTAATTGCGGAAGCTGAAATTGGTAGCTTTGTAAACGCAGTTGGGCTTAGAAACAAAGGCATGAAAAAAAGCTATGAAGAGCTAAAAACACTAAGAGAAAATGGCATAAAGGCAATATTAAACATCTCTCTTTCAGCTGACTCTATTGATGATTTTATAACACTTGCAAAAAGGTTTGAAGGGATTGCAGATATTTTAGAGCTTAACCTTTCATGCCCCCACGCAAAAGAGGGCTACGGCCAGGCCATCGGAATAGATAAGGATTTAGTTCATTCTTATGTATCTGCTGTTAAATCTAATACATCTGCTTTAGTGTTTCCAAAACTAACGCCCAATGTTAACAATCTTGGAGAGATTGCAAAATACGCCATGGCCGCAGGAGCTGATGGCATTAGTGCAATAAACACTGTTGGGCCGATTGAGTATATTGACCCCACTTCAGGTAGGGCAGTACTTTATAATCCCAAAGGTCACTTAGGTGGAAAATCAGGAGAATGGATAAAAGAAAAAGCAATAGAAAGTGTTAAAGATATTAGAAAAGCAATAGGGCCAAACATACCCATAATTGGAATGGGTGGCATATCTAATGGAGACGATGTAAGAAACATGCTTTGCGCTGGGGCAAGTGCAGTTGGGCTTGGAAGCATAATCGGAAGAGTTGGCCAACAAAATCTCCAAGAATTCGTTAAAGCACTCAGCGAAGATGCAATATATTTTAGCCACAGTTCAATAAAATTTGTAAAACCTGGCCGGCAACTTGAATACAGCAGGCATAAAATAAAGGAAATTAAGGATTTAAGTGATACCCTTCGAATTCTAAAACTCGATGGATACCTTGATTTTAAAGAAAGCCAATACGCCTTTTTATGGCATCCTGATTTTGGTGAAAAGCCCTTTTCAATAGTTTCAAATGAGCCTTTGACATTTCTTATAAGAAAAAGAGATTATGACCCAACAGAAGATAAAGGCCTTTTTACAAGGTCCATATTCTCGCTAAAAAAAGGTGACGCAATATACCTGAGGGGCCCATATGGCAATGGGATTAATTCGCCTGATACAGATACCCAGATTGCTTTGATTGTTGCGGGAGGCTCAGGTGTAGCCGTTGCGCCAAGCCTTGCCAAATCTCTAAAGGCAGACGGCCTAGAATGTGTCATATTTCATGGAATTACAGATAATAAAGAGTCTCTTTCAAAAGAAAATTTTATGCAAGAGCTTTGTTACATTCCAATAACAGATAACGGGATAAAAGGCAGGGTTTTGGAATCCTTAACAGATTACATTCTGTCAAACAACAATAAGGAAAACGACCAATTGAAGAATTTTATCTGTTATAATATCGGTTCAATAAAATTTATGAACAAGGCCTCAGAAATAGAAGGAAGGTTAGGAATCTCTGAAGAAAAGATATATTGTTCGCTTGAGCCAAAGAGCATGTGTGGTATAGGAATCTGTGGTGAATGTGCATGTGGCGAAAAGCTCACCTGCCAGCATGGTACATTTGTAAGCTCTAAATACCTAAAAGAAAACCAGATAAATGAAATTTGATTAACAAGGTTATAAAGTCAAAAAAGATAATATCAAAAAATAAAGGATGTACAGATTCAAAGAAGTCAGCATTTAAATTTGCCTTTTTATGGCGTTTTTTAGGGTTGGCATGTAAATGGGTGTAAATGGGTGTAAATGGATTAGGCCATTTTTTAAACTTTTAAAGTGTTTAATGCGTTTTTTTAAAACATTTTTTTTAAAGGAATTTTACAAAACAGAAATGTTATTATACCAATTAATATTAGGTAAAAATTGTTAGGATAATGGTTTAAATTATGCTGATGTTGAGATGTATTTTGGGAGGTAAAAAATGATAGACCCGCACGTTCATTTAAGGGATTGGGGTGAGGCACATAAGATGACACTTGAAAAGGGGCTTATTTTGGCACAGATACATGGTTTCAGGCAGGTATTTGAGATGCCAAACACAAAGCCACCGATAACTTCAAGGGATCTTGCCTTAAAAAGAATAGAAGATGCAAATAATGCGATAGAAAAAAACGGACTCTCTGTAGAGCATTGCCTTTATTTAGGCTTGACATCAGAGCCCTCACAAGTCCGAGAAGTAGTCGATACATATTATGAGTTCTTTCCAAGGGTAGTAGGACTAAAACTCTATTGTGCAGCAACTACTGGAGACCTTAAGGTAACAGATAAATACTCACAATATGAAATACTAAAGTCTCTAAGTGGCCTTAAGTATCAGGGGGTTTTAGCAGTTCATTGTGAAGAAGAGGAGTTATTTAAACCAGAACAATGGAACCCAAATTACCCCTCAAGCCATAATGATACAAGGCCATTGGAGAGTGAATACTATTCAATAAAAAATATTATCTATTCAGCAAGATTAGCTAATTTTAGGGGCAATCTTCATATCTGTCATATCTCAAACCCCAAATCCATAGGACTCATAAATTCAGCAAAGAATAATTTAGACTACAAAATTACATGTGGGATTACCCCACATCATGCTCTTTACAGCACTGAGTATATGGATGCCTTAGAAAAAGATCAGGCGCTGATGCTCAAGGTCAATCCTCCAATAAGAGATGGAAAAAGCCAAGAACAGCTGTTTCAATCTATTTTGGATGGCAAAGTAGATTTTATTGAAACCGATTTTGCCCCGCACACTATTGAAGAAAAGACAAATCCTGAAATGAATAATCCCTATGCTTCAGGAATTGCGGATTTTAGCATGCATGGTAGGCTCCTTGATGAACTTAGGGCCCAGGGGCTTTCATCAAATGAAATTTGGAAGCTAACTGATTACAATATAGTAGAAACATTCGGGTTGAGAAAATTGATTTGAGCACAAATTGCCATATTAGATACAAAAGCAAATTAGTAAAAGTAAAATTGTGTTAGTAAGATTGTATCAAATGGGTGTTTTTCATTGATATTAAAGTATAAAGAATCTTCAAATATTGATTTATCCATTATAGTTCCGACTTATAATGAAGTGCAGAACGTAAAGGCCTTAATAATTAAAATAAACGTTTCTCTTAGGGCAGAAAAGCTAAATTATGAAATAATATTTGTAGATGATAACTCGCCAGATGGCACTGGCAAGTTACTTGATGAAATAGCTAAGGATAAGACATGCAATCTTTTTGTTTTGCACAGAATTAATAAGCGAGGGCTGTCCTCAGCAGTTTTAGATGGAATTAATCTTTCTAGGGGAAAGCTTATTTGTGTAATGGATTCAGATTTGAGCCACCCTCCTGAAAGGATTAAAGACATGTTTAATTTAATTAACAAAGATGTTTATGATTTTGTTTTTGGAAGCAGATTTGTTAAAGGTGGAAAAACCAAAGGGTTTTCAAAATTTAGGCTCTTAATATCAAGAATTACAGCTTCTTTAGCTAAAAGATTTACTAACATTAAAGATCCACTCGCTGGCTTTTTTATGATAAAAAGAGAATGCATTGAAGGCATTAGCTACGACCCTTTAGGCTTTAAGATAGGTTTAGAGTTCATAGTAAAGGCTAACTACAAAAAGATTGGAGAAATCCCGATACTTTTTGTTAGCAGGCAAAAGGGAAAAAGCAAGGCATCCTTTAAGGTCTTTTTAAAATATCTTGAACAACTTAGAAAGCTTAAGCGCTTTAATGGTCGGTTTTGAGAGATATTTTATTAAGAAGAACATCTTAACATTTAAAGAACAAAACAACAAAAGAATTAACCTCTTAAGAAGGTCTAAATTTCCTTAATCTCAATAAGAGAATTTGTAATCTTTCTTCTGATTGCAAAATCAATAGTGTTATTTTTGGTTCTGCCGTATTTTTCTTTTAGAGCCATTTCAATTGAAAGCGGGTCTATCGCAGCGTAGAGAAGCCCTGCGGACTTATCATACACGATGCTTAGCCTTATTTTTGGTTTTATAAAAGAAAGCATATCTAAAAATATCTCATTTTTAATATTAACTTCACTTTCTTCAAGCTTCTTTTTAAAATCCACAAGCATAGGATTTTCAATCAAATGGTCTAATGTATAAAAGAAATTAACATCGTTTTTGACAGATGATAAAACAATGGAGAAGTTACATTTGGATATAAAACCGTCAATCTCAAAAGCCTTAATTATCCTATTAAAGGGCCGATAAACCTTTTCCTTCTTCATATTTGATATAAAAGAAAGCCCTCTGAAGTTCTCTTTTAGACTTTTGTAAATCCTATTAGTATTTATCATATTGTCTTTGTAAACCAAAACGTTGTTTGCGTTGATATTTTGGAAAAACCTTTTAGCTCCGCCCAAAAAATCTATCATCTTATAGATATTCTTTTCAATTTCTTCTTCCTTAGTATGCAATGCAAATACGGTGTCCTTATACCTGTTTCTCTGCTTGATGTTAAATATAACCTTAGTGGCGTCATCCAAAACAGGATAAGTTTCTTTAGAGCCAAAGATTTTATGATAATTTTTCTTAACACCTGGGCATATTGAGTTAAGATAGCATTTCTTGCAACTTTTTTCATCCTTTATATAAGCCATGTCAAAGTAAGACGCAACACTATCCAAAAAGAAGGTTTCATAGTATTCAACACCACAAGCCCTAAGAGCCTCAGATGAAAAGTCCTCATTTCCTCTCATATAGCACAAAGGAACCCTTTCAATCCTTAAGGTTACATAATTTTTTCTGCAATAATCAATGGCTTCCCTAAGATAAGGCTCCACTTTATAGTACCTTGGAACAATGCCTTTTGATAACGATTCAAAAACCTCTTCATCATCAGAATGTGCATCAACAAAATTCATTGTGTATGTTGTGATATTCTCAGATAGAGCAGTTAATGTTTTTACTATTTGTGGTAAAATCTTATAATTCTGTTCAATTATAGTGGTGTTTATGCTTATTTCAAACCCTAGTCTAGTAGCAATCTTAATATTTTCAAAAACCCTTGGCAACTCGATTTCATCGGTTCCATTTATCTCCATCTGAATCTTTGGGTCAATGTGGTGAATAGAGAATACAAGCTTCTTTACATAAGGGCTAAGTTCGGTTAAAAGCTTTTCATTAAGCTTTGTTCCATTTGTGATAATCCTTATTTCGGCACTAGGAAGCTTTTCCTTTACAATCCTTGCAAACAATACAATATCTGGATGCATTGTAGGTTCTCCCCCTGTAAAGACGAACCTCACAGTTCCAGTTTTTATTAATGCATCTACCTTACTCTCAAAATCTTCTCTGGTTAAATACAGCTCTTGTTTTTTAACTGAACAAAAGATGCATTTGTGGTTACAGTCCATGCAAAGCACTAGGTAGCCATCCATTTTCTCATCAAATCCTTTTTCTTAACTAAACTAAAAAATGCTTCAAATAAAAAAAACACCTATTTTAGGTAAAAAAAGGTGTTTTGTCCTACTTAATTGGCTTTAAAATTTCATTAGCCTTAATATCAAACATTTTAAAATATTCTTTAAAAAAACCTTTACACGCCGCGTTTTTTAAACACTCTTTACAACTTAGTGGCTTTTCAAAAATTTCATTTTCACTGCTAAATTCTACATTTAGTCCTTTTGACCTAGTTTTTTCAAGTATACAAAAAGGAATATCCTTAATATAAACGGTAATTTCATTTTCTGAGGCCTGATATAAAACATCTTCTAAAAAAGGAATTGCCATGTCAATTGCAGGCATAAGCATTTCAATGTTTTCTAGTGCTCTTCCAACTGGTTTAACATACGAAAGCTCCCATTCATTAAGTCCTAAGGTTTTTACAAAAAATGGCATCTCTTTTAAGTAAAAATAGTTTATCTTAGTCATTACTGTGCAAACTCTTACATTGAAGTCATTCTTTTTTAAAAGGAGAATTGCCTTACAACTTTTGGCCCATGAATCCCTTGATGATGTAATAAGATCATGAACGTCTCTTCTATGGGATAGAACCATTACCTTAATGAGCAACTTTTTTTTGTATTTCTTTAGTTGTTCTATCAAGGCTAAGTCAAGAAATGAGTAGCCTGGTGCAAATATTGTGATCTCTTCAAAGCCATTATAATTATCCTCAATTAGCTTTAGAACATTGTAAGAACTAAACGGGTTTTTACCTGAAATTGTTAGGAGTTTGCGTTTCTTATCAACTTCTTTTTTAGCAACAAGGCTTTTATTTATCACTAAATCTTTATCTTCTTTTGGTGCTTCGCTATTGCTTGAGCCTTCGTTAGTTCTTGAGTCTTCTTTACTTTCAGAATCTTCTTTAATCTCAGAACAATCCTTAATCTTAGAGCCTTCTTTAATCTCAGGACTAACAATGGTTGGTTTTAACACTTCTCTATATTCAAAAGAATAGGGGCAAAAAAGGCACCTTTGTTCGCATTCCTTTCCCGCTAAAACGTGATATTTGATACAATCCATACTATTTTAGGATTCTAGGCTACTTTATAAGTTTTTTTAAAGAATAACTTTTATTTGGGAATTAATGGCTGGCTTAAGCTGGCTTTTTGGAGGTGTGTACCTATGGCTTTTTTCTAATTACAATCTTCCACCAAAGAGATGTAGCCCTTCTAAACATTTTTAAGGCAGTCTTAAAGAATTTCAGTTGGTTTGGGATATATTTGTATTCTATTGGAATCTCTTTTATTCTTAGTTTTTTTCTGTTTGCATAATATAAAAATACCGTGTCCCAAAGGTAATCTGGCTCCTTTGGATTTTTAATCTTTTCAAAAACATCCTTTCTAAAAAGCTTAAGCCCTGATTGGACATCTGCTTCTTTAATTCTAAAAAGCATTTTAGCATACATTCTATATACGAACCCACCTACCTTTCTTAAAAAGGGAGTATCCTGCTTTCTTATGTATCTTGAGCCGATAAATATATCAACGCTATCAAAAAGCCCATTACAATCATCTATAAACTCTATTGGGTAAGACATATCATCATCGATTATACATATCCATTCGAACTTACTGGCTTTAATCCCCTCTTGTATCCCAATTCCTTTCCCTCGTGGTCGGATAAATAAAGGAACAACAGTCTTTGATTTAATCTTTTTAATGATTTCAAAAGTGTTATCATCGCTTGTTTGCGCAGCAATTATTATCTCAAATTTATCTACAAAAACTCTTTTGGATAGATAGTTTTGTATGTGGTTTGTAATCCTTTCTATTCGTTTCTCAGAATTAATTGTTGGGATGATAATGGAAATATTAATACTTTTTAAACTGCTATTTGTGCGTTTTTTGTATCCTGATTTAGGTTCCATAGCATAATTATTTTTAATGTAATATTTAAAGATATTGGACTTATTTTGTTTATGACCAAGATTTTTTTAAAGAACCTAGATTTTAGCATCAATTAACATGGATGGGCAAAATAAATAAACAGAATTACTCTAAGGATTCATATGCTTTTGATTATCTTTTCCTCTTTTTTCAAAAACCTTCTATTTACAAGCCTTCCACCTATTAATTCAAAGTAAGGAAATGGAAATAATATCTTAAATCTAAGCATCACAAAAGGCCTATACGCCAAAAGCAAAAAAGATGCAATCTTACCAAGGAGTTTAGAGGAGAAATAATATCTAACCTTTTCATCAATCAAATAAGATGAGTACATCAAAAACTCATAAAGCCTTCTTTTTTTTGGGCCTAGCCAGGGTAGATACCTTGAAATCCTAAAGGAATCATAATAAGACCAGTCACTAAGTCTTTTGGGCTCTTTTAATCCTGCTTTAAGTGCTTGTTTAAAATAAGTTGTATTAGGATAAGGCACAGTGATATACATCGGCTGAATAAGACAGTTCTTGTTGTCCTTTAAAAGCCTTGAGATAAGAGCTATAGTCTTT
>CAZTMQ010000026.1:8106-14441 GCA_964615385.1 uncultured Methanosarcinales archaeon
TTTTTAGAGATTAGTGCCCCAAAGTGTGATTGGTAGCCCGTAAAAGCAGATACACAATACAATAGCACATCTTCTTTAAATGTACTTCTTAAAAGTTTATCCCAGCCCAATAGCTTTTGGTCTATAATCAGAATATTATATTTTTTTGTATCTACTTCTCGTAATGCAGAAAGTGCAGGAAGAGGTATTGTTTTGTATAATTTATCATAAATCCCCGATAGAGGATAGATAAACACAATCTTTTTTTTCATTTCTAATCTCTTTTTAATGGCTTTTTATTGTTTCTTTGAAGCGGTTTCTTTTGGTTTATGTAACATCTTAAATCATTTATTATTTCTTTTTTAAATAAAAGTGATTTCAAAAAAAAAACCAAAAATGTGTTACAACTAAACAAAAAAACACTTTAATTTAATCAGCGTGGCTTAATCCTTTTTACATAAAAATCCCTTTTGCTTCAGACTTGATTAATATTATTTCTCTTTTGCTTATTTTTTCATGAAATGGGATGTAAAGCACATGCTCTTCAAGGAATTTGGCATTCTTACACAAACCGTTTGATATATCTACACAATAATTTTTCTTCACATCAATCCCTTTTTTCAAAAGGGTTCTTTTAGCTGATTTTAAATCATTTGTTACTATGGGGTATAGGAATTGTATTCTCTTTCTCTCTTCTGCATCATATATACTTTCAGGAGAAGCTTCCTGTTCGCTCTTTTTTATAGTTTGGTCATATTCATTTTGAATATAAATCAGCCTGTTAGCCCTTTTGAAAAATCCTTTAATACTTAAGATAAGATGCATTAAGCCAAGCTTGCCCATCCTTTTAACAGGGGCAGGCTTAAAGTCTTTTGGATCATTTGAAAGCTTATCAATAATGTCTTCTTCTTTTCCCCTTTTACTTGCACCAACAATCATTGGAAAAATTAACATACTAAAGATAGTCCTACTAAAAAGCAGTGAGCTAATGATAGATTTAAGATAAGCCTTAATCTCTTCTAAAAACCCTTTAGGCTTTAATGATCTATTAAGGCCAAAAAACAAATCTCTAAATCCTTTAAATTTTGGGTCATTTAATTCGTTAAGAACAATCAACCCGCCATAGGTAGCAGATATCTGTTTAGAAAAATTAAAGCTATAAATGGACAAATCTCCTAGTGTTCCAGGGGCATAGCTTTGGAATTTTACTTGACTTCTATTAGCTTTTTTAAATATAGATTGTTTTTTTATGTTTAAAGATAAAGGATAAGTATGGGCGCAGTCTTCTATAATAAAAATATCTTGCTTTTTTAGCTCATCAAAAATTTCTTTTTTTAAGCTAATTCCAAAAATGTGGGGAAGAATTGCGACACCGACATCCTTATCAATTAGCTTTTTAACACTCTTAAGACTAATATTAAAGTCATCAAGGCTGGCATCCGCGTACAAAGGCTCAAAGCCCGCTTTAATGGCAATTTCTCTCATCAGGCTAAAATTATAGCCTGCTAAAATAATCTTTTTTTTTCTAACAAACCTTTTTAGCTGGGAAAGCACCCAGTAAAAACTGTTTCTTGAAGAATCCATAAAAATTAGCTGATTAAAATCCCTTATATCAAAGAATCCTGCAACAATTTGTTTTGCCTTGGTTTCTAACTCCTTTTGTCTCTTTAATATAACTAAAGGGGATATGAATTTAGTCCTTATTATTTGCCTTGGTATTGCCATATATTAAGCCACCTTTTGGATCTTGTTTAAAATGAATTTAGCCACTATATAGAGTAATATGATAAAACCTGCCCCTAGAAATCTTGAAAACAATATAAACACCAAAAATTCTTCGAAAGTATAATTAAATAAGATAAAGATCGCTAAAACTAGGCTATCTAATAAAAATATCCCCCTTGGCAGCAATGAATAAAACAGGCTACCAAGCCCAATAATCACAAAAATGATTCCAAGATTTGTCCCTCTTTCTAATGCTAAAAAGAGGAATAAAAGCTTTGGGACTTCTAGGATAAATCTTAGCAAATATAAGAAGATTGAGCTTTTGCTTTTCTTTTTATTCGTTTTTTTTATTTGTTTAGAATTAAAATAGTCATAGCACATACACATTAATACTAATAATATAGCGCCAAAAGCCAAAAAACCCAGTTCGTGTTTCAAATAATTTTCTTGCCAAATTAGCTTTGACAAAAGTAAAAATAGTCCCAATAAAAAAATTCCTAGAAGGGCAAGCAACTCATTTTTTTTAATAGTGTTAACATTGAGCGTTATCTCATCATTAATTTCTTCCTCTATCCCTGATTTCTTAGATATCAATTTAGTTGAGTACGCAGCGATAATACACCCAAGCAAAAAAATTACAATGAACTCATATCGCATATTGATTATAGAATCAATAATCCCTTTATCCCAAAATATCACAAGCAACAATAAAAATAAAGCAATGTATGCAACAAATATAACATTTTTTAAAGTATTACTGCATTTTGGATTAGCTAATTTCAATAATTTCATTTTAACACGCCTTGTCTTTTTGCGCTAAAAAATATACTTATAAAAAAATATATGTCAAAAATAAATTAGACATTATAAGGCTAAAATAGTTTAATACAAGCCATATTTAAAATTATCCTGAGGCTTTTTAGTGGATGTGTAAAATAGTATTTAATGTACCAGCTTTTATATATCGATTTTAATTTCCTTTTTTTTACATAGCTAAAATTAAAATTCATCGTAGAATAATGATATGAATAGCCATTTTTTCCACTAAGAATGATTTCCTTATTTTTCTCAAAAAATGGAGAGCCTTCGTAAGCAGTAAAATAAGCAATCTGCAAAACATCTGGTTTTGTTTCAAACGAAAAATCAATAGTCTTTTTTATATCCGAAATCCTTTCCTTTGGGGAACCAATCATATAGTAGTTAACGGTTAAAATCTTATGTTTTTTGCAAAGAATTATGGCATCTTTAATATTCGCTATATCCTCTCCTTTTTCTAAGGTCTTAAGTATCTTATCACTTGCACTTTCAACCCCAAAGTTAAGCGATTCACAGCCTGCCTTTTTCATAAATAGTAGCGTCTTTTCATCAATAGAGTCTGCCCGAACTTGAGCCATCCATCTAAAAATAATTTTTCTTTTGATAAGCTCCTTGCATAGGTCTTTAATAAAAACCTTGTCACATAAGAAATTATCATCATTAAATCTTATTGCGTTAAATCCAAATGAAAGCATCCTTTTAATTCTTTTGATAGCTTCAATACATGAAAAATGCCTTAGTTTCTTCCCATGGCTTATCCGTAACGTTTGGGAACAAAAGATACATTTGTGTGGGCAACCCTCTGTTAGGTTCATAAAGGCCCAGCGAGTTTTTCGAATCTTTTTTAATGGGTAAACAGTATAATATTTTCTTTTTTTAAGCTCTTTAATATCAAGTGGTGGTATCTTGTCAATGTCTTCAAAATCGCTATGGAGTTTTAGATTTATTATTTTCATATTAGTGTATTTTTTTGGGTCTTCTATAAAAAATCTTGAGAAATTATAAAATTCTCCCTGTATGAAGGAAACAAATGAATTTGTGTCGGCTTGAATTTCAGGCCCTTGAATATGTATCAAAGCAGGGTCATAAGATGGAATTTGGCCAAACACAAAAACCTTTGTTAAAGACTTGTTTAGTGCGAATTTAATTATGTTTTGGCAAAATGCCTTGTTATATGATTTCACATTTATAAACAAAAAATCAGCAACCTTTATTTTGCCAAATATTTCCTTTTTAGAAACATTATCAATCTTTAAATCTATAAGCTCAACCTTAAATTTCTTCTTCAGTAAGGTAATCGCCCTAAATGTTGAGATATTTGGTTCCTTGCTTTTAATAAGGCTGTTTTTTCTAGGCTCGTTTAAAAAAGGCTCTAAGATAACTACTTTCTTCATTTCGATAAGCTCCTAATTTACCGTTTTCTATTTTATGGTGTGAACATATTTATTCAAAGATATAGCTTCAATATCTATTTATTCCTCATATTTTTCATTTGAGAAAGGTTAAACCACAACTTATATAAATTATTAGTTTTTGTAATCCTCAAGTACGTTGTTTGTTAAATTATTTTTTTGTTTTCCATTATGTTTTTTTTAAAGAGGCGATGTTTTTTGGTTCTTGAATTGATTTTGGATATGACCAAGGGTTTTAGAGAATACCTATTAATACCATTCTCTCTGACATTGCTTGCCTTTTGTATTTACTTGTTTTATAAAAATCGTAAGGATATAATCAAGCCATTTGAAAAAATTAGAAGAAAATACTGGATTGGCCTTTTATTTATTGTAATTGTTTCTATTTCTATAAGACTTTATTTTCCTATAGGCCACAGGATGTATTTTGATGAATTTGATTACATGGCCAATGCAAAAAAGATAATCAATCTTGATTGGCGCTTTTATGAAATGTATCAAAAAGAACCAATACTTGCGCCAATACTCTACTCATTTTCTTTTTTAACTTTTGGAATATCTAATCAAACTGCTATTTATACATCACTTGCATTTGGGGTATTTACTGTGATTCTATTCTTCTTATTCACTTATTATGTGACTAAAAACGAGAAAATTGCCTTGACTTCGGCGTTCTTTTTGTCAATTCTCGCTGAGCACGTCGTTTGGTGCACGAGCGCTGAAAGAAATGTCATTTCATTGTTCTTTTTGCTTTTATCTTTGATGCTTGCTTTAATGTTTTCTGATAAGAAAAAATCAAGCCTTTTAGTCCTAACAATCTGTTCTATGGTTTTAGCTTCAATTGCAAGAACTGAAAATCATGTTGTGTTTCTTCTCCTAATTCCCCTATTTATTATCTATAGATTAAAGCCAAAAAGATATTTGACAAAGAGAAATGTTCTCATAATCTTAGTGTTAGCTTTTTTAATGCTTCCAAATTTCATAAACCAGCTTGAGCTTTTTTTCACAAATAATTGGTCGCAAAAGGAATCTTTGGGAGAATTTGAGGATAACTTCTCCATTGGGAATCTCATACACAACTCTAAAATTGATCTTAAAGCAATATTTTTTCCAGCCCATATGAATATATTAGTTAATTTATTTCTTTTAGGGCTTTTGGCACTGGGCACTTTTTTATTTGCAAAGTGCAAACGTAATGAATTTATCTTTTTGATAATCTTCTTGATTATATTCTATCTTGCGTACTTTCTTGCCTGGCCAACAGTCCAGGCTAGAACAAGGTTTTATCTTACATTTTATCTGATATTTGTGTTATTTGTAGCGTTTGGGATATTCTCATTAAATAAAATAGGTCTTTTAATAACATCAAAGATATCCATATCAATTGTGATACTAATATCAATCTTATATTTGCCTTATGTAAATGCAGTTTATGAAGCGCAGGAACAAAATTACTTTAAATTTCAGACATTATCAGTTATTGATGTAATAAGATTTACACCCAAAGAATGCACGATTGTTGCTTACAACCATAATTTTATAACTTCTACTTCTGATTTAAATGTGATTACATACAGGGAATTTGTAGAGTTGAATGGAAGGCGCGATATTGATTTTGCAAAATCTTGCTATGTTCTTTATTGTGGGGTTTATTGTAAAGAAAAACTAACAATGGAGTCCAATGCCCTGATAATACATGAAGATTACAATCTTATTCATTTAAAAGACTATGAATGGTACGCTTCCGTATACAAGATTCAAAGCAAAAAACCTTTGAAAAGCCCGGTTGGATAAAATCTATCTATTTATCTATAATCTTTAATATTGTCTGGCCATCATGTGGCGATAATGGTCTTAAAACCTTCATTTTGAAATATTCATAGTTTCTTTTAACTAACGTTTCTACTCTATCTGTACTTATTATTACATAATCCTCTTCAGGTCTAGAGATATAAGGTAGCTCTTCAATCCCATAAACTGTTACGTTGCTTTCCTTAAAAAGAAAGCCAAAGAATAAGCTTGGGTGGGGCACATATAAATTTGCGTTGTGGCCATTTATTTCATCATAAAGCTTTAGAATGTATCTTCCATCTTGATGGGGCTCTTTCGAAAAGCCAATTACTGAAGCATTGAAGACAAGTGCTATGAGAATTATATGATATATTGTTCTTTTGTTTTTGTTTTCATAAAAATAGATGATTGGAATAATAAGGGAGAAAAAATTTATGAGATGTATATCAAAAGAGTATGGGTTCATCTGGTATAAAAAAAGGACGAGGAATAATAAGCTCACAAGCCTAGTTTTTTTGTAAAATATCCCTATCAAAAAAAAGAAAAAAGTAAAAAATACGGGTGTCACAATTGCACTGTAACTACCAAAAAGGTTATCTGTGATTACTGATA
>CAZTMQ010000027.1:0-3441 GCA_964615385.1 uncultured Methanosarcinales archaeon
AGAAGGTTTTACGGAACAGAAATTCCAATGTGGCATTGCAAAAACTGCTCAGAAATCATAGTGCCTAAAGAGCTTGGAAAATATCACACTCCTTGGAAAGAGCCATGCCCAATAAAAGAGTGCCCAAAATGCAAAGGAACGGAATTTATCGGTGAAACAAGGGTACTTGATACTTGGTTTGATTCCTCTATTTCCCCGCTTTTTAATATAGGCTATCTCAGAAACCCCAAATTTTACAACAAAAATCCTGTTTGCACATTAAGGCCCCAAGGAAAGGAAATCGTAAGAACATGGCTATACTACACATTACTAAGATGCTATCTCCTAACGGGTAATCCAATATTTGAAGATGTCTTCATACACTATCACATAGTAGATGAGTCCGGCAAAAAGATGTCAAAATCCAAAGGAAACGGCATAGACCCAAAGCTGATAATAGAAAAGCTAGGGGCAGACCCCTTTAGGCTTTGGTGTGCACTTGAAGGAAACATCCACCAAACCGATTTAAGATGCTCTTTTGATAGGATTGAATCCTCAAAAAAGACACTCACAAAACTATGGAATATCTGCAGGTTCATCTCCACATTCGAATATGATGACTCAGAAGAATACGAGCTAATGGAACTTGACAAATTCATAATCTCAGAATTAAACGAAATAATAACCTTTTCAAAAGAAAAATACAATGCTTATGATTTTCATAACCCTGCAAAACTAATCAAGAATTTCATATGGGAAACATTCTCATCTCACTACCTTGAACTAGTCAAGCCAAGGGCTTACAATATGAATAACACCTTTTCAAAATCTCAAAGAAACGCAAGCATTTTTACTCTAAACCACGTCATTAGATCGCTTTTAAAACTGCTCTCGCCAATCACGCCCTTTTCAACCTACAAGCTTTACCTCTCGCTTTACGAAAAAGATATTCAAGAAGAAAGCTTTCCAAACACAATTAATGTATCAAGGGATTCAGCATTTACAAAAGAAGAGCTAACAGATCTAAATAGTTATGTTTGGAAATTCAAAAAGGACAATGGCCTAAGCCTAAAAGATGAGCTTTCCTCTCTAAGTATCCCGCCAATATTTGAGGCAATATCAAATGATTTAATATCTGCCCATCATTTAAAAGAGTTAAAATATTCAAAAGATTTGCAAGCAAAAAAATAGAACAATTAGGTGAAAATAATTAAAAAAAGAGACTATCTTGCATTGGCTTTAATATTTGCTTTGGTTGTATTAATTCTTCTTTTGATACTAAGACCTTCTTCTCCACCTATTGACATTGACTTTACTTATCAAAACGGGACCGTCCTATTTTATTATGGTGAAAGCTGTCCGCACTGCAGGCTTGTAGAAAATTACATTTATGAAAACAATCTTGATGCAAAACTTACAATAATCTCAAAGGAAGTTTATGCAAATCAAAGCAATCAAGATGAGATCTTTTATGTAGCAGGGCTTTGCAAGATAAACCACAACATGTTAGGAGTGCCACTTATATTCTATAATGGTGATTGTTTTATTGGTGATGTTGATGGAATCAAGCTTTTAAAGTCTCTATCATGAATTTTACCAGCCTAAATTCTAATACTCAATATATAATTGCATTAGAGTGGCTAATTTCCCAAAAGGTAGTCTTAAACATTTAAGAACTTAAATTTTGTCTTTTCATAGTAAATATTACCCTTAAATAAGTGCTAAATCATCTTTAAATCACTCATTAAAAAATCTAAGCCCCACAATCCAAGGCTAATAATCCCTTTAATGTTTTTTTCATCAACAATACTCAACGATACATATCTCTAAGATCTTATGTATAAATAACTGTATTAATTTATCTTCAATTATTTATCTCAAGAATCCACTCATGGGCAACCTATTCTTTTAAATATACCAAATTATATTCATTTATAGCTAGAAGGTAACATTCCTTACCGCTCTCACTTATTTGAATGTTTCTCAATTTGAAAATAATTCCCTCTAAACTAAACTCTAAGATACAATTATTTTTAAACATCAAAGACCAAAAGCCTATTAAAACAAGTATTTCAAGTGATAATCTAAATGGGAATCTTAAGCTCAATAATCAAACTATTCAAAAACGATGAGCCGTTAAAGGAGTCGATAAGGCAATCAGAGCTCGAATCATGGGTATCCAACAAAAAAGAGATAGAGCTCAAAAAATCACAAGCCCTTTCAATGCCACTCATCCAAAAAATCCTTAATGAAAACGAAAGCCTCTCAAAAAACATATCAACCTTTGAGACAAAAGAGCTTACAAATACAAAGGTAGAACAAAGGCTAATAGAAATAGCCAAATCTAACAAAGAGATATTCACAATACTCTTTAAGAGGTTTATAGATGATATAAGGCGTTTAAACTCGAGCACTCCAAAAGGCTTTTTTGAGTCAGCTATAACCCTAAGTGAAGGGCTTTCAAAATCTACACGAAAGGTAACCTTAATCCTTGAAAACTTTTATTCTCATGATATCGATAAAATCTCTTATAATATCACTTCAATAAATACTCTGGCAAAAAAAGGCAAGTCTAATTATGAATCAAGCGCATTAAAATCACTTGATGAAATCGAGCTTGAAATAAATGAGTTTAAAACAAAAGATCAGTTAGTCAAAAATATATCAGAAGAGTTATCTAAAAAAGAGGATCAGCTAAAAGGCCTAACAAAAAACCTAACATCAATTGAAGCGAAAATCAACGCAATAAAAAATAAAATAGAATATAAAAGGCTAAAAAAAGAGGAAGAGAATCTATCCAAAATAACTAAAAGCAAAGAAAAAAAGGAATTAGAATTTATTGAAAAATTCTCAGCACTTGAAAAGGCACTAAAAAAATATAGTCATATCTCTTTAGAAGAGAAATTCATAGAGCAAATGCTTAAAGAGCCATTAAAAACCTTTCTTAACCCCGATGATTCAATTCCTATTAAAATCATCCACATACTAAGAGATTTAAAAAAGGCACTTGAAAAAAATACATTAAGTCTTGATCAAAAAAAGCTTGAAAAAACAAAAGCTGAGTTATGTGACTACAGCCTTGATTATATAAACAACTTAAGAAGAGATTTCTTCGAATTAGAAAAAGAAGAACAATCAATGGTTGCAAAAATACAAAAGAATCAAATCTCACAATCATTAAAAGATTTAGAAGATGAAATGCAATCATTAAGATTAAGCTTGCCCAAATTAGAATCTGAAGTAGAAAGCTTAAAATCCAAAATTCCCATTTCTCCAGACATCCATCTTAATTTAATTATACAAAAAGCAAAAGATATTGGAATTGAGCTAACAATCACATAAGTCCATATAGGACTTTTCCTTGTACCTTAATATATTAACTTTAATATGTTAAATAAGTTTCCGCCAGACGTGTTTTTTATATATATTTTCACATAAGCCCGCTTTTCTCAAAAACTTTAA
>CAZTMQ010000027.1:3541-13332 GCA_964615385.1 uncultured Methanosarcinales archaeon
AGACGTGTTTTTTATATATATTTTCACATAAGCCCGCTTTTCTCAAAAACTTTAAAAAGACAGAACCAAACTTCCAAAGAAAATGGAAATCTTGCTCTTTACCGTGCTTTTAATATATCTGATTATCGCTTCGTGGTCAGACTTAAAAAGATTGGAGGTCTCCGATTGGTTAAATTACTCATTAATACTTTTAGGTTTATCATATAATTTATTCGTATCAATATCAGTATCTTCTTTAACGCCTATAATTAATTCGGTTGCTGGCTTTTTGCTTTGTTATGCCATTTCATCAGTGCTTTATTATACTGGGCAATGGGGTGGTGGCGATGCCAAGTTTTTCTCAGGAATCGGAGCGCTCTTAGGAATCTCAACAAAGGCATCATTTCCCTTCATAAATCTCTTAGGTTACTCTCACCACGGCCTTAGTATACTCCCTTTTATAGCTATAACGATGATTTCAGGTGGAATATTTGGTCTTGTATATATTGCAGTAAAGGCAATTCTAAAACGAAAGGAATTCTTAGAAGAATATAAAATTCAGTCAAAAAAAGTCTCAAAATATAAAATCATAATCTTAGTTACTTCATTAATCCTTATGTTTTCATCAGTTCTAATAAAAGAGCCTTACCTTAGATTTTCATTTATTGTTATAGCCGTTTTTCCTTACCTAAGCCTTTTGCTATATATCTTTATAAAATCCGCAGAAAAATCTGCAATGACAAAAGATATCGAAATACCAAAGTTAACCGAAGGCGATTGGATCACAAAAGACATTACTTTGGATGGCAACATAATCTGCAAAAAAAAGAAAGTAGGTTTAGAAATCGAGGATTTAGAAAGGCTAAAAGCGCTTTATTCAAAAGGAAAAATAAGGAAAGTCACAATCAAAAACGGATTTCCCTTCATACCCAGTTTCTTAATAGGTTTGATTGTTTACTCATTTTTAGTAGATATGATATTTAACCTACTTTCCGTGCTTTTCTAAAATACAATCTAAATATTATTAAGCATCTCTGATGCCCATTCTGCCTGTCTTCCTCTCTCTTGATGCATCAATTTTATAACCGCTGAAAAATTCCATTCTGGATGCTCTTTTAAATTAGTGTTTTGTATAGCATATATCAATGTTAAAAGCCCGTTATAATTTGCCCTCAAAAATCTGTCATCAACCTGCCAAGGGCAACCAGTAACATATGTTTTGCTTCCTTCTTCTGATCGAGAAAGCAGTGTCCTCGCATCAGCAGGTTCTGTATTTTGCATTTCATCAATCACTAAAATCTCATTTGGAGAAATATTTATCCCTCTATACATTCCCAATGGCAAGAATTCAGCAAGTGGTGCGTTATTTTCTGTTCCCTTAAATAGCCCTTCAAAAGACCTATATACCTCATCAATTGAAGGCGGGGTTTTTCCTTCATAACCGAATTCATGCACATTTTTGTTGAAAGAACCCTTAATTTTAATGGAGCTAGGACTCTTATCTATATAAGTACAAAGCTTTCTAAGATTTCTCATATAAGAGCTGTAAGCAGGATCCAATTTTGCTTCTAAGTCTCCGGGCAAATATCCATATTCTTCCCTTGATTTCATTGGTTTTGTCAGGTGAATCAAAGGTCCTTTTACCTTTGCTTCTTCAGAACTCAATTCGCTAACATGCCTCCTAGCTATATTAAGTGATGCAGCTAACTCTAAAAATGTCTTTCCCGTGCCTTCTGGTCCGTACCCAACCGAAAGGGAAATAGTTGGTTCAAGACAATTATTTAGGAAAAGCCACTGTTCTAAATTCTTGGGTCTTATCCCTGAAATAGTTAAATGTGGGTTATGATAGTAAAGTCTTCTTAAGGCGTTTTCACCTTTATCAATTCTAAAAACACTATTTGAATATTTTGCCAAGATAGAATATGAGTTCTTTGAGTCAATTTTATGGATTTCATCCTCTGATGATACAAAAATAACATAATTATTATTTAAAAGATCGCCAAGATACTTTTTAGAAATCATTTTTGCTGAAGCATACTTGTCTAATGGAATATCCTTTTCGGTATTAGAATATAGGTCCGATAAAATATTTTGGTTAACACAAAATCCATAGCCTGATAATAAGTCATTTATTTCAACTGTACCTCTTTTAATCGCCTCTGCACTAATATTATTATATTCTGCATGAATGCTAAGAGCAAAATCATTTGTAACAAGAACGACCTTATAGCCCAAGGGTTCATATCGCATTTTAATTTGTCTTGTGCACTCTAAATATCTTTCATCCCCTATTCCCAAATCTGCACTATATTCTAAATCCTCTGGCTTGCCTAATTTAGTTTCATCGATAAAGAATATTTTGCCCCCCTCTTTATTTGCTTGATAGCCTGCAATTTTGAAATCATTATTGCCTATTTCTTTTTCTGCATTTTTCTTTATTAGCTTTAAATGTCTTAAGGCTTCCATACAATTATGAGAAGTCATAGGATTTTTTGTTTTCTTGTGAACATTATTAAGTTCAGTAATCATAGTATGGTAAGGGATGATTACTATGTTATCACCAAAATTGCGAAAGCATTCGGGATCATTTATAGCTACATTAGTATCCAAAACAAATATTTTCTCTCCCGTCGCTTTAGAAGGAATATTAAACTGATTTAAATAATCACATTTTTCTTCTGTCATTAAATTCACCTCGAAAATCACATGTTATCTCATTAACTAGGGCTTAAATTTTTACCATTTATTAAACGGATATGCTCTTCTGTTAAAGTCATGAATAGTATCATCAATCTTTCTACATAAAAAAAAGTATTCAGAACCTGAACTAAGCTTGGTTTTGATTTCCGTAGAGTCTTCAAAGCCATTACACCTTGGTAGATCAAGATTTTTGGATACATATAACTGTTCTATCCGTTGCTCTATTTTGCTTCCTAGTCCCGCACTTAGAAGTCTCATACTTAAAGAGAGTCTATCCTCATCTAAATTCCTCAATTTATCAGCAATAGAAAAAATCTCAGTCCTCAAATCATCTTTTCTTAAGTCAGAAAAATTCTCTGTTGAGTATTCGATGAGTTTTTTCCCTAAATCATAAAAAAATTTACTGTCGAATATTAAGTCTCCACATCCATACTGGCTGATATTCTGAATTATCTCATTATGAGTTGCTTTTAAAAATCCACTCTGATCACTTGGGAGAAGCCCCCTGTTATATCTGGTAGGTAAGAAATAATAGCTAAGTATCGCATCTATAATTGATGAACCCTCCAAAAGAAATCGTGGGTCTTTAGTAATATCGTCATCATTGTAGTCATTTTCAAGATTTTTTTTGCAGAATTCCAAAGTGCAAAAAAGAGAAGTTCTTTTTTTCCCTACTCGATTTGAGCTGCTCATTTCGAAAAAGCTATAATCTCTTTTTATATTATTTTCTATCTTGTAGTAGTTAATAAGAAATGCCTTTTTAAAACACATTTTGTGGTGAGGTAAAATGAGTTCTATTTGTCTACTTAAATCACACTTTAGAAAGTTATAAAAATAAAGGAGATTCCAATCCAGTTACAATGGAAAACCAAACAGAAACAAACCCCCAACCTGAAGGTGTAAAAGAAGAAGCTACCGAAATGGATGAAGTACAAAAAGAAGACGTACAAAAAGAAGAGCAAATAGACAAAGGAATAAAGCTTGGCGAGATGATTGAGCTTTCAGGATTTTCCCTTTTTGATCGCTCTGAAATGATAATAATAAAAAAACTAATTGGCAATTATGTACGTAAATTCATAGACTATGAAAAAGGCTTTAGCTCACTAAAAGTCACCGCCAAAAAAGTGCACGAGAGAGAAAAATCAGTAATCTTTGAGTTTCACTTAATACTAACTCTCTCATCGGGAAGTCCAATAGCCGTTGATTCAAACGGAAGAAACGCATTCATGGCTTTAGATGAGATCTTAAAAAACGCTGAGGAGATTCTAAAAAAGGTATAAGCCTTATTTTTTTTAATTATTTTCTATATTTTTTATCTAATACAATTAAATGGAACAAAAGAGCCATTAGTACGGCAAAAATGTCAAAAATTTATCCTCTGCCTTTAAATAACAAGCTCTAAAAAATGAAATGACCTTGGCATAAATGACGAGGTATCTCGCTGATAGTTGAGAGGTTAATCGTTTTTGTGAATCAGTCTCTTCTTACATAGCTTTTAAGACTCAAATATGCAAAATAACAGGATTTCACGAAATCAAACCTTAAACGGCAATAAGTTCGCTATTTTATGCTTATTACCATTAATCAGACAAGTAAACTATTTAAATAACAATTATTCACTACTTTTATGGAACAAAAAGCATATTCATCGCTCATAAAAGAAACTAAATCAATAGATGAAGCGGTGTCAAATCTATATGACCAATTAGCTTTTTTAAATGAGGGAGAAGAAAAGCTTGATTTCATAACAAGAGAAGAGTTTATTCCAAATAAAATTTCCTTAAGAGATTACATAAAATATGAAGGGGACAAGATCTCAGATTTTTTAAAAAATGAAATCGGCGTAAAACTTGAAAGTTCACTTCAGTTTGATTATCTTCAAAGATTCTTAGCATATCTAATCTACTCAGTTTATCGAGGCCCCCTTTTGAAAAGGAAGGATAAGAAATTTACATTATCCCATCATCTCTTCATGCTTAAATACCTAATAGAGCGGGGAATAACTGGCTTTGAATACATGATGGGAACATTAGGCCACGATTATCTTGAGGACACCTCTCATATGGCAATTAAAAAAATAGAAGAGGAGATCTCACTGAATTTTATAGATGAAAAAAAGAAGATTTTCCCGGAATCAAAAAGGCTTTTGAGCCTTCTTAAAAAGAAATCCCTTACGCATGACATGATAAGGAGTGGGCTTCAAGAAAATTTAGCCAAAAAAACTTCAGAAGGCATCGCTGCATTAAGCCGGATAAGACTTGAAGATTACAGGGATTATATTGATTCAATCGTTTTTTACATAGGAATCAAAGAAAAATTTGGTCCAGACCTTGCAAAACTTGATGAGCGAATTGATCAGTCCTTTATAAAAAAAGACTATCTCCAAAGTGGAATCCTTTCATTCATCGCTCAAAATATCGATTATAGAACAGATTATAAAATACTTGCAATAAAGGTAGCAGATAGAATTCATAACACCCTAACTCTTGAAGGCTTTGATCGAGAGCCAATTGAAAAGACGCTTTTAGAGCTTGAAGAAAAAAGCCTATACCTAATTTATGTTTCAAAGCTTTTTATACAATACGGAGTTTTATCCAGTGTAAAGGAAATGCAAAGTTCAAAGCCAAAAAAAGGCTCTATGCTAAAAACAAAAATCCCTGAATTACAAGATCTAAGAAAATCTAAAAAAACAATGGAAGAATTCAAAAACGAGCTGGAAAATATTGGCGAGCTTGCAAAACAATCAACAAGTCTTTATGATAAAACAAATTTTATAAATTCCATAGACTCGCTAAAGCTCCTCTACAAAGAATTTAGCGATTTATCCATTGTTTCCCACAACGAGGCATTAAGGCTTAATGCGCGACAAAAAAGGGAGCAAACACCCATTAAAACTGCATCCCGGCTTAACTTTTTGATAAACTGCGTAGAGCGTATGTATAGAGACAGTGGTTATTTCTGTCAGGAGCTTTTTAACTCTGCAAACAGAACTCGCGCAATAATAAAAGATCAATACAAAAAATATACACTCGAATAAGAAAAATGCAAAACCAAAACGAAGCGCCAGAGATTCTTTCAACCGAAAAAGAGCCTAAGCGAAAAAAGCAAAGGAAATTAGATGAGCTAATATTACTTCAGGCGCAAAAGATAGAGAAATTAGAATCAATTAGAGAAAAGGTTATTTCTGACATTTCATGTGGCACTAAAACAAAAGAAAAAGGCGCAAAATCGCTTAATACTGTAATTGCCCTTAAACAAAGAGCGCTTGATTTGCTTTTGCAGTATATCAAAAGAAACACCTCTTCTACTGAAGTAGTCAACGAAGGAAAAGAGAAATTTAACAAATTAGGAAATAATGTCCATGATCCCAATCCCGTAGAATTAGGCGCAGATGTAAATGCCCTAAGAGTGCTTTCAATAAGCCAAATTCCCATTTATTTATTTGAAAGATACGAAATGAAGATGTTTGATGATAACTCATTTAGAAACGAAATATCTAATCTCACTAAGCTATACAAAAATTCTCTGATGAAAAAGTATTCCGAACTCCTTTCAAAAGAGGGTAGCCCAATAAAATCATCATTAGAATCACTAATAAACACAATAGATGAGTTTAACACAAAAATAGATTCATTTAATAGCTCAAAAAAAGAATTAGGCAATATAACTTATGAAGACGTTGGAAAAGAGCTTTATCCCTTATTTGAGTCAATACTTGAAGGAATCTCTAAGCACAATAGAGATTCTTATGGAAAAAACATTGAAAGCCTATACGAAGAGCAACGGTCTAAATTCTTCTCAACGATAAAAGATGCAAATGGTGTTGAATCCTTTTTAGACGATGAATTTGAGCTTGAAGTTCAAGAGACCGCTCAATACATAAAAGAGATTAAAATGCCTTACCTTTTTACAGAGCTCATAACAACACTTGGAATAATAAAAGAAGAGCATCTAAAAGACGTTAAACAAAAAACACAGCTATTTGTAGGAAGCTCCTTTGAAAAGATTACAGACTGGCTATTTGAAAATCCATACTTTTTGTGCTTATACATAAACAAGAAACTTTCAAAAATAAAAAGCAACTCGCATCTAAAACAAAAGCCAATGCTTTCAGATACCCTTGAAAAAAGAATAGACTTAATACTTTCTATTGATAAGAAAGACAAAGGCCACTACCACAAAGCTGATTCTGAAAAATATTACAACTGGATTTCATCAAAATTAGATCAAGTAGGTGCAGATTCAAATCAAAAGAGTGATTATATATCCTCAACTCTAGAGTGCCTCAAATCTAAAAAAGGTAATCCTAATGTTACCAAAATTTTAAAAGACCTATACAACAAAAAAGAAAGTGCAAGTGCGCCAAAGACCTTAGATTACCTTATGCCACATGAAGTTGCATTGTATATGTGTGACCTTGAATTCAGGCAAGGCTATCCAATCGCATTCGCCGTTAAACTAAAAAGTCCAAGGCGCTTTGGAGAGAAACTAGGTAGGAGATTTATAAAGCAACAACAGGCTCTAAAAGATATACCTTCGCCAAAAGAGCTTCGCTTTTTAGAGCTTTATAGTGATGAAGACAAAAGAAGCAGAGAGTACCTAAAGTTAAAGGATATAATGGGAATTATGTTCATTTACGCCCCAACTACAATAGACCTTACAAAAGACGATTTGGCTGAGTGGTACCTCTCATTGTCAAGAGCAATCGACTCTAACAAAAAGATAAAGCAAGATATACAGCGAAACTTCTATAAAGACCCAAAGGGGGGCTTTATATCGGGCATAAAATATCCTGGTAGGCCCAAAATCAACTCTTATCATTACTTTGAAGGGCAAGTTGATTTTATAGAGCTAATGTTTACTGAGCTTTTAGGCCTTATAGATTCAGAGATTGGAAGCAAGGCACATCACCTATACGAAATGAGGCAAAGTAGGTTTGCAGAGCACCTTAATGAAATGGAGAAAAATACATATGAGTACATAGTAAAAATATCTGAAAGGCTCCTAACGCCTTATTGGAAGCAAACAAAAAACAACCCCCGTTCAAATTTCTTCTTTCCAAAGGCCTAAAGTGCCTTCCTTTCCAAACTAGCTAAAAATCGCTTAAAAATAACATAAAACTTAATAAGTATAAAATCCAAAGCGTATCCGTTTGAGAAAAAAATCTTAGCAATATACGAAACTGGAGCAAAAAAATGCCAATATCATTTTACAACACACTAAGTCGAAAAAAAGAGAAATTTGTACCACTATCTGCAGATAAAGTAACAATTTACTCCTGCGGTCCTACAGTATATAATTCTCCTCATATAGGAAATCTAAGGGCATTTGTTTTTGTTGATGTTTTAGTAAGGTACCTTAGATATAGGGGCTATAACGTTGTAAGCGTAATGAATCTCACAGATGTCGATGATAAGTCTATTAAGGCTTCAATAGAAGCAAAGATTCCCATTAGGGAGTTTACCCAAAAATTTATTGACCTATTCTTTTCAGATATAAAGGAAATGGGTTGTGTCCCTGCAACATATTATCCCCGAGCAACAGATAATATTCCTGAGATGCTTGAAATAATAACGGCGTTAAAAGAAAACAAACACACATATATTGCTGATGGCTCAGTATACTTTAAGATATCCTCTTTCAAAGATTACGGAAAACTTGCAAACCTCGATCTAAACACCTTAAAAGAAAATGCTGATGGCCGGCTCAGCTCAGACGAATACGAGAAAGAGGATGCCAAAGACTTTGTGCTTTGGAAAGCACACTCTGAGCCGGACGGGGAAGTTTTTTGGGAAAGCCCTTTTGGCAAAGGAAGGCCAGGTTGGCATATAGAATGCTCTGCAATGAGCACGAAATACCTTGGCCAGCCAATAGATATCCACACAGGGGGTGTAGACCTAATATTTCCACATCATACAAACGAGATTGCACAAAGTGAGGGTGCAAAAAATAAGAAATTCGTGAATTATTGGCTTCATTCCGAACACCTAAAAGTAGATGGCAAAAAGATGTCAAAGTCCTTGGGGAATTTCTACACCCTTAATGACATCAAAAAACTCGGCTTCTCACCAATAGCCCTTAGGTATTTCTTTGTATCAAACAATTATCGGGTTCAAATAAATTACACAAACGATGTAATGGTTTCATCAACCAATTCAATAAAAAAATTAAATGATTTTGTATTCTTCCTAAAAAATATAAAATCAAAAACAGGAGATAACGCCACCCCACTCATTGATGAAGCCAGAGAAAGATTTATAGAGGCAATGGATGATGATTTAAATACCCCTGTTGCATTTGCTTCAATATTTGATCTCATTTCAAAATCCTATAAACTCAATTTATCCAAAGAATCTGCCTTAAATCTCCTTGATTTTCTAAAAGAGGTAAACAATATCATTGGAGTCATAGACTTTTCAAGCAATGCAAGCGACATAGACTTAGAGATTGAGCAACTGATTGAAAAAAGGGATCTGGCAAGAAAGGCAAAGGATTTCCAAACCGCTGATAAAATAAGAGATGACTTATTAAAGAGGGGGATAGAATTAATAGATAGCCCTCAAGGCACTATTTTTAGAAGGACAAAATAAGAAAAGAGTTATGCGTCCTACCAATAAGAACCAACACCCATCACATATCGCCATTTCAAACCTAACCAATGGCTTTGAATGCATTCTAGATTATTTATACCTTAAAAAATATTACTTCCCTTCAACAATATCTGTCATTGCAAGTATAAAATCCTCTGCATCGGTTTTTAAATCATCTATTTCTGCACCAGAAATCTTATTCTTAAGCCCTCTTTTTGAATCCTCATATATTGCGATAACCCTTTTAGCAAAATCTATGTGCTTTGTCGCTATTAAGCCCCTTTTGGAAGCTTTTTCTAAAACATCCGGGATCTTAGTTGGGGTAGGGGGGATAAAGCCAAGCTTCATAAGTGCTGCATGGCTTGCATCAACAGTTGACCAATACAGATCATTAAGTGCCTGAAAATATCTGCCATTTACATTTCTTAAGGAGATTGGAGCTCTTTCCAAATAGCTATATATCGCTTCTAACGAGGGCCTCATTCTTCCAGAAAAAAGCAGAATCTGAAGTGGCTCAAAAAA
>CAZTMQ010000028.1:0-13255 GCA_964615385.1 uncultured Methanosarcinales archaeon
AAGATGTAGGTGTTAGCTTTTAAAAATCAATAAGTCAAGGTGGTGTTAATGAAAAAAGAGTTCGCGTTGATGGCGATTGTTACGCTTATCATTCTAAGTGGATGCAATCCAAGTAGTGAAGATGCTGAAAAAAGTTCGAGCCCATATGCTGGAGGAACTAACGGGTTGCTATTTCAATGGACAAGCCCTACATTAGAAAACAATGTTTTATTTGACCAGGGGCAAAGTAGTCTTCCTTTAATTTTATCCATCAAAAACGATGGGGAATACACAATTGGAAGCGATGATACAATAAGTATAGTTCTCGATGGGGTCCATTATAGCGATGTTGAATATACCGATATAGAAGATGATTTAACAAAAACTATTAATGAAGAAATTCTTGGAAGGACTAAGAATAGCGATGGTACGATAAGAGAGGGCTTAAGCACGTATGTAGAATTTGATGAATTTAAATACCTCAGAAAGGTTAATGGCGATACGGTTAGGCCTATAAGAGCGAAAGTATGCTATCCCTACAAGACTTATGCTACTGCAAAAATATGCATGACTGAAAATCTCGCAGTGCCACCTAAAGATGCCCTCTGCGATGTCAGTGGTGAAGGAGAGGTGTTTAGTTCTTCAGCGCCTATACAGGTAACAAGCTTTAGCCAACAGGTCCTTAGCTCAACAGCAATAGAGCTTGTCTTTAAAATAGAGCACAAATCCAGCGGGGAATTATTTTTAGGTGAAGGCAATAACAATAAGTGTGAGTCAATATTTGGAAACCGCGATTTGGTTAAAGTTACAATAGGTGATTATAGTGATTCATTCTGGGATGGTTTAACATGTGTAAATAATCCTAACCAAATTAATGTTAATCCCCAAGAATTCAATGTGAGACTAAATAGGGGAGAAGCAAACGTAAGATGCACGCTAAAGTTAGACCAAAATGATTTAAAGAATTATTATAAAGAGCTTCCAATTGAATTGTCTTATTGGTACCAGGATGATGCATCAACTTCACTACTAATAAGACCAAGTGGTGAAGAATAGAATTGAAAAATGGTGAAAAAAATGAAAAATGGTTACCTTGCAAGCTTGGTATTTATTAGCTTAATTGCCTTTGGGTTAAGTGGTTGTAATAGCAATAGTGGCGAGTCTGATAACTCAAATGTCGCCTTTGCAGGGGGGACTAATGGTCTTTTAATTTCTTGGGTGCAACCAAGCTATGATTCTAACATATTGCTTGCCAATGGTCAGTCAGAATTGGGAATGGTTTTAGAAATAAAAAACGATGGTGAGTACCAAGTTCAAACAGGCGAAGCAATTTTGAAACTTGCAGGCATATATCCCTCGGATTTTGGACTATCTGAAGACGTTTCATTTGATTCTTTGCCTATGCTTTATCCAAAAAGAAAGGATCTAGAAGGAAACATATTAGAAGGCTCAACTGAGTTATTTAGCTTTAGTGATAAGGTGCTGAGTTATAAGGGAAGTATAAAGGGAATTTCAACAGCTAATCTTGTTGCTGAGCTGTGTTACAAGTATGTTACCTATGCATCAGGCGATCTCTGTGTAGGCAGTACAATATTAAATACAGGTGGCAGGTCAGATTCAGTATGTGAGACTACAGGAGTCAGGCCTTTTTCAAGTTCAGGAGCACCTGTTCAAGTGACCTCTTTTAGGCAGGAGGCCGCGGGAAAAGAAAAAATAATGCTTCACTTTACAATAGAACACAAGGGCAATGGTAACATATACAAATACGATGGTGCTAATATAATATGTGATCCTAGTAAAATGACCAATTACGATAATGTGTTAGTTAAAATTGGAGAACCTGGAAGTAATTTCTGGGATGATTTAAAGTGTGGTTCTGCTAGCGCCTCAAATGGTGTTTTAGAAAAGAACATCAGACTTAGCGATGGGAAAGGCTTTTTGGATTGCACTTTGGAACTGCCAGGTAATACGAGGAATTATATTAAAAGTGTGCCTCTAACAATCGAGTACCTTTACTCAACAAGCGCATCAGTTCCATTGATTATAAAAGAAACAATAGGAGATAATGCAGTACAGGAAACCTCCTCAGCATCGGGGGCTTTTCCTCCCCCCCCCGCGTATAACGCTCAACTTACCCCAATAGAACAGTCCAAGAAATTGTGTGTGGAAAGTGGATGCACAGTCTCTTATGCTCCATCTTGCCCTAATCGGAAGAGCATTGATTATAGCTTATCAGTTGAAGGTTCTTTCCTTTGCTGTTGTCCTGATGCCTAATTAAAATCGTTTGAACTTTTTTTATTTTGTTTTGCTGTACCTTTTATTTCTCTTTTATTTATCAGAAAGAAAGCAGATCATTGCAATCAAAGCCTCAAGCTGTATTATTGGGTCTGAGCCTTCTACAAGCCTAAACTCAATCTCACCACAAAACCTTATAATTTCAAGCTTTTTTCTATCATCAACGGGCAGAGTTAAGGACTCTGATTGAATCTGCTTAATAACATCAATTCCAGAAAGACCGTATCTTAACATAGTATCAAGTAGTAACGTCTTAGCATCTAAAAATTGTCCCATTAAAGCTTTAGAAAGCATCTCCTTAATCTCATCAGGCCGTGCCATTGAGCCAATAGAAAATACAACCTTTTCATCTATTCTTTCTGAAACGGCACTGCACGCCTGCATAATATTTTCAAGCTTTCTGCAATCACCTTCAGAAACCTTGTATAGTGCCTCTTTTCCATCGTTAGTAACATCAATCTTTTCATTCTTTGCAATCTTTTCAATAATCCCGAAGATATGTTCCTTTGAAAGTGGCTTAAACCTAAAAAGAGCGCATCTTGATTGAATTGGGTCAATAATCTTGCTGGAATAATTGCATGATAAAATAAACCTGCAGGTTTTTGTGTAATTCTCCATAATTCTCCTTAAAGCTTGCTGGGCTTCAGTAGTCAAAGCATCGCTCTCATCAAGGTATATAATCTTAAATGGAACATTTCCTATCGCCCTTGTCCTCGCAAAATTCTTAACCTTATCTCTAATAACATCAATTCCCCTCTCATCTGAAGCATTTAACTCAAGGAGGTTTTCCTTCCAGCTTTCACCAAATAACTTTCTTGCAATTACAATAGAAAGGGTAGTCTTTCCAACCCCTGCGGGGCCTGAAAACATTAAATGAGGCATATTCTTTTTCTCAACAAAGGCCTCTATCTTATCCACAATCTCATCTTGGCCTTTTATATGAGAAAAATCCTTGGGCCTATATTTCTCAGTCCAAATCTCGCTTTCTCCCCTTATTTCACTTATCATAACCCTTCAACTACAAAAGTTCAAAACAAATTACAAATACCACTAAAATAATAATTATTAAAAAAGAAAAATAAACTTACATAATATCTTCTTCAGAAACAACAACCATGTCCCCAATAGCAATAACTGCGCTAAAAGGAACTAATATGCTTCCGCTCTTATCCTTTTCCAAGTCGAGCTTCTCTGCATAGGATGTAGGATTTACAAGCTGAAGGTGTATGAGCTCACCAGATTTTGTTTCAAAAACCAAGTCCCCCACCTCGCCAAATTTCCTTGCAGACTTACTAATTACAGTCTTTCCAATGATCTTTCTTGAAAATTTTTTCTCATCATCAGCCATAGGGTCTCACCTTTATTATTAACCTTATCAACCGTTGTGTTCTTTAATATTTAAAACTTTTGTATTTTGTGGAGACTAAATAATAACAACGATCATAACAACGATTTTTTTTAAAGAATTCGTTTAATATTACTAAAATATCTTGGCCAATATTAAAACCTGACAGATAACTTAGTTAAGACCTATTATCTAATCAATTATTCTCTTAAGATAAATTATGTTAAAAGGCATCACAAAACAAGATAATTCTTACATCTAAAAAAAACTATATCTTTTTTTTTAAAAAGATAGAAACATTGGCACTAAGTCTAGTCCTGATTTCGTTTTTACCTACCAAAATAACTATTAAAATAAGTAAATATTAGAAAACACAAAAGGCATAAAAAAGCCCTTGGGAGGCTTTAACCCCTCCCAAGGAAGAGGTGGTCTGCTATATAGAACTGAATATGAAAAATAGTAAGCGAAAATCAAACCACATAACTCCCCTAGTTATCGCTCCTTTAGCGTAGTAAACAATTACACATATATAAATATTTCTGTTTTTTAGTATTGTTTAGTAGTTACACCTTATAGTGAGCTGAACTTGCTCCTCTAAACCTTTAAATACTAAAAGATTTGGCAAGACTTAATGGAAAAATGCTCCCACTGCCAAAAAGGAAAGTATCCTTTGTTAAGATTTGAGTATAATGAGCTTTTACTTTGCAATACCTGTTTCACAAGATTAATTGAGTCAAGAGTAAAAAAGAATATCAAGATTTTTGGGTCTTTAGAAAAAGGCGATATATTATACCTCTCTGGAGATAGGTTAAGCAAAGAAATAGCATATTACATTCTATCAAAGATCTTTGATGGTAGATTTATTAGCGTAAAAAAGACTCTTCCTAAGCCAAAACTCCCTGATAAGATATCTAATTCAAAACAATCCAATTCGAAACAACAAGGCACTTCCAAAAGAAATATCATCTGCTATACTGATTCCCTAGAAGAAACAGCCCATAATATAATCGAAGGATTATTCAAAAATTCTGCAATTGAGCCAATAATACAAAACCAATTAAAAAATCTTTATCAATCAAAAAAACAAAAAAACTACTCCAACTTTTTTAATTTCTTTAAACAGATCTATTTGTTTTGCGACATCCCCTTTGAAGAACTAATATTATACCAAAAATATCAAAGGATTAAATTAAATAAAAACTTAGTTGCCAAATTCAGCTTGAAAATGAATCTTTTAATGAAAAACTCACTAATGTTTAAATCGTTAAACCCTTCTAAAAAGGAGCTATTCGGACTCATCTCCTCGTTTAAGAAACTCAACACACTAACGGACAAAAAAAGATAAAAGAAGAAAAAACAAGCCAAAAAGCACCTAAATTACTCCTTTTTAGATTTCTCTTTTCGGTAAGCATTAAATCTAGAGATGATCTGCTTATACTCTTTAAACTCATCACTTTTCTTAATCTTTTCAATATATCTATCCGACAAAGATGTGATTATGGAATTCGTAACTTTAAAGGTTCTTTTAAGCTCACTTGAAAGCATATTAATATCATCTTCATAATCATCACACCTTCTTTTAAGCTCCTCAATATCCTCTTCAAGCTCTTCTTCTTGTAGTTTAGTTCTTCCAAAAAGTCTTGCAAAAAAGCCTTTCTTAGGCCTATATTCTTCTTCAATTTGCTCTTCCTTTTCAATAATTTCCTCTACCTCTTTGTCATCTTCATTGAATTCTTCCTCAATCTCTTCATCATCTGAAATGTCCTGGGGCTCATCTGAATCCGTGCCCTTAAATATAGAAGAAAAAAACCTAACTATTGTGCTCCAAACTGAAGTGTCTTCACCCTCAATGACCTTTACTCTCTGCTCGCTAGAATAATCTTCAATTGCCTTGCGAGTTTCCTCATCTATATCCGGCTCTTGTTGTTTCCTTTTAACCTTTCTTTCTGGGACGTCATCAATCTTCCTTTTTTGAATATACCTTTCAAGCTCCTTATTAAAATCGGCTGGCCTGCTCATCAAATCACCACCTTTTTGTTCTGGTTAAACTTGCTACAAAAATATAACATTTCAGGCAATTTTAATCAGTCTCGCCTCAGAGGCTTATAAAACATATTCCTCCTCTTTGGGAATTATATCCCTTCCTGATACAGTTTCTATTTTTATAACTATCTATTTTCTAAAATAAGTTCTGGATAATTGTACTGATGCTTCCAACCAAAACAAAAGCAAAAAATTAAAATTCACATTAAATTAATTCTCATTAAATTTATTAGCGCAAATGAAAAACTTGAGCATAAAATGCCAGAGTATTTCGCGGATAGTTGAGGCTAATCGTTAAGTGAATCCGTCTATTCTTACTTTGGGCCAAAAGATCAAAGTACACAAATGAATGACGGATTCATGAAATCAAAAACTGCTAAGGCTTGACTGCCTGCTTTTTTCGGGATTAATCTCCTTGCCAAGCGTCTTAAATATACTTTCAACTGAAGGAATTAATTGCTTTTCAATATAATAATCATCATCATAATCATCTATACTTGCATCATCAAAAAGCATAACATTATCACTAATCTTTTGCCTTCCCTTTGAATTTTTAGGCTTGGCTATTATGTACTTTATGAGCATCCCCGGCTCTACACTTATTCCCTTTTCTCTCATCTTGATTGCTGCAGAAACGTGTGGGCCAATAGCCGAATAGCTCGAAATCTTTTTAGTAAGTTTAGTAATAATTACCAAATCGCACAAATCAACATTCCTTTTCTTCACATCATCAATTGTTTTCATAACAAAATCAATAGCCTTATCAATATTATTCTCATCAAGAATTATTCTCAAAACCCCCTTTTGAAGCTTCTTTCCTAGTTTAGACCAATTCCTCCTTACTGTTTCAAACCCCTTAATAGTAAGATTTTTTTCCTCATCGATAAGGGCATAACGCTTTTTAGCCCCCTCGTTCCCTGACTTTGAAAACACAAAAATCCCACTTTTATAAAATCCCTCATATTCTAGTTCCATGCCCTTTGGCAAATCATCATTAATTGAATCAACAAATCTTTTGGCTTCATCAATGCCTTTTTCATTTAGCTGTATAAACACAGAATCAGTATCCGAATACAACACATTAAATCCATTTTTATTAGCCGAATCAATAACCTTATGAATATAATGCCTCCCAAAAGCCGTAACAGCCTTTGCACACCCAAAACAATACCATCTAGCCCTTTCGTATCCCAAATAACCATAAGCAGAGTTTGCAATAGTTTTAAGAGTTTGTTCTCTTGCATAAAGTAACTTAAAATTAAAAGAATCCCTTTCCTTTATATCTTTAATTTCTCTTTTTATCATAATCCTTTTTGTGATTATTTCATCAAGTGCCCTTGATAAAAAGCCCTGTTTTTCATTACTAAAATAATCATCGCCATTTGGAACCTTAATTTGTTTAGACGCCTTAGATTTAGCATTGAATGTTTCAGGGGAGATATTATGGCTAGTTATAATTGTAGGATACAGGCTTCTAAAATCAAAGACCGCAATCCTTTGGTACAACCCTGGCTTAGGCTGAAATACAAAGGCCCCTTCAAATCTTTTCGCTCTTCTTTTTATCATCTCTTTATTATCGGGTCTATTTGGTATCAGGCAGTTCCAATCACAGGATTTTCTAATTAAGAACCACTCAACCAGTTGGGAAAAACTAAGCCTTGAGGTGTCTTCTGGCAAAAGGCTCAAAACCCTTGATTGTTCAATTAAGGAAGGTAACATACTCTTTGCAATTTTATAAGTAAGAGAACTATCAACCGCACAGTAATTCAAAAAATTAAAAATCATTTTCTCATCATTCTGATCCCAATACCTTGTTAGATCAAGTGGATCTAAATCAATCTTCTCTTCACCTAAAAGGTATTTTGATACATCATTCAAAGAATAGCTCTCTACATTAAGGCTTCTCCCACCGGCTCTCCTAAGATACTTATACAGATCGAGATTAACAACTCCTGGGATTTTAAGGAAAAAATCACTTCCCTCACTTTCTCTTAATTCCCTTCCAAAAAAGCCAAAATCCATTTTTAGCTTTAATACCTTTGCTCTTTCAGAAATGAACTTCAAATCAAAGCCATCTGAATTGTAACCTACTAAAAAATCGGGTGATGTATCCCTAATTATTGAAAAAAACCTATTTATCATTTCCTTTTCAGTTGTAAAAAACTCAACATCTTTAGTTTCAATCCTAAAACCTTTTTGCCCCAGATCAATTTTAGTTAAGCTAATCTTTTTAGAAACTAAGCCCTTACAAAAATCTTTGCCATTAAGTTGCCCTACTAACGTTATCATAAGAATAGGATCCTTTCTTGGATTAATCTCATCAGGCTTTGAAACGTATGTCTCAATATCAAAGGCAATCAAAGAATAATTTAGTTCAGAACCTTTACCCAAAATGGCAGTCGGTTCTTCTATTCTTAAATTCTTTATAGACTCAAAATTTATGGTTTTTAAAACATCAAATTCGTTTGCTTGTTTAGTTTGCTTGCTCAAATCATCCTTATTGGAATTTTGGCACACAAAATCATATTGTGTGAAGGGAGAAAGCCCCATATCTAAAAGATACCTTTTTTCAAATGGCAAGTCATACTCAAAAGCAAAAAGTTCATTTGTGTCGTCTTCATCGCTAAACTTCTTTAAGACCTCATTTTTTACCTTAACTATCCCGTTTGGAGAATTAACATATACCTTTAACAGCTTCTCATCTATAAGTCCAACAACCTTTTCAACGACTTGAACGTCCAATATTTTATAATTCTCATCTAAAGAACTGCTATTCTGATTACCCTCCTCAGAGACTGTTTTAGTCTCATTTACTATTTTAAAATCCTTAATTTTATCCTTTAATACCTCAAGGTTTTTTCCTGATAGTAAAAAGTAAGGCTTAAAACTATAATCTTTTAGCATATGTTTTTTTTCATTTGTATCTTTAATATAGAGTAATACCGCTAGTTTGCCCAAGGACTCTTCATAATCCACAGACATAATCTGCCCCGAAACTATTTTTTCACTTTCCATTTCTGACCAATTCTATCCATTTCTAAGAGGACTTAATTTACACTAAAACCCATATTGTATAACTGATTTAACTATTTTTTGAAATTATCAAAGGTTCATTTAAATTCCTTCAAAATTTAGTTTAATAATCCTCCAAATTAACTATCTCCTGACAATTTACTTAATAATTTTGAAAAGTAGAAAAAAATCCTACAATAAAAAAGATTAAAATAAAATACAATTGCAAGTGTCAATTAATTCAATCCTAACCGCTCAATCCAGGTCACATACTCTAAGAATGCGTGCTGGAAGAAAGAATAAATTTAAGTTTCTTAGAATAATTTATAAATAACAAACAATGCCAGTAAAGTGATGCCCAAAAACTAAGCCAAACCGGTAAATACATTAGTACTAAGTTAGTTTGGCTCTTTAAATGGAAAGCTAAAAATGGATAAAATTAACTATATTTATACAACTGCTTTTGGAATATTTGTTTTTAATAGTAGCTTTAAAGTAGTTGAGAAATTATCAATAACATCAAAAGAATTGCATCAAGCGATGATGCAAAATCTTTTAGAAAAGGAAATTGCATTACTCAAAAAATACCCTCAGAGTTTTCTTCTTGGTTATAAAGAGATAACCAACGTTTTAGGCGAATCAATGGTTAGCACTCAAGCCAATGCCCAAGCTAATACTCAATATGATGTTCAGTTAAAAATAAAAGACTTAAACAATAGAATAATATCTGAAAAAGCCCTTTTTGAAAAGGCCCAAGATGCAATTAATGGATTGGCCTTTAACGAGCGTTTACTAAAAGAAAGTAAACTTCCAAGAGATTTAGCATTAACAATTTTCGAGGAGACTGCATCCAAAATCACATCAGATTTTAATCTCATTTCTTCCTGCGTTAAAAGCGTTGAAGAGCTTGATGATAACATAAACAAGGTTTCAAAAAGAGCGCAGGAATTCTTATTTGAGTTCATTCCAAAAAGGCTAGTTCGCCAAAAAAATATAGCCTCTTTTTTATCCGAGTTGAATACAGAGTTAAATACAATTTCATTTGAGGAATTCAAGCGATTATGCAAAGAAGAGCCTTTATCAAAGCCATTAGAAAGAGAGGACTTTAGTTTAATAATTTCATATTCAAAATCAATCAATTCTTTGTTTAAACTAAAAGAAGAAATATTAACATTTCTCAAGTCAAAACTTGAAAAGATTTCTCCAAATCTATTGGACTTACTAGGGGAAGTAATAGCTTCTAAGCTCATTTCAAAGGCGGGCTCTTTGGAGATGCTTTCAAGAATGCCTTCATCAACAATACAGTTGCTTGGCGCTGAAAATGCGTTCTTTAGATTCTTGAAATCAGGAGGGCGAAACCCAAAACACGGGTACATATATAACCATCCGTTTGTTTTAAATGCTAAAAAAAGAAATCAGGGCAAGGCTTCAAGGATACTTGCAAACAAGATATCGATATGTGCAAAAGTGGATTTCTTTGGCAAGCAAAAGATGGGAGAAAGAGGTGCTTATCCAATCTCTAAAAAGATTAAAAAAGAACTCTTAATATTCGAGGAGAAATTATAAAATAAGTACAATTTATATTATATTGAAAATGCACTTCAAAATGCACATATGAAAAAGCTACAAATAAAAAAAGAAGCAAAAAAAATTATTATCAAAAAAGACTATTATTATCATTATTACTATTAAATAAAAATGAAAGATTATACCAAAATGAAAAAAGAAAGAACGCCTTTTGGGAAACGCAAAATAAAAGGTAGCGCCCAGCTAAGTAGTACGCTGAATAAAAATAAGGGTGTTACCCCCGTTACTGCCAAAAATGCCAAAAATGCCAAAAATAATAGGCAAAAGGGAGATAGGCAAAATAATAAACAAACAAGCACTAAACAGATAATCAGAGGTATTAACGGTTATACAAAAAAAAGTAATAGTAATTCCACTAATACGCATACCAATGTGTCTACCAATAAGTTCGCCGATAAGTTTATCAATAAGTTTACAAGTAAACATAATAAGGATACCAAAGAGAACATTCCTGCATTTGTTAATATGCGAAGGGTAAATGCTAATAACACTAAAAGAGGTTCAAAAGCTCGCACTTTTGAGCAATTCAGACATTTTAAAGGCATTTATTTTGATTCTTCCAATTCTATATATAGTAATGCAACGTCTTCTAAGTTTGCTTCACACAAAAGGGGGCTTTTATTATACACAAAAAGCAAAAGCTTCAGGAGCGTTTATGGAGAAAAAGTAATTGAATATCAAGGCGAGCCTTATCGTTTTTGGGAACCCAAAAGATCCAAAATCTGCTCGGCGATTCATTGTGGTATTTCTCAGATAGGAATGATCCCCGGGAAAAGGGTTTTGTATCTTGGGGCATCAAGCGGAACTACAGTAAGCCATGTCTCTGATATCTTAGGGGATGAGGGTGTGGTTTTTGCAATAGAATTTTCAGATATCCCTGCAAAAAAGCTTTATTTTCTGGCAGAGGAAAGAAATAATATCCTACCTATCCTTTCTGATGCAAGAAATCCAAAGTCATATTTTCCTATCACTGGAATTTGTGATGTGGTATTTCAAGACATTTCCCAAAAAGATCAGGTTGAAATCTTTTTTAAGAACTGTAATCTGATTTTGAGAAGTGGTGGCTTTGGAATACTTTCACTTAAGACAAGAAGCATAGACGTTAGTTTAAGTCCTAAAGCTGTCTTTTCTAAGGTAAAGCCTATTTTAGAAAAGGAAATGACTTTGGTTGATTATAGGTCTTTAGAACCCTTTGAGGAAGGGCATTATATCTTTGTACTCAAAAAATGAAACGTAATCTTAAGGCTAATACCAAAAAAAACTCAAAAGTGAAATCCTCGTTGCCTTTTAAGATCATTGATGACATTAAATCTGATGTCTCTTTTGAAGGCTACGGTAGGGATTTAAGTGAGCTGTTCTCTTCATGCGCATTGGCAATTTCATCGATTTCTTACGATGTAAACATGGTGCCTAAAATCAAGAGAATTAGATTTAGTTTATCAGGAATGCCCGAGCTTTTGCTATATGATTTTTTATCAAAAATACTCTTTTTGATAGATACAAAAGAGATGTTTTTCTCCGGATTTAATGTGGAGTTGAGGTTAAAAGACTTGGGTAATAAGAATGATTTTATAAGAGAAGATATTAAGGACACTAATAGTGCTTTGGAACGCGAATATACCCTTACTTGCGAGTGTCTTGGTGCTCCAATAGCTAGTATTTCAAAAATAGTATCAAAGGTGCACATCAAGGCAATTACAATGCACAATTTAAAAATATTGAAGCGATCTTCAAGAAAAGCGCCAAAAAAAGGATATACTGCTCATATTTCATTAGATGTATAAAGAATCTTAACTTTGGACAATTTTTTAGGTAGTGAACTTTTTCATTTAGTATTTTAACAAAATAGTTAATTTTAAAAATAAGTTTTTTAAATAGAGCCTAAAATGAATCAGATCCAAAGCATTCAGTTTCTAAAGAGCAAGGGATTTTTTGATTTGGTATCTGAATACGTTCCAACATTAAAAAGAATTCTTAAAGGGGCTTTGGACCTAAAAAAAGGTGACCACTTGATGTTGGTTAGCGATAGTGGTATTGAGAGTAATACTGTAGCTCCTATGGTTACAGCAGGCTATTATTTATCAGCTTTAAAACTTGGGCTTCGCCCGATTCTTATGATTGATGAAGTTGGAATTGGAAAGAAGCCACCTTCGGAAGACATGCAAACAGTATTAAAGCTCTTGCCTGATAAGAGTATTGTAATGCTAAACCTCTCAGATAGGCTTGGAACCCTCTCAACTATAGGCCAGTCTTTTAGGAGGTTTTGTTCTACGAAAGGGCATAGATTCACTACAACTTCAAGTTTAGGTTATATCTCTCAGAAATATTTTCCTTATCTTTTAAGTGCTTTAGATGTTGACTATCCAAAGATGCGCCAAAAACACAATAAGTTAAGAGATATTTTAAATTGTGGAGAAACAGTCAGAATTACAAGCAAGGCAGGAACTGACATTATTGCTGATAAAAGCAACAGTTTTGCAATCAGTAGCGATGGCATGTATGAGAAAGTAGGATTAGGTGGAAACCTTCCTGGTGGCGAGGTTTTTTTCCCCCCAAATAGAGACAAAGTAGATGGCGTTGTTGTAATCGATGGCAGCTCAAGGTTTGTTTCAGGTGTAAATCTCATTAAATTAAAATCTGAACAAATAAAAATAAAGATTAGTAAAGGAAGTGTTGTATCTATCTCCGGTGGGAAAGCTGCACATGACCTTTATAATTGTCTTAAAAAATGCGAGCAATCCAAATCTGGGTGTGCAGGAGTCAATAAAATAGGGGAAATCGGGATTGGATTAAATCCAAACGCGAAGATTGTAGGAACAACAATTATCGATGAGAAGGTTTTAGGCACCGCTCATGTTGCTCTTGGCTCAAATTACTGGTTTTCTGGAAGGGTTTTCGCGCCAATTCATCTAGATCAGGTTTTCAGTGATATTACCCTCTATTGTGATGGTAAGAAAATTGATGTTTTTAATCTCTAAAATTAAAAATTAGACC
>CAZTMQ010000029.1:0-12721 GCA_964615385.1 uncultured Methanosarcinales archaeon
AACTGCGCAAATCACCATTGTTGGCGAGGATTCATTGCAGTAGGTTTTATTTTTTTATGTTTTATTATTGTTATTTGAGTTTAATCGTGTGAAGGTAATCTAAGATGGTGAAAACTAAAAAGAAAAATATGGTCGATAATTCCGATACCAAAAGGCTTGCTGTACTGATTGCTTTGGCAATTGTGGTATCTTTAGCGGGTACTGTAATTACACTAAGTAGTTTTCCTAATGGCATAACTGGGTTTGCAACAGATTCTGAGGCAGGAACTGCACAATTTACAGTTGCTGCATTGACACAGATTACGCTGTCAGATTCAACTGTTAATTTTGGAACTTGTACTCTAAATTCATCAGCCACGGTAGTGTATCACAGCAATAAGACTAGTGGAGCGAGTGTTAGTCCGGTTGGTGGTGGAACCTGTTCGGGTAGTTTTCCAGATAACATGACTTTAGAAAATACTGGAAATAAATATGTAAATGTAACTGTGAAGTCCAGTCTAAATGCTATGAACTTTACAAATTCATCATCTGGAACGGGTAACTTCTATTTCGTGGGGATAGCTAAAACTGGAGAAACTAGTGCTTGTCCTAGTGCTAATTTGACAACTACATTTACAAACTTTACAGTAGCAGCCACAAATTATACTCTTTGTAGAAATCTTAGTCCTATAAATACTAATGATGAAATTTTTATTGCTTACAGAATTGATTTGCCACCAGATACTAGAGAACAAGCATCCAAGAGTACTACAATTACATTCACTGCAGAGGATTGTATTCAATAGGCTCTAAACCTATTCTTTTTGTTTTTTATGTCTTATTAATTTATTCTATTACGGTGTCTTATTTAATTATGTCCTAATTTTTTATTTAATTTACGCTTTGTTTATTTCATATCACTCCTTTTGTGACATATACTTCTCATTAGTTTATTTTAATTTTTCTTTAAGAAATATTTTTATTACGTTGCTCTTATTTCTATTCTATTCATTAGTATTCAAAAAACACAAAATATTTATACTCGAAATATGATAGATTAACTTAAGAGTATATTTAATAAACATTTAACAAAAAAATACGTGAGGAATATTAAAATGGTTGAAGAACAAATAAGTAAGGGTTTTGCAGTTTTGATCGCTTTAGCAATTGTTGTGTCTGTAGGAGGAACCTTAATAACGTTAAATAGTATTCCTGCTCCACAGATTACAGGATATGAGACATCATCTCAACAAGGGACTGCGTCATTTACTGTTGCGGCACTAACACAAATCACATTAACTGATTCTACCGTAAATTTTGGCACCTGTCAATTAAACAATTCTTTAATTTTGACTTATGATAGTAATGCTTCAAATGGGGAGAGTTTAAATGATTCTGACAGTATTTGTGATGGATCTTTTCCGGATAACATGACGTTAGAAAACACAGGAAATAAATATGTTAATTTAACCATTAGTTCTAATGTGAGTGCTATGAATTATATTGATGCTGCTTCAGATGAAGGAAGCTTTTACTTTGTAGGTGGAAACGATGAAGCAGGAGCTTGCAGTAGCGGATTACAAACAACTTTTACTAACTTTAGCGCAGCGCAAACGAATTACACATTATGTCTTAATTTTAGTCCAGTAAATACAGAAGATGAGCTTTCGATTGCCTATAGAGTTCAGTTGCCTCCAGATACAAGAGAAGGTACAAAAACAGCTACTATAACAATTACTGGGGAAGATTGTGCGCAATAATTTTTTTTTCTTGTATTTTCTTTTTAATTTTAATTAATTGATTGTTAGTAATCCAAAATCGATAATTTAATAAATCTTTCAAAAAATTAGTATTTTTAGATATGGTGAGGGCTTCAAAATGAAGGTAAAAATTGTTCTTGTACTAATGGTGTGTTTAATGCTATCAAGTTTTGTATTGTCTTTAGGTGTTAATCCCGGATCTCAAGAAATTAAATATTCAAAAGGTATTAAGAATTTCAAGATGGATGTTTTGAATACTAATTCTGCTTCGATCATTTGTAAAGTAAATATTGCAAGTAACGATTTTGGAGACAAGGTTCAGCTTGATAGAACTGAATTTAGACTACTTCCTTCAGGGATAGGAACGATAAAAGGAACTATTAATATTGACGATGATTTGAAGCCTGGCCAAAATTGTGTTAGATATTATATTGAGGAAATGCCAGATGAGGATGTGGGAATGATTTCTGCAAGAACTGCTATTATCTCAAGAGTGTGTGTCTTTGTGCCATACCCTGGTAAGTATATAGAGCCTAGATTTGATCAACAGTCTGCAATTGAAAATAGCTTTGTATATTTCACAATAAACCTTGCTTCAAAGGGCAAAGATATAATAAATTCAGTTGTTCTAAACGCCCGAATTTATGATAGTGAAAGTAATCTAGTCGATGAATTGCCCTTAAAAACTATTGAAGGCCTAGTGTCTTTAGAAGAAAAAAGTATTCCTTTTAAAACAACAAAAGAATTGAAAGGTGGAGAATACACACTTAAGTTGTTATTAGAATATGACGGAACTCAGGATACTTTCGAATACCCTTTAAGGGTGGGGACTCCTGAAGTAGAGATTAAGTCTGTTTCTGAAGAAATCAAATTAAAGAATGGTATCGCCACATATACAATATTAGTAAAAAGCTTTTGGAATGACCCGTTTAATAACCTTTATGGTGAGATAAAAATTCCACAAATTTCAAAAGATGGATTTAAAACATCTGTATCCGATATAAACTCTTGGGCAGAAGCTGAATTAAAAGGATACATTGATCACCCTGATTTAATTCCAGGAACATACGATGCAACATACACAGTTCATTTTGCAAACAATAAAACTAAATCTATTGAAAAACAAGTGGCGGTTATTGATGCTTCAAATGAGGTTGAAACACCAATTGAAACGCTATCAAACAGCAAGGCAAATACGATGTTTAATCCACTAGGAATCGGAATGATAGTATTCGGCTTTGCAATAATCATATACATTGTTTTTGCCTATTCAGGAAAGAAAAACGAAGACAGGGAAGACTTATGAAAATAAATAAGCTTTTTATTATAGGTATTGTGATAGCTTTGATGCTTTTGCCGTTATTGATTTATTTTTTAATAATTACATCAAGACCTGTTACAGAAACACTGGTTGTAAATACTAATGCGACAGTATCAAAATTAAAGGTTGGTATTGATACTTCTACTTTGGGAGTCGTTTTTGGAAAGGTTCCTTTAAATGGCACTGGAAAGAGATTTCTTAACATAAATAATACTAAAGATTTTTCTCAAAGAATAGAATTTTTTATAACTGGAAATATTTCGGATTTTGTATATTTATCAGATAATAATTTTACTCTTCAACCAAATGAATCGAAACGTGTGGATGCTACATTTGTTTCTATAGAAGATAAACATCCTTTTTTCGATGAAGAAATATTTTATGAAGGTAAGATTATTGCTACCTATACTAAAGTTTAATAGTTCGCTTAAACACCCCAAACGGTGGTTATTTCAAGAAAGGCTTAAATTTGCCAATTACGAAATAATTTCTAAGCCCTTTTCTTTAATCTCTCTTGTTTTTTAATAGATATTAAAGAAAAATCGAAGGGTTTTTAAATATATAACTCCTGAAATTCTTTAAAAAGCCCTGATTTGGATTAAGGTGTGATCGTCTTGAAGCTAAATAACAACATTTTATTCTATTTGATAGTTGCCCTTTGTATCACAAATATCCTTTTAGGATTTTATCTATCTGGCTTTCAAAAGCCCGCTTTGATACGGTCTCCAAGTGCTTTAGCAGTATCAGGAAATATTGATATGTGTATTATTGGTAGCCCTGAAACAAAGTACTATTTCACGAATCCTACTCAGGCAGCGATCTGGCGAAGTGGATTTACTGGACTCCAAGAGGTTGAGCTGATAAATCCATTAGCTCAGGGAGGGTATGTGTACACCTTTAGAATGGCCCTTATTGACAAGTTTGGCGACGCAGAATCTCGGGACTTCGGAGAATTTATTGGAAATACCTCAGAACCTATGATATACAACCTTAACATTTCAGGACTTCCTGATGGAAATTGTGTTTATGAACTAAATTATTATTCTAGTATGGATGATGCTTGTTCTTGGATATCAACAGTTAGCTATTTATCGATTGATAATGACCCTGTTGCACCTATCTGGAACAGTTTTAAGAATGAAAACTCTACAAATCTATCGCAATACAATACTCCTCCTGATTACTGGACTAAGATCCCTAATGTTTATCTATATCACCCTCTTTATGGATCGATTGATTTTTCAAAATCAAACTTTGCTATGAATTTTGATTCTGTAAATCTTGATGAAGCCTTGGTTTTTGGCCAAGGAATGCTTAATTTCTCCGAAGAAGATTTTCGTTGCGCGTCAGCACCGCCTTACCCTTTTATTGATTTAGTTTTTAGAAATATTTCATTCCTTGATCCTACTTTACTTAGAGACCATCGGGATTGTATTGCGGACGGGTCATGTCAGGAATTAGAATATGACGAAGATGAAGGGATTTATACGGTTTTAATACCCCCTTATGGAGAATATGAAGTAGTAGAGAACGCAGACCCTGTGCTTGAGATGTGGATTAACAATGAAAGTAATACAACATATAATCCAAGCTCACTTTTCTATGTTTCACAGGAAAATAATACCTTCCATTTTTACGCAAACCTATCTTATGCGCAATACCCCATATATGGCGATGAGATATTTTGCAATTATAGTGTTATTGATATTACGCAAAATACAACTCCTTCGCCGGTTTTAGCATCCGGAAATATGAGCTATAACGAAACGACCGCACTATATGAGTTTTCTCATTATATCGATAGAAAGGGTACATTTGTTTGGACCACCTTCTGCTCCGCTGATGAGATTGGGCTTGGAAATGTAACCTTCCCTTTGCTATTTCAGATTTATGCCTACCCTGCAACATTAGATGTATGGAGTGCCTTAGACCCTGCTGGTGGAAGCCAATCGCTTTATGCAAGAGACCCAATCTACATCTATGCAGAGTATAAAGATGAGCTCTCTGAAGACCCAATCCATAGTAACATTACTTATTGCAATCTTTCGTTTAACAATCTCTCATTAGGCAGATGGACAGTAGAATTTGATAACATCACGGCCCAAATGAGTTACAATGAAACATCAGAACTTTATGAATATAGAAGTTACATATTGTTTCCTGGAACTTATACATATAGTGTGTTTTGCGATGATTATCCGCTTCATGAAAATCTTTCTCATACAAAAAACATGACAATCCCTAATAGGCTTCCTTTACTTTATAGAAATATTTCAAATTTTACAGTAACGCAAGGCTATTCAACTCCTCTTTTTAATTTATATGGTTTTTTTATAGACTTAGATGGAGAGTTACTTAATTTTTCCTCAACTTATAATCCATACTTAGGCATAAACATAAACCAGTTTGGGCTAGTTACTGTTTCGGTATCAAGCGAGTTTACTGGAGAAACCACGTTAACATTTTTGGCAAGGGATCATACTTCTATTCCAGTTCCATCTAATGAAGTAACTATTACTGTTTTACCTGGTCCACGTGATTCATCAGGAGACGATGACGATGAGGATTCAGGTGGTGTTCAAACAGTGTGCCTTGAGAAATGGAATTGCACCGAATGGTCAGAGTGTTTTCCAGATAACCTTCAATATAGAACCTGTATAGATTTAAATGAATGCGGGACATTGTTAAGTAAACCAATTACAGAACAGATTTGTGTTTACCGTGGGACTTGCTTCGATGGAATCAAAAATCAAGGTGAAACAGGAATAGATTGTGGTGGTCCTTGCCCAGCTTGTCCTACTTGCTTTGATGGAATAAAAAACCAAGGTGAAACAGGAATAGATTGTGGCGGCCCATGTGATCCTTGTCCGAGTTGTTTTGATGGAATCCAAAACCAGGGTGAAGCCGGCATTGATTGTGGCGGTCCTTGCCCTCCTTGTGGGGTTTTAGAAGCTCCCTTAGTAATAAAAACCCCTATATCAGACTACCTTTCAGAAATTACTGTATTCTCGACGCTTTTGCTTTCTTTGATATTTATATTACTTAACTATCATAAGGAAATAAGCTCGTTTTTCAAAAAGCTAATATGGTCTTTGTTCAGAGTAGCCAAATCCTATAGCTTTGAGGATGTAGAGATTACAGATATTGAAAAATATATTAGGGAAAATCTTGAAAGAATCGATTATTCAACAGGAAAGGTAAAGAATAAAGAACTATTAAGTCAGATTGTGTCCCTTTACAGGCTGTTTGTTAAATATGTATTCAATCTTGAGTTTGAATTTACATATGAGGAGCTAAAGGTAATACTTAATTCATCTAATGTATCTGCCGCTTCAAGTGCAATTTATTTAGGATATTTTAAAGAGATTTCTGAAGCAATTTATTCTGGAAAAGAAATAGATAGCTCAGAAATTAAAAGGTACATTAAGTTATTTGAAAAGGTAATTGTGATTAATAGGGAATTAATTGCCAAAGCAGATTTGTTGCATGAAGAAGAACAAATAATAAACAAGCTAAACCTCTTCCCGTGGAGAAAGAATTTCCTAAATGCAAGACTTAGAATGAAAATAGAGATGCACATCACAAAGCATCTTTCTTATGCTAAAGGATTTTTAATTGACAAGGATTTAATAAGAACCGCAGAAGAGTATAATCTGATAAGAAACCTTATAGTTTTGCTTCCTTCAAAGTACAGAAAGAAGTATCTAGAAAGGCTTAAAAAAATAAAAGAGCAGATCGAAGAGCTTCAAAAAGCCATAAAAGAGAATACTAAATAAAAAAGATAAAAGTAGAAAAAAAGTTAATAAAAAAGCAACTGTCAGAAACCGAACAGGCGATACGCTTGGGCAATTTTGGAAAGAAAAAAGAGATTAGAATACGGGCAAGAGCCTAGCATCAGATAAACTATGGTTGATAAACCATGGCTAAAATGTATTCATCCATATTCGCTAAATAATTTGTATATGAATTTGTTGCTTTCATTAGCATTTGTTTGTTTTTTGCTTTAAGCTGTTTACTTTAAAGGTTTTGGCGATTATTGGTGTGGAAGTATTGCTATAAAACAAAGGTTTTAAAAAAAGAAGCTATCTAAAAAAGGAGTAAGGCTTTGCGGATGCATGGGAATGGCAAAGGTATCAGTTGAACATTTAAAGGGCTATGCTGTAGTATTTGTGATTTTGATAGCTATTGGGCTATTAGTATTTACCCATCATTTTCCTTTTTTAAATAACACAATTACAGGAAAATACACCCAGGAAGAATGCGATTTGATGTGTGTGGATAACACCCAGCCTGAAATCTGTGATGGATTTCCAAGAACCTATAACCTTACGCAAGACCAAAACTCAATAATACATTTATGCGGGATAGATGACCAATCTGATGAAATTCATTATGCTACGGATGAGAGCAAAGGGGTTTGGGATTCGCTGTATTTATATCCCAATGGGACATTAAACATAACTCCTGTGAATCTTGATGTAGGGGCAAGATCTATTTTCATAATCCCATTAGATGATTGCAGCGATCCAGATATCTGCGGTGCAAGCGATGTGATAGCGTACAGGTTTACGTTTAATGTTTCAAATGTAAACGACCCTCCCTTAATAGAAAATGCAAACCCTCAAAACTCTTCAGTTCCAAACGGTGCTGAAAACGAGACTTATACATTTTATGTGAATATAACCGATGAAGATTATTTAATAGACCCTGCAGTTTATAACGAAACCTTCAATTATTCCTTCTTTGTAGATGAGAACTTAAATGTATCAGGAAATAATACACGAAATATCACTTACCAGTTTGATTATATTCCAGGGTGGTATGATGCCGGAGAGCACAATATCACTTTTTTAGTATATGACAAGGAAGGAGCAAACACAAGCTACAGCTGGATTTTATATGTAAACAACACAAATAGGCTGCCTGTTCAGGAACACGAATTACCAAATGTGAGCTTATACGAGCACGCAAACTCTTCAGACTTAAACCTTAGTTATTATTTTTCAGATGAAGATGAAGATGATATATTACAATTTGAGATCAATGTAACAGAAGGCTTGAATTACTCGTATTCTCTTATAAATGAAAGCTACATATTAAACTTCATAAGTGTTCCTTATTGGTATGGAAACCAAACTGTTTTTATCAATATGAGTGATGGAACCCTTGAAACAAGGTACGATTACATTTCAAGCAACAACTTCACAGTTGAGGTTTTAAACGTCAATGATGCGCCAATAATTGAAGAGATCGAAGACCAGGCGGCCTCATCTAACGCAACATACTCTTTACAGCTTAACGTAACAGACCCCGACTCTGATGACCTATACTATTGGCTTGAAGATGAGGCCGCCTGGATTGAGATTGACCAATCGGGCTTGATATCTGGGTTTGCGCCGCTAGGGAGCGAAGGCAATTATTTGTTTACGGCCTTTGTTTCAGATAATAATACAGAAGTACTTCCATACAATCAAACTTCAAATATTTCGATTAATCTAACAGTTTTTGCAAATTCGCCTCCGGAGTTTATTGCCTTGAATAATTTGACTACTACGCAAGGTAATACAACCACACTTTATATTGATGTTTCTGATCCGGAATCTGATGACTTTGAGTTAACCTCAAATGCAACATGGACACTAGAGGAATTTAATGAGACAAGATTTTACTTTGAGTTTACGCCAGCACAAGAAGAGGTAGGTAATAATACAATTGAATTAACCGCAACAGATGAGTGGGGGTTAAGCACGATTGCAATATTGCAAATTGAGGTTTTGGACTTGAACTTCCCACCAGTTTTAGATGAGATAGGGCCATTAATTGCAAAGATTGCAAGGGTTAATCCACCAAAGTCATTTTCCTATGATGTTAATGCAAGCGATTCTGATGGGGATACCCTAACATACGCTCTAAATTTTACGCCACCTCTAAATATAGATAATGAAACTGGAATGATATACGCAAGTTTTGGACCTTCGAATTCAGAGTATGAGGGGATACATTATGTGAATATTTCAGTTAATGATAACTCTTTTGGAGAAGATTATGAGGTTGTAGAGTTAACTATAACTTACAACAGAAATCCAGTGTTGTCTTCATTAGGAAATTATACTGTAGAAGAGGATACAGAGTTTATTTTACAAATCAATGCAACCGATGAGGATTTAGATAATCTAACATTTTACTCAAATGATACTATCGGGCTTAACGAAACAACTGGGCTTTTGAATTATACTCATACTTCTCCGGGCGTATTTGTGTACAATATCTCTGTTTTTGATAATGATGATGGATGGGATTATGAAATTTTAACCTTGAATGTCACTGAAGAAAATGACCCTCCCGTAATTAATTCATCAAACCTTAATGTTACTACAATGGAAGATAATCTAACGATTATTTACGTTGAATTCTTTGATGAAGAAGGCAATGATATAACGCTTTATGACAATGCTTCGGAGTTTAACTTTACAAAGATTAACAACACCTTAGGAATTATTAATTACACTCCTGATGTTGCTGGGGATTTTTCATATGAGTTAATAGCTTCGGATAGTTCCGAAAATGGAACTGCCATTTTAAATGTTACTGTGCTTCCTTACAATTATCCACCAGAGCTTTATTCTTTTAGCCCAGGTCTTATAATAAATGCATATGAACGGGACGTTATTAATTTCTCTTTAAATGTTTCAGATCCAGATGGAGATAATCTAACCTATACATGGTCATTTGATGGCGAGGAAATTCCCAATGAGAATTCATCAAATCTTACATACCAATTAGGATGGTTTGATGCTGGCTCAAGGCAGATTTCTGTAAGTGTGAAGGATATTTATAATCAGGAATCTAATGGAACTCCGCTAAATTGGGGGTTGACCGTTTTGAATCTTAATAGAGCGCCTTATTTTGGTCAATACATCTTTACAAATTTCACTAATGGGACTTTTGAGGGCACTGAGGAAGGGAGTTTGAGCTTGCTGTACAATGGAACAGACTACAATGAGGTGGGGAATTATACTTCTCCCGTGATTGATTTTGGAAGTGAAGGATTCATACATCTAAATAATTTAACTTACATAGCAGAATGGGTTCCGGATGGAGATGTGTCATTTCTGTATAGGTATTCGCTTAATAACCCTCCACCTGAGTACCTCAATACTTTGACTTGGACTTCATGGCAAGAATTTGTAAATGAAACTTATAATGGCAGTACTGGAATTATGACATTGGAGTTTCAGAATGCCAGCGACTCTAATGTTACTTACGATTCAAGGTACCTTCAGATTAAAATACTTCTAAATACAACAAATACCCAAAGGAGTATTACGATAAAAAATTTTACAATAAACTATGAAATAGCAGTAACAACAATTGAGCAGGGCTCTTATGCAAATCATTGGATAACGCTGAGTACATTCTTTAAGGATTATGATACAGATGACACTTTGTCTTATAATTTTACTTCAATAAATTCAGATCTAAACGTATATATCCCCGCAGGCCTTTCGTACGCAAAGATTGAGCCAAATTCATCTTCTTTTGTAGGAGAAGATTATGTTAATGTAACCGTAAGCGATGGAAATGAAACGGTTGAGAGTAATTTGGCTAAAGTTATTGTAACAAGAAAGGAGAGTTCAGGGGAGACTACGCAATACCTTGTTAGAACAGTTACAAAAACGACAGTTACCGAAGTGCCAGTTGAAGAAGAGGTTCCAGTATATAAGGAATTCAATCTCTTAGTACCCGAAACAATGACGATGTATGATAATGACACTGTTATTATTCCCATACTTTTAGACAACACTGGAAACGATACCCTCTACGATGTAGTGTTAAGCGCCGAAACGGAGATGGCAGGAGTAGATTTATCATTTTCAAAGAATAATTTTCCGGCCATTCTTCCAGGCACAAAAGAAAATACAAGCCTGATAGTTACGTCGTACAAAACTCAAGGGAGCTATGATATAGTGATTTCAGCGAACTCAAGAGAACCAGCTTTTAATGACACTACGAAAATAATGATGGCAACAATAGAAGCGGGGGAATATGATGAAAATCAGTTTAATACTAAAGTTGCCTTCACAAGAGATTTAATTAACGATAATCAAGAGTGCATAGAACTTAGTGAAATGATTTCAAGGGCTGAGACCTACTTCTTAAATGATAACCCTGAAAGAGCTAAACAAATCTTAAATTCAGCGATCGAGAGTTGCAGGTACTTGATAACTTCAAAGGAGTTTACCACAGAAATGCCTGATACAAAGATACAAGCTAAAAAGGAAAATCCACTAATCTTTTTTGGGGTATCAATACTCATAGCTATGACAGTGCTCTTAGTAGTCTTGTTCTTTATGAAGAAAAGTAAGGATTGATTAATCTAATCTTTAAGAATGTGAGGGAGATCTAGCTGTTAGAAAGCCTTTCATAAAGCTCAATTATCTCTCGCTTTATTCGTTCGTCCTTGGTATCTGCAATTTTTTGGTAAAGAGAAGCTATTTCATTATATGTGTTTGCAGCAGAAACTAAATCGTCTTTTTCTATCTGAGAATATGCGACAATTAAAAGTTGCCTTATTTTTGTTAGAATTACATCCTCTTTTTTCCTGAATAAGGGAAAAGGTAGAATCCCATTCTTTTTTTTGGCTAGTGGACTGTTTTTCTTGGCTTCGTCATCTAATATTTTCTCATATTCATTTTTTAGCAAATCTAAAATATCTTTGAATTGGTTGATAAGCTCATGCAAAGAAGTGCTTGAAAAATCCTTTGGGGAGTACTGAATATCAGTTAAAAGTTGATTGTATGCTATAGCTTTCTCCAAAACTTCTCTTGAGAAAGGGATTTTTTTTATATTTTCGTTAACTTCATTAAGGGTAAATTTATAATCCATGCTTAGTGCTTTTGCATAAAAGTCCTCTATTAATTTAATCAAGGTAATAAGCCAATCCTCTCTATTCATCTTAGGAATCTTTCTTCTAAGTCGTCTAAGCTTTTCAGAAATCTCTTTATCGCAATCAAATATGTTTTGCTTTTGCAAGGTTTGCTTCGAATCCATATGTATCCTCTAACAGCCTATAGTTTTTATACCTTTTGTATTTCTATATTTATTTGAGAGTAGTTACTAACTTTTATATTAGATTAATTTACAATTAAACCTGAATGAATCCAACAATAACCCAGACTGAAATAAATAACCATACGAAAAGGCTTGATGTAGCCAAAAAAGAGATTGCGAAAGTGGTTATGGGGCAGGAAAAGGTTATAGAGCTCATTCTTTCGGCGATTCTTTCAAACGGCAACATTCTTTTAGAAGGTGTCCCTGGTGTTGCAAAGACTCTTATTATGAGAACCATTGCTGTTGTAATGGGCTGCAAGTTTTCAAGAATTCAGTTTACGCCAGACCTATTACCAACAGATATTGTAGGGCTCACTTCTTATGAAAAAGGAAGGGGCTTTTATGTTCTAAAAGGACCTGTTTTCTCAAACTTTGTTTTAGCAGATGAGATTAACAGGGCGCCCCCAAAGGTTCAGTCAGCGCTTTTGGAATCAATGCAGGAAAAACAGGCAACGATAGGTAAAGAAACTTTCCCTTTGCCCTTGCCTTTCTTCGTTCTTGCAACCCAAAACCCAATTGAAAATGTTGGGACATACCCCCTTCCTGAGGC
>CAZTMQ010000030.1:0-5756 GCA_964615385.1 uncultured Methanosarcinales archaeon
TATTAATGAAAAACCTCGGCATAAATGCCGAGGTATCTCGTAAATAGTCGAGGTTTTTCGTCCGTGAATCCGTCTATTCTTACTTCGGCTTGAAAAATCAACAACCTCACCCTAAAGGGCGAGGTATGTTGGTAATATAAAAGCATGCGTTGCATTCAGCGAGGTTGTTGATTACAAAAAAGCGTACCGAGTCCTTGCGTTGAAACACGAGGTATGCTTTTCTATTAACCAAAGTATGCGAATGACGGATTCACGAAATCAAAATTATTAAAACAGAAAATAGCTCATAAAAATAATGAGCCCTAAAACATATCCTGCAATCACATCAGAAACATAGTGTTTTCTAATTAACACGCGTGAAAGGCCCACTGCAAAGGGTACTAAAATTAACAATAGTTTGACGTATCCGGTTAACTGAAAAAACATAACCAAAAACACAAAGATGCTTCTCGCAGAATGGGAACTTGGAAAGCTTGAGGCGCTTATTTTCTCTAAAATATTTGAGTGCTTCTCCTTTTTTGGGCGTTCTTTATAAAATACTAGCTTTATTAAACACGAAATTAACTCAAGTGATAAAAAGCAAAAATATACCCTTAGGAAGTTATAGTTAAACCCAAAAAAGATCAAAAGAAGAAAGGATAAAACAATGAAATTGCCAAAGGCGCTCATCTCCCTAAAAAATCCTGATTCCCTATCAAAAAGGTACTTTTTTATCCTAAAAAATGCTCCCTTTCCCATGTTTGAAACCCATTTTCTTTTAGCAATTCGCCGTAATATAATGTTTTATAAATAGGACTTTAAATATTTATGTAAATTTAAACGCAATTTCCCTTAGCTAAAAAGATTTGCACAATTGAAAAACCTCAGCATAAATGCTGAGGTATCTCGCAAATAGTTGAGGTCAATCGTTGCGTGAATCCGTCTCTTGTTAGTTTGGGCCAAAAGATCAAAGTATGCGAATGACTGAGGATTTCACGGAATCAATAAAAACCTAAAGGAAAGCTTTAAAAAGGATTTCTAGATTCTACTCCTTACGATAAACTTATTATTGCTAAGGAAGAAAAGCCCGGTTAGTGTAGTCCGGCCAATCATTTCAGCCTCTCGAGCTGAAGACTCGGGTTCGAATCCCGAACCGGGCATTATTTCCAAATTTCTCAATCTCTTAATCCCTTAAAGCTTTTATTGGGATTAATTAAAAGAACTCAAAGCTTGATTAATTATCTTCCTTAAGATCTACGTATCCAAGCTCATTATATATTGCCCCTCTGGGGGTTATAGTAGAAGAGAAGAAAGAAACTTTATTTACCTTTAATGTCTTTTCTTTGAATTTAATTTCTTTGATGATCTTTTTCCATTCTAAAGGCCAACTCTTTACCCTCAGAAGAGTAATATGGGCATAATCATTCCTTTTATCAAAGATAAAGCCCTTAGATTTTAAAGCATTTTGAATTATTTCAAATAGGTTTTTAAGATCCTCTGAATTATTTATTTTAAGAAATATTACTTTTGGCCGGCGTCTTCCAAAGGCACCAACGCCATTGATCGTAATTTCAAATCCCACATTATTAGTTAGTGCATATTTCAAGCATTTTAAAATTGCTTCTTCTTTTGATATTTCTATCTCCCCAAAGAAAGCCAATGTAATATGGCTATTTTTTGGATCAACCTCCTTTCCTAAAAAGCCCTTAATTTTTAATTCGCTATTAATTTTTTTGCAAAGTCCCATTAATTCTTGGGACACTTCTATCGCTACAAACGCCCTGATAGTTTCATTAATTGGCTTAGATACCTTATGTCTTTTGGTATTGTTCATAAAACCAACTAAAGTAAACTCAAATATTTAATTCTTGCTTTCTAGTCTTTATATAAAAAGGTCTTAGATGATTTTACCAAAGTTTTTTATACTAAAAGAAGCATAAGTATCATAACAATTTGTAATGCTTGATATATTTGGCAGGGGTTTAAACCTGAATAAGGTTTTTTAGTTGGTTTTTAATTCATACACTTTGGGTGGCTGTGATTTTTTTATGGTTGCTTTAAACTGGTATATTAACCAGCGTGGGTTTTAAAAATGAGTCTTGAAAATATAATAAAACAAGGAGCAAAAAGGGCAAGCTTCCCAATTCTGATCAACCTTTTTTATACGGCTATTAATAATAAACCTGGGAGATTAAAAACGCTATTGGGTTTTCTAGAAAAGGCAGACAAATCAGACGTTCAAAGTGTGGCAAAATTTAGCCAATTTGTAAGAGATAACAAGGGCCCTTACGAGCTATTCCAAAAATTGTTTACAAAAAATAAAAAGATGGTCGTTTCTTTTTTTAAAAACCTAATAGTTAACCAAGGGTTAGATTGGCTCAAAAGATGTGAATATGAGCTTGAAAACGATCATTTCATTCCTCCATACACAGTCCTTATAAGCCCAACAATGAGGTGCAATAAGCACTGTATTGGCTGTTACGCTTCTGATTACAAAAAAGATGACATGCCCCCTAGTTTTTTTGATAATATTATTAGCCAGGCAGAGGATATGGGTGTGCACTTCTTTACGATCCTTGGTGGTGAGCCATTGATGGTTTTGAAAAATGAGGAGTATGCAAACATAGTAAAACAACACAAAAAATCGGAGTTTCAGTTCTTTACAAACTCTGAGTTAATAGATAGCCCTTTTATAAAATATCTTGGGAAGACTGGCAATTTAATGCCTGTTATAAGTATAAATGGAGATAAAAAGAACACAGATAAAATAAGGGGAATTGGCAGTTACGATAAGGTTCAAATTGCAATGAGGCGACTAAAGCTAAATGACATACCTTTTGGGGTTTCAGTAGTTTTGAGAAGAGATAATTTTGATGCAATAGTAAACGAGGCCTTTTGGGATGGAATGATTAATAAAGGTGCAGTATTTGCCTGGCAGTTCCTTTGTATGCCTGTTGGAAACAATCCGGATTTTAGCCAGATCCCTAACGGAGAAGAAAGAAGGAAGGCTGCAGAATTTGTTCATTCTTATCGGATGAAAAAGCCACTTTTTTTGATGGATTTCTGGGGCGATGCACCTTACATAGGTGGCTGTATTGCAGCAAGAAAGTACATGCACATAACAACTGATGGTGATGTAGAGCCCTGTATATTTGCACATCATGCTGTTGATAACCTAAATTTAAGTGATGTAACGCTAAGAGAAGCTTGGAACTCTCCATATTTTTGGCAAATAAGGTATTCTCAGCCACACACAAATAACCTTTATAGGCCATGCATGATTATAGATGAGCCAAAAAATTATTGCGATGCGGTGTTATCGCACGATGCATTTTCTACTGATGGGAGCTCTGATTTTTTAATAAAAAATCCAAGTTTAGAAGATTACTCTAAATCCACAAAACAAGAGCTCGACGATTTTTTTAATGAAGAATATACTGATTGGCTTTCTGATATGGTTGAAAGGGGCAAAGCGACTAACGAAGGCTTTGATAGAATTTGGCTAGAAGGACTTTCTGATGAAATGAGAAAAAAATATATAAAGAAGATTGAAGAATAAAAAGACCTTTAACACATTTCATAAATTTTATATTTATTCCAAAGAAAAATACAAACAATGCAAACAAAAATTATAGCAACAATTGGACCAAAAAGCAATAATTATTCTACTTTGCAAAAGATGGCGAAGGAAGGGATGGATATAATTAGGATTAACACTAAATATGGAACAACCTCTGAATATCTGAAAATAATTAATAGTGTTTTTAGATTAAACCGTTCAAGAAAGCGAACAATTAAGATACTCTTTGACATAAAAGATCGCTCATTAATCAGTTGGCTAAGAACTATAAATTTTGATTATCTTGCGATTTCCTATGCTGAAAAATCTGAATACATAGATTCAATTAAAAAAGAGTTTAAAAAAAATAAATTAAAAATAATTTCTAAGATTGAAACCAAAAAAGGCTTAAAAAATCTTGATGTGTTGATTAGCCATAGTGATGGAATAATGATCGGAAGGGGGGATCTTGGGAAGAATATACCCTTTGAGAATGTTCCAATTGCTCAAAAGATAATCATAAATGAATGCAATAAAAAGAATAAGATTGTAATAACTGCAACTGAGATGCTTTTATCAATGGTAACTTCAAAAATTCCAACAAGAGCGGAAGTAAGCGATGTTGCAAATGCGGTTTTAGATGGATCAAGTATGGTAATGCTTTCAGAAGAGACTGCAATAGGAAACCATCCTGAACTATGCGTCGGTGTTATGAATAAGATAATAAAGGCAACTCATAACCTAAAAAAAGGCCTTGGTGTTATAAAAAGAATATAGCTACAAAAAAAAACAATATCATTTGTGGCACCAAACTTTCATAGCCCCAAATAATGAAAAACCTCAGCATTAATGGCGAATTATCCTGTTGCTAGTCTAGGTTAATCGTTATGTGAATTCGTTTATTCAAACTTTTGGCTTGAAAAGCCAAAGTATGCGAATTAATGAGGATTTCACGAAATCAATAACTATTTAAATCTTAAACTTATAAGTGAAACTAGTAGGTAAAAAAAATGCTTAAACTATATGAAACACCAAAACATTCAGCAATTATAGAGGGCTTTCCAGGAATTGGGCTAGTAGGAAGTATAGCAACAGAATACCTAATCGATCACCTTAAAGCAAGATTGATAGGCAAGATTGTAATTGAAAAGGCGCCTGCACTTGTTGCTGTTCATAAAAAGGAATTGGTCCAGCCATTAGGAATATTTTATTGTGAAAGCAAAAACATCGTTATTGTTCATGCTCTCACGTCTTTTCCGGGAGTAGAATGGGATTTAAGCTATCATATTATGGAGCTTGCAGAAAAGATAAAGGCACGGCAGATCTTTTGTATAGAGGGCGTACCTTCTGAGTCAGACGACCCTAAAACCTACTTTTACTCAACAGACAGGAAAACCTCTAAAAAGCTCCAAAAGCAAGGCTTGACATTACTAGAGAATGGAATAATAATGGGCGTTACTTCTTCGATGCTTGTTGTAAATGATGATATCCCACTTTGTTGCCTTTTTGCAGAGGCGCATGCAAAACTTCCAGATAGCAGAAGCGCAGCAGCAGTCTTAAGGCAAATAAACCAAATATTGGAGCTGAAAATCGATATAAAGCCCCTCATTGAAAGAGCCCAAAAATTTGAAGAGAAAATCAAATCAATAGTCACTGAAGCAAAGGATGCATCTGAGCTTCAGAAGCAAAAGTCATTTAATTATGTGGGGTGAGATTTAATTGGAAGAACTGGATAATAAAGCTACCCTTGAAAAGAATAAAAAGCCCTCACTTTTCACCAGCCTGTTTTTCTACTTAGGACTTTTTATAAGCATATTTGGTTTTATAACAATAATTTTGATGGAGAAATTATTAGGGGTAATTATTTGGATTATCGGCGCAATGATTATGGTTTTTATGATCCAAAAAATTTTAGCTAAAAGGAGAGAATCAAAAGAATCTAATTTTTTTAGTGTAGGCTTTAAAATTATGATATTGCTTGCTTCAATACTCTTGTTGTATTTAGGTGTTTATGTAATTTAATGTTTATACATCCCGTGTCTTTGGCATTTATAATGAAAACCAAAGTATGCGAATGACTAAGGATTTCAAGAAATTAATAAAATGGTATGGTTTTGCTAGCACAATGCTTATAGTTTTGATATTTTCTAATCGCTCGAAAGTTACTCTCACTTTTTGTATGTTTTTTTAGTAGCTTGCTAATCGTCGCTTGCTAATC
>CAZTMQ010000030.1:5856-12396 GCA_964615385.1 uncultured Methanosarcinales archaeon
GCTTGCTAATCGTCGCTTGCTAATCTATCTGAATTTTTGCTAAAATTGTAACCAAATTAATATATAGCAAAGAAACGAGTAAAAAAACGCAGACCAAATCACTTCTCTGAAGTATTTATTATGAACTGCACTTACAGTAATAACTTTTGTATTATATTCTTTTTGATATGTTAAAATCTTCAGTTATTTAATTAAATATTTTGAATATCATCCGATATATATTTTAACTCACCTAAATAAAAAGATTTACGTTAACTATCGTTAATTTCATGCAAAAACCTCAGAGTTCGAAAGATTCGCCATACTAAATATCTCCCTCGAAACAATAGGTTCAAAATCCCCTTTAATAAGTCTATCCTTAAATTTAATGTAGCCAACATATACAGGATTTTTAATGATGTGATAAAATGTTGAGATTGGGATATTGTGCCTTGCGCAAATAGATACGTAGTTTTCTCCAGCAACCCTACTTTCAAAAATGTCTTTTATTTTTTTTGCACTTTCTTTGTCAATTATAAGATTTTTTCCATCAATAACGTATCCTAAGGGTGGCCTTGCGAGATATTCTTTTTCCTTAACCTTTTTGTCAAATGCCAAAGAAACACGCTCGGCAACCATTCCGCGCTCAAGCTCAGCAAAAACACCAATAATTTGCATAAATGCATTTCCTATTGCACTTGTGGTGTCTATTGGCTCAGTTGCTGATATGAAATTTATTCCTAAATCTTTTAGCTCATCAAGTATAGTGATTAAATCCTTTAAATTCCTTGAAAATCTATCAATTTTGTATACCAAGATATTTGAAAACCTTGCGTTTCTTGCATCTTCTAAGAGCTTTGTAAACTCTGGCCGTTTGATACTTCCCGCACTAAAACCCTCATCACAATACACCTTATAGATCTCAAGATCTTTTGCCTTACAAAAAGCGCTTAGCCTATCCTTTTGTGCGGGAATTGAAATACCTTCCTTTGCTTGCTCTTCAGTTGAAACCCTTGTATATATTGCCGTTGTTTTTTGGTTTAAAAGCTCGGGTTTTTTCTTAATTCTTGCCATTTTTATTCTAATAAGGGGTCCCTTATTGGAATAATATAGCAAATAATATATATATTTTTCGAATTCTTAGGTATTAAGTGCAATGTTTTGCTTGTGTTTACAAAGAAAACTAATCTTTTTAGGTTTTTGATTTTAGGTTATTAAAAAAATGTTATTAAATAAAGGATATTAAAAAAAGGCCACTTTTAAAAAATTTATTTTGAAATGCTTCAAAAGTATATTTTTAAGAATAATTAAATAATTTAATAAATTGTTGAAAAGTTTATATTGTATACGAAATATATCATGGTTTTTAATTTTAAGAAAATATATTTTATATAGATATAAAATTAAATAAGTAAAAATTAAATATTTTTAATCTTTTTAACAATATATTTTGCAAACAATATTTGCTTTTTTAATCTTTTAATTTTTACTAAAAAGTTGAAATTTGAAACAAATAATAAATCCGAGCAAAAAATGTTTAAATTGAATAATATGTAAATACTGGAAAAAAGTGAGAGTTCTATGGATCAAAAAGTTTTAATGCATAAGAAAGAGCAAGGAGCCTTAAAGGGAATAGATTTTTCTAATGATGATATTGGTCTTCTTCCTTATGAAGTGGAAGAAAGGAAAATTATTGAATTAAAAAAGGCTGTTTCTTCAAAGATTTTTGGTAAAGAGCCAATGAAAAGAAGTGTTGAAGAGCTATTTGCATTAGGTGTGGTTAATCTTGATAAGCCTGCAGGGCCAACCTCGCATCAGGCTAGTGAATTTGTTAAAAATATCCTGAATATCGAAAAGGCAGGCCATTGCGGGACTCTTGACCCTGGAGTAACAGGAATTTTGGTTGTAGCCCTTTCAAAGGCTACTAAGGTTTCTAATGTAATGCTAAAATCCGGGAAGGAGTATATTAGTGTAATGAGGCTTCATAAGGATATTGAAGGGTATAAAATACATCAGGTCTGTAAGGATTTTATGGGTGAGATTTCACAGATGCCTCCTTTAAAATCTGCTGTGAAAAGGGTAATGCGGGATAGAAAGGTATACTATATTAAGATACTTGAGATTAATGGCAGGGATGTGTTACTTAAAGTAGGATGCCAGGCAGGTACTTATGTTAGAAAACTGATTCACGATATGGGGCAAAAACTTGGGTGTGGAGCAAATATGGCACAGTTACGAAGGACAAAGGCTGCTGGTTTTAACGAGACGGATAACTTGGTTAGCTTACAGGAGTTAGAGGATGCATATTACTATTACAAAAGTGAGGGCAATGAAAAATTTATCAGGCATTGTGTTTTGCCTATTGAAAGTGCTTTGGCTCATGTAAAAAAGGTTTGGGTGCTTGATAGCGCGATAGATTCTATATGCCACGGCGCTCCTTTAAATGTTCCCGGTGTTGCAAGAATAGATTCAGAAATCAAGAATGGTGAGGATGTTGCAATATTTAGTCTTAAAGGGGAGATTGTAGCGATAGGGGTCGCTGTTATGAATAGCGAACAAGTAATTAACAGCGCTAAAGGAACCTGTGTGAAGCTTTCAAATGTGATTATGGATATAGGTGTTTATCCCAAAAACATTTAGTTTAGGTTTTTTTACTATATTTTTACCATAAATGATGATGATATGGCTTTTTAATGGCTAATTTTTTGATGAAATATCGTTAAATATATAAATCACTTCTCACAATGAATAGTAAGTGTATTGATTTACGATTTTTAAGGATTTGCGACATCTTATTGTTTTAGGGATTGAGTTGTTTTGTGTTGTTTCACCGTTTTAGGAGGGGTTTTTCATGAAAAAGGGCATAATATATTTTGGATTATTCGTGTTTATTATTGTTTCTTTACTCTCATTGGGGTTCTCCCAAGTTGAGTTTATCGATTCTGATGCAGTTGAATTATATGAGGTTAGAGTTGAGGCTTTGTCAAACACAATATTTGATGATGAAACAGCAAACTTTAGGATAACTGTAACCTCTGAAAATGCGACTGATGATGTTATCGATGTGAAGTTTGGGCTTACAAACCAGTGGTTTATATCTACAAGGCCTCTTTCTGCGGAGCTATCAGGTATAAGGTTTGATAATCAAAGAGAGAATAGTTTTGATGTGCAGGTGAAGGCTACTGCCCTTTTGCCTAATGGAATATACGGCGTGGTATTAGATTTAGATTCTCAACAATATGATTTTACTAAAAGGATAATACTACCAATATATTATAATGTTTATCCACAAAATATTAGCGCAAAAACACTTATTAAGATTGATAAAGTGAGCTATAATAAAACAATCGATCCACGTAACGAGTTTGTTGTACTTTTGGATTTGAGAAATTTCTTTGCCTCTAATGAAGAAGGCATTAGAGCTTTAATATCTTCTGAAAAATTCAATATTCAAAAGGAATTTTCTATTGGAAGAAAGGAATTTAAGACGATTACGGTTTCTTCACAGCTTGACCCATTGTTGGAAGCTCATTCTGGCCTTATGACTGTAAAGCTTTTAAAAGATGATGAGTTGATTTATAGCGTTGAAGACCTTCCTTACACAGTGATTTCTTACGAGAATCTAATTGAGGACAAAGCTGAAGAAAATTATTTCCTAAAAACAGTAACGAGCTACACCTTTACAAATAAGGGAAATGATGTTTTGAAAAAGACTATTAAGATACCAAAGGGCTTTTTTGCAGGGTTATTCACGCAGACTAGCGAGGATTACTATGTTATTAAAGATAGCCAGGGAAGATTTTTAGCTTTTAATAAAGAGATCTACCCTGATCAAAGTGTTAGTCTAACAGTTACTCAAAACTATAGGTATTTATTTTTTAGCCTTTTAGCCATTACGATTGGTGTAATTCTATATTTTACATTAAGAAATCCTATAATTGTGAAGAAAAAGGCACATATACTTAGTACTCAAGAAGGGGGAATTACTGAACTGAAGGTTGTGCTTTGTATTAAAAACAGAAGTAGAAGGGCTGTTAAGAATGTAAACGTAACTGAATTTATTCCTAAAATTACCACACTTGATAGGAACTTTCCCTTAGGAAATCTTGAACCTACAAAGATAATTGATCACGAGAATAAGGGAACAATAATTAAGTGGAGCCTTCCAGAAGTTGAGAGGCTTGAAGAGAGAATTGTTTCCTATAAGATAAAGTCAAAGCTTAGCATAATTGGGAATTTTAGACTTTCTCCTGCGTACATAAGGTTTTTTGATATGAATTTTAACAGAAAAGGAGAATCTAATGATGTGGTAATTCGAATGTAGGGTGATGCAAAAAGCTTAATTAATTTACCTAATATTAGTTTTTTTTTCTTTAATTCTTTTTAACGCTTTTTATTGGTGGTTATAAAGGCTATTTTTTCTAGAACATAAATCCTTTTAATAAGACATATCGTATCTTTCCTTGATGGATTATAAGAATATCATGGCTGTTCCTTTTGGGAGTATTAAAGGGGAAATAGTACATCAAATTGATCCGGTACATCAAATCATTGCGTTTGATGAAAGCGGTTCTAAATATATGGATGATTTTCTAAAAATGCCTTACTTTGTTAAAAGCTACTATACTGATTCAAATAATAAGGTTTTTCCGATATTTCAAAGCGATAAAAGTGAGCTTAAAAATACTGGCAGAGGGCATAATCCTTTTTTTGATAATTCAGACGCGAGGTATTTTTTAGTTAAAGCAAATGGAATCCCTATCGGCAGAGCTTTGGCCTTTCATGATAGGCTTTATGATTCGGAAGAAAATCCATTTAGAGAGAGATACTATGGCAAGGACATAAAGACCGGCTGGATTGGGTTTTTTGAAGCTATAAGATCCAAAGAGATTGCCAGTGTACTTATTGACTGCTGTGAATCTTATCTAAAAACCAATTTTGACGTTGATTTGATAGTAGCAAATGCAGAATTTAATGGAAATGGTCGGATTGGTGTGTTATCAAAGGGCTTTGAGTATACGCCTTTTATATTAGAAGGCTATAACCCAAAATATTACAATGAGTTTTTTGATGAAACAGGCTATAAAGTTAGGGCTTTTGAAGAACACGCTTCTGATGATTTGGAAAGTGTTTTAGAAGGAGATAAAGGATTAAAACGAAACCATAGGGATACAAGAGATTTATGGTATTCTTTTATTGTATCAAAGAACTCTGAGCGTTTATTGGAGACGCTTGAAAGGTATAATAAACGATTTAACAATTCTCAAAACAATAGAGAACGGTTACTTAGAAAGATTAGCTTTGATAGTATTGATTTAGATGTTAGTAAATTAATAGGTTTTTACAATAATGTTTGGAGCACTGGAAACCATCCACATTACCGGAAGATGACTACTGATGAAATGGATACGCTCAAAAATGATCTTTTGCTTGTATGTTCTGAGGATTTGACTGCGATGTTGGAAAGGGAAACTAAAGCAGGAGACTATGATTTAATCGGCGCTATTATTGGTGTTTATGATATAAATGAGACAATTAGAGAAATTGATGAGCCTTTTATGTCAAGTGTTGAAGAGCTTTTTTATAAAGATAAAGCCCAAAAAGCAACTGAACTTATTAGAGATTATACAAGTAATAAAAGCCTTTTTTTAAGGGACCTTTTGATTATAAGAAGGCATATGGAAAAGCTTAGAAATAATCCGCTTAATGAATCTGAGGAAGAAAAAAGAAGAAAGATTTTGCCAATTGCTATTAGGTTCGCAGATTTCTCTTGCCCAGCGATAACTAAATTTTATAATGGCGTTTTTAGACGTTCGAAGTCAAAAATCTTAAGTTATCAAAAAACTGATGAGGTTTATAAAAGGGCTAGAATTCTGATTATGGGCGTTGAGGAAGGCTTTAGAAAAAGAGGATATGATACAAGGCTTATGATTGAGCTTTTTAATAACACCTCTGAAAGGCTTCCTTCAATTGAAAGTGTAAGTGGATCACTTGTTGCAGATGTTAACTTGGACATGGCAGGTCCTTTAGGAAAGCTTGGAGAGAGGGCTTTAGAATATAATGTATATACAAAGGAGTTTTGATTAGAATTATTAATTTTTGCTGAAGTAATCCCCTGGGTTGTATAGATTATTCATTTCAAATGTTTGACCTTCTTTTTGCATTCTATCAATATAAGATTTCCAAGAAATCGGTTCCAATAGTTCATATTTTAGTAGCCTAGTTTCATAAACAATATTCTTTTGGGGTAGTCCATCTGATAATAAGTGACTCATTAATTGGGAAAAACTTTCTGCTAATTCTTCAAGCCTTTTATTTTTATGTTCTTCATCATCTGGTATTTTCCACATTTTTAAGCACTAAAATAAGAAAAAAACTTCAGTATTTAATAGTATATGTGTTTATTCTTGCTTTTTTAAAATGGAATTGTCTAAAACTTGATGAAAAAGATGCGAGTTTTTATACACACTTTTAAGGGCTTTTTAGCATAAACTCGGCAAAGTAGGGAAGCAGTTTCTCAGTGTAAAACTTATCAGCTAAACTTTGCTTGGCCAAATAATG
>CAZTMQ010000031.1:0-12385 GCA_964615385.1 uncultured Methanosarcinales archaeon
GTGGTGTCATTCAACATATTCATTTTAGTGATAGAAGATTCTCTGAGTTTTTTGGGAGAATCAAGGACCATCAACAGATTATGGGTTGTAAAGACCCACACAAATTTAAAGAATTAGTTTCTCTTAAATGCCCAATAATTCTAGAACTAAATATCCAAGATAAAAAATACGAAATTGAAAATCTCAAAGCAGAGATAAATTTTGTGAAGCAAATATTTTCTAAAGACTAAAAGCCCTCAAAAACTATTTTACATTTCATCTAAAACATCTATTCCAAACAATTTTAACGCGTTCTTAAGAACTAATGCAGAGGCTTTTAGAAGCATTAGTCTTGATAGAGATACATTTGGCATACCGGCGCCTGACTGGTCTTCTTTTAAAGTATCATCTAAAACCCTATTTGTATGGTAGTATTTGTTGAGGCATTGAGATAAATCTAAAGCATATCTGGAGAGTATGCTTGGCTTTAGATTCGTTGAGGCAGATTCAATCTTCTCCCAAAATTGAAGCAAGAGTGATGAGAGCTCAAAGTCAAGTGCGCTATTTAGTAAAGAGTAATCTACCTGGCACAAGGCCTTTTCGATCTCTTTAGGGCTATCAAAATCAATTACTTGCTTTTTTTGATTTACCTTCTTTTCAATGCTTTTTATGCGGGCATAGGTATATTGAATATACGGTCCTGTTTCCCCTTCAAATGAAAGTGATTCCTGAGGGTTGAAAACAAAATTTTTTGCAGGATCAAACTTTAAAAAGAAAAACTTTATTGCACTAAGGGCTATCTTTTCAGCACGGAAATTAATTTCTTTTTCTGAAAGGTCTGTATATCTCTTTTTGATCTCCTCTTTTGAGAGTTCAACCATTTGCTCGATCAAGTCATCGGTATCAATTACATTTCCTTCCCTTGATTTCATTTTACCTTCGGGGAGTTCTACCATCCCATAGGAAAAATGCATACAATTATTAGCAAATTCAAATTTTAATTTTTTTAGTATTTCAAAAAGGGTTTCAAAATGGCGCTCCTGCTCATTTGCAACTACGTATATCATTTTGTCATATTTGTATTCTTCATACCTTTTTTTTGCAAGGTATATGTCTTGAGTGATGTAGACACTTGTGCCGTTTGATCTTAAAAGAACCTTTTTTCCTAAAGACTTGTCTTCAAGATCCGCTATTATTGCCCCAGTTTCATCCTTTTGAAATATGCCGTTGTTTAGCCCTTCTAAAATTATCTCCCTGCCTTTTTTGTAGATTTGGCTCTCAAAGTAATCCTTTTCAATATTAAAGCCAAGCTTTGAGTAGGTTTTATGAAAGCCTTCTATTGCCCATTCGCTCATAGTCTCCCAAAGCTTTAGAGTGTTTGGATCCTGATTCTCCCATTTCACTAAAAGGGCTTCTGCCTCTTTTGCAATGTTGGGATCTTCTTTTTCAAGTTTTGAATAAAGCACATAGAAGTCGCCAACAAAATGGTCGGATTTTATCCCTTCAGATTTTGGGGTTTTGCCATTCCCCATTTTTTTGTATGCAAGCATTGATTTACAGATGTGAATTCCCCTGTCATTTATTATGTTTACAATGTGGGGCTCTTCACCAAAGGCAGAGAGTATCTTTGATAATGAGTCTCCTAAAAGCATATTTCTTAAATGGCCTAAATGTAGTGGCTTATTGGTATTTGGCCCAGGCGACTCGATTAGTATAGTTTTAGGCTTCTCATTTTTTAATCTTTTAAATGATTTTTCCTCAAGTATTGAAGAAAGTATCTCTTTTAAAAGCACCTCTTGATTTAAAAAGAAGTTAAGATATGGACCATTTGGCTTTACCAAGCTAATATAATAGGTTTCATTTAAAACCTTTAATTCATCATTTTCTAAAGCCTTTTTAGGGATAAATTTATTTTTATCTTCATCATTTGTGCTGCTTGCATCATCGCTAACATTAGAACTTTCTAAAAAGTTGGATATCTTAACCGATAAATCCTTTGCGATTATTGTAGGTGATTTCTTTAGTGCATTTGAAAGCCTAAAACAAGGGTAGGCAAAGTTTCCCAATTCGGGTTTTGGTGGGATTTCTATATCATTTGATATTATTCTATAGAAGCTATTTAAATAAAAATCCTTTGTTTTTTCTTCTGAATTTAACGATTTAAAGATTGATTTTTGCTCTTCATTACTTAAAGAAGCCAATATTATCTTTGAAAGCAATAACTTTATCTTTTGATGCAATAAGATGTATTGAGAATCACCATCATTTTTGTCTGATGCTAATTTTTCATTTGTAGGTATCGAATAGTTCATTTTCTTTATCTCTTTTTTAGATATGTTTTTTATTATCAATTATTTGCTAATACCACTTAGTTATTGGAGCTTAAATTTAGTCGTAAGCACTCTTATTTATTGTTGGGTTTAGCTTTTCGTTGGTTAACATCAAGCGTACCTGATGGGAGCAACCTTATTATTTCATCCAAGTCATCGTATGAGAATCTTGCTTTTATCAATTTTGCTATTTCTGAGGGCTTTCTTTTTCCTTGTATAATCTCTAAATAATCGTCTTTGCAATTTGCCTTTATTGCTTCAATTGGAGCTACCATTAGCTTTTTGCAATCATTTGCCTCTTCTTTTACTTGAAGTAAGCCAACGGCTGTGTTCATTCTCCCCAAAACGTAATTTACCTTACCCCTGATTACAAATGCCCCTTTTGAAAGAGACTCACCAGAGTTAGGGTTTTTCGTTACTTGGCTGGGCTCAACATAGAACACCTCAAGGGCACTCATCCCTTTGGTCCAAGCCTTTGAGAATGAAACCGTAAAATCTGCAATCTCTTGATATATATTTTGTGGAAGTTCATCCTTTTCTATTGGTTTTAGGCCAAGCTCATCATCGCCACTTAGCTTTAGCACTGTGAATGGAGAGCCTGCCATGTCAGTATGAAATACAAGGTCTGTTTCTTTTGTATATTTTTTTATAAGAATTTCATTCGTGGTTGAGTCTCTCCCCGCTATTGCCAGTATGTTATTTGATGTGTAAAACCATCTGAATTTTTCAAACCACTCTCTTTTTTTTGCCTCTTTTACATCTGGCTCTTTTATCTTCTCTTCGGACCTTTTGGATAGCTCTAGCTGTTTTTTTTGAAATTTCTCAAGAGTTGATTTAGCTCCAGACAGCTTTTTTTTGAGCTTTTTTGCATTCTCAAAATAAACCCCGGCGTTTTCCTCAAGGGATTTAGTTAAATCAAGCTCTACCCAATTGCCATCCTTTGGAATTTTACCCTTTTTTGAAGCCTTTACAGTTTCTTTTGGCATTTTTTCTAAGTCTTTTTTTTTCATCTTTTATTTGAAGATACTGTTTTTATGGATGTTGTTGATAATTTTTCTTAGCACAGATTCTTTACAATCAATAGTACTTTAAATTCACCATATTTAATGGTTATGCAATGATTATGCAATGATTATGCAGGTATTTACTTGTAAGCTACATAGAAATATTTAAATATTCTTAAAAAAACATGCTAATTAATTGTAATAACGAAGATACCTATGATGGTCTAAGGGTACTTTTTTATGGGGGGATGAATGATGATATGGACTTTTGTTATTGTTGGTGTGGCTATAGTTGCCTTGGCTATATTTGTTGGGGTATATAATAGCTTAGTTAGGCTTAGAAATGAGGTTAAAAACTCATGGGCTCAAATTGATGTGCAATTAAAGAGGAGAACAGACCTTATTCCCAACCTTATTGAAACGGTCAAGGGCTATATGAAACATGAAAAGGAAGTTTTGGAAAATATTACACGGGCCAGAGCAGATTTGATGAAATCAGATAGTGTGAAGGACAAGGCAAAGGCATCTAACCAGCTTTCAGATACTTTAAAGACATTATTCGCTGTTAGTGAAAACTATCCTGAACTAAAAGCTAACCAGAACTTTATGATGCTTCAGGAGGAAGTTAGCGGAACTGAGAATAAGATTGCCTACGCAAGACAGCATTATAATGATACGGTAATGTTTTATAATACCAAAAGAGAGGTTTTCCCAAGCAATATTATTGCGGGCATGTTTAAGTTTAATCATGAGGATCTCTTTTCAACGCCAGAATCTGAAAAAGAACCTGTGAAAGTAAAGTTTTAAATATTTTTTTAACATGTTTTCTTTTGATTTTTTATAATTTTTAAGAATAGCTTTTTGATGCTATGTAAGGGTTATAGAGTTTTAGTAATATTTGGGTTTAGTTGGCTTTTATGGTTATTTATTTAAGGGGAATTAAAAATGAGGAGCATGTTTGAGGAGACGAGAAGGAATAAAATCATGTCTTATGTAATCGTTTCCCTATTTTTTATTTTAATTGGGCTTTTAGGGGCAGGATTAGGGTTTATGTTTGGTAGCTTTTGGGTTGGTGTTATCATTTCTTTTGTAATATTTTTTGTGTATTTTCTAATAATTATGAGTGCAGGCGATAAGATGATATTAGGAATGTCGCATGCAAAACCAGCTAAAAAGGAGGATTACCCATTTTTGGTAAATACTATTGAAGGGCTTTCCATTTCTGCAGGCTTTAAGAGCGTTCCTGAGGTCTATGTAATTAATGACAAAGCGTTAAATGCGTTTGCTACTGGATTTAAGCCTGAAAAATCAATGATCGCCGTTACAACTGGGCTTTTGGAAAGCATGAACAGGGAACAGATTGAGGCAGTGCTGGCTCATGAGATGTCACACATAAAAAACAGGGATTCCAAGCTCATGATGTATTGTGTTCTACTAGCAGGGATTGTTTCGATACTAAGCAATATATTGCTTAGAAGCTTTTGGTTTTCAGGGGGAAGAGACAGAGACAAAAATTCAACGCAGGTGATTTTCATTTTTATTGGGCTTCTTTTGGCAATACTAGCGCCCCTTTTTGCAACGCTAATCAAGCTTGCTGTAAGCAGGCAAAGGGAATATGTAGCAGATTCAAATGCAGCAATTCTTTGCAGAAATCCAGATGCGCTTGCAAGTGCTTTAGAGGTTATTATGGAAAAAAGCTCTGATGTTAAGTACGCAAATAGCGCAACTCAGGCGTTATATATTGAAAACCCTCTTAAGAAAAAGAAAAGGCTATTTTCAAATCTTTTTTCTACGCATCCGCCGATTGAAGAAAGGATAAAAAGGCTTAGAGAGATGTGAAAATTATATTCATAACCGAAAGTGCAACCAAAAAACGCCTTATTGGCGCAAATTTTTGAGCATTGGCTTACAATAATTTTGCTATGATTGCATTATTTTTGTTAATTTTTTGTTGATGTTTGTTTAATTTTTGAATAAAAAGAATAATGAATATTTTTTTAAATTTTTTAGCGCATTTTTCTAACTTTTAAAAAAAATCATTTTTCTCGACGATAACAATTTTTGAAAAATGAAACTTCAATATTGACAAAGAGATGTTCTCGAATATAAAATTCAATAAAAAAAATTTTGGTATGATTCATTATAAAATATTTTATGCGTTAATAAAAAAACAAATAATCTTAAAAAGTTGGTTTAATTGAAATTGCTTCTAAATAAGAATGAGATTTATACAATAAAGTATATTATTTTGATGTGAAAAAAATATTCACAACTGAAACGTTCCCGAATATAAAATTAAAATCTTTTTTTCAAATAAAGAATGCTTATAAATAAAAACTGCGATAGATATAATTGGAGGCGATCTTATGCCAGCAAAAAAGAAAGCAGTGAAGAAAACGGCCAAGAAACCAGTAAAGAAGGCCGCAACTAAGAAAAAGACAACTGCTAAGAAAACAACTAAGAAAAAGAAGAAATAAGTTTTTGTAAACTTTTAATGAACTTTTATTTTTTTATTTTTTTTGTTTTTCCCTAAGGGGTCAGGTCTGCTATTTCTTTTAAAATGAATTTTTGTTTGCTCAAAGTTTTTTGTTTATCCTGATTATTCATTAAAAAGTACGCTAAAAATTCGCTTTTACACTCTAAAATTTAGAAATATTTTCCCTTTCTTTTTTCACCAAAGATCTTTCGGCCGATAAAACCTCTTAACCCAATGTATATTGGAAAGGAAAATCTGCCTTTTTTGTCAAATCTTCTTGTAGAAATAAAAATTTGAGTATTTTTTAGTATATCAAAATTGCCGTAGCTTGATAATCTTTTTGCAAATTCAGCATCTTCAAAGGCAACTAGAGATTCATCAAAGCCGTTTGATCTAACAAATATTTCCCTTTTTACGTACATGAATGTTCCTGTAGCCAAGGGATTTTTTGTTCTTGAAGATATTTTCATAAAAAAGTTATGTATGAAATAGATTATTCTATCAATAAAACGGATGTATGCACTCTTCAATCCTTTTTCATCAAATGCATATATAGGGATATTATATGCTGTTCCCGCCAAGGATTTCTTTCTAATTATTTGTTTTACGCATGTTTCTATAAAGTTTTTCTCAATGAATGTGTCAGCATCTAAAAAGAACAAGTAGTCACCGTTTGCTACTTTTGCGCCTTCGTTACGCCCTTTGGCAGGAAGCCCGCCTTTTACAATTTTGGCATGATAGGAAACTGCGATTTTTGCGGTATTATCAGTTGAATTAGCATCAGCGATAATGATTTCAAATGGTTTATATGTTTGAGAGACTAAAGAATCTAAAAGCCTTTTTATGTATTTTTCCTCGTTTTTTGCAGGGATTATTACAGAGATTTTTATTGGCGCATCCATCTTTTTCTTTTAGTGCGAGCTTAATTTAAAATGTTTTCGGGAATGAATGCTTAAAATAAATATCTTAAGGGCATAAAACACATAAGAAGATATAAAGTAAAGGCATCCATCAAAGCCTAAGCCTTAAGTATAAAAGAATATTTACAATAAGAGATTGTAAGAGAAGAAAATGAGAAAATTATGAGAAGAATATAAAAGAAATAAACGGTTTTATTCTATCAATTTTTTTAATCCGTTCTTATTAGGATTTCTAACATCTGGGCAAATGCTGGCCTTGTTATTAGAACACCTATTGTAATTCCAACTATTGTGGTGAAGGCAAAGCCTTTTAGTAAGCCTACACCTGCTGTGAATAAAGGTATCATTGATACAAGCGTTGTGGCGAATGCTGCGAAGACTATGAAGAAAGCGTTTTTGACTCTTTGTTTCCAGTTAATATAGCCTGTTGTTTGCCTTCTCCCGCCACCGAGCAATTCATCTGTAATTACAATCTGATCGTCAACTCCGCTTCCAATAGCAATTATTATTCCTGCAATCGCTGAAAGGTCAAGGTTCCAGCCAACCAAGGCTGCAAATCCTAAAGTTATAACTATTTCTGAAAGCATGATTGTTGTTACAGGAAATATTGTCTCAAAACGCCTGTATCTTAAAAATATCATCAGTACTACTATTAAAGCTGCAACAAGGGCGGTTTTAATTGAGCTTGAGATAAATTCCTTTCCTAAAAGAGGGGATAATGAGTCCATCTTTACGATCTCAAGCTTTACTGGTAAGCTTCCTGTGATTAGCACGGTCTGAAGGTTTTTCATGTTCTGAGCGCTATCTATTGCAGCTTCCTGAGCAGTTCTTCCAATACCTGGACCTGATATTGAGATGTCTGTTGAAACGGCACCTTTTAATTCGGCTGCAATTCTTAATTGGTCTACAAGCTCATCATCAAGATATAAATCTAAGGTTTCGTTTAAGTATCCTCTGGACTCTGCTGATGAAACCACGGATAGTTCTCTTGTGGTGTCTGCCATTCTTTGCGCGGCTTCCTGGCTTAAGGTTATTCTAAAAGAAAATGTGCATGCGTACTCATCAGTTCCTACCCTTGCACATCCACCACTGTTTGGATCAACTGCAAAGCTACAATCTGAGGTTCTACATACAGAAACTATATCGCCTCCACCTATAAAGACTGTTTTGTTTCCAATCTTTCCTTCAAATTTCCCTTGTTGTGCAATGAGTGTTCTTACTTCTTCTTCATTCGCACCAGCAATCTCTACCGTTATGAAAGTATTTCCATCAAGGTCCTGAGCGCTTCTTACTGTAATATCTGATAAGCCATATACATTTAGCCTTTGCTTTAGGCTTTCTATTACTATATCGACATCAGCTGTGAATTGGGATTCATTATTTGAGCTATTACCTTCAGGTTTTAAAATTGCCCTTGTTCCACCCTCAAGGTCAAGGCCAAGCCTAAGGTTGCTTTTTGGAGCAGAATACACGGAAAGTCCGGTTTTTGCACTTCCATTTACTACTTCGATGGATTCAAGTGTGTATGTTCCCCTGTTAGTTTTTACAAGTATGGTATCGTTATTGTTGATTTGAGAAATTGTATCATAATAACTATCCATATCTACTATCGGAACTGAATTAATTTCTGTAATTATCTCCCTTGATCTTGGAGGGGTTGTTGGCTGGGGGCCTTTCATTCCTCCAATATAGGCAGGGCTGTCCTTAGCGACACTTCTTATTGCAACACCATCTACAAACGGGTTTGGATTGATTGCAACTATTGCAAACAACAATACAACTAGAAATATTATTACTTTGGGATTTGTGATGATTTTGTAAGCCTTATTCATTTTACTTCTGCACTCTTTCTCTTTTTCTTATCCAAATATAATTTTATTGCACCAAGATTTAGTATCCAAGTGTTTATGAAATCAACTGCAAGACCTATAAAAATCACTAACATTATTTCATCAACTACCTCAGAGCCTGATAAAAATATTGCGGCGAGAACTGCGCCAGATGTGGTTATGAACATCAGTAATCCGGTTTTAAAGGCACCTAGGATTCTCTCATCTAATGTGCCTTCTTTTTCCTTGAATACTTTAGTTGTTAATAGTACGTTATCATCCGCAGAATAACCAATTAGCATCAAAAGGGCTGCAATTCCTGATGCTGAAAACTTGTTTCCAAGGAGTATCATTATTGCTATTGTGATTACCATGTCTGAAAATGTTGAAAATACAATCGCTACTGCCGGAACTCTTTCTTTGAAGTAGAAGAATATAACCACTCCCATTAGGATAAATGCTATTATTAAGACCTTTATTGTCTGTCTAAAAAAGCTTTCCCCAAGGCTTGAGCTCATTATTTCTACTGAATAATCTTCCTTTGTGATGCCCGTAAATGTCTCTTTTATGGCCAATTCAAGCTCATCTAGTTCCGATTCCGAAAAATCAGTTTCTATTATGTAGGCTTTGGCACCTTGGCTTGTGGTAATAACCTTGGTTGTTACTTCTCTTTGGGATAACTTTGAGCTTAGAATAGCTGTTAGCTCTTCGGGAGCAAACTCCATTGTGCTCCTAACAGTTATGGATATCCCGCCTTTAAGCCCGGCTCCACGAGGTATGAACTCTCCAGTTGTTGATTGATTGTATAAAATAACAGCAAAGCTTAGTGCCAAAAGAAGGAATGGAATTAACATCAGCTTCTTGTAGTTTTTATTAAAAAAACGCTGAACCCTTTTAAGGGTATTATCAAAAAGGGATTCCTTTTCACTATCGTTTTCTTGTGAAGACATTATGATCATCCTTTATTTGGCATATATTGCCTGTTTTTATATAGTATAGAGCATGGTTTGGTAAGCTGTTAGCTTATCCTTTATTGTTAGGCTATTTTTAAGGCAAAACGCAGTCCATTAATAAATCTTTCGCAGAAAAGATAGGGTTGTAGTAAATAGTGAATATTTTGAGCCACTAAAGCGAAGCACGCTTAGGCAAAACCTCTTTTAATCTGTTTCCTTTTAGAAAATAGCTTATTTTCCCTGTATCTTTAATGGTGGAGGAAAGAGCATCCTTTTGTAAACGATAGAAACATCAAGGTTTGAAAGCCTTTCATTATAATGCTTTCTTGTGCCTGCTATAAAATCGTGGAGAGTCTTTAGATTTTGAGTGCCTAAGAGCACAATGTAATTCCACTTTCCTATTGAATGGAATGCCTCTATTATATAGGGCTTTTCAATTAGAAATCTCTTAAATTCATTTTTGGCTTCAGTGGATGCAAGATTTAAGCTTAAGAGCACAAAGTATCCGTGTATTCCAAAGTATGATAGATCCACTTTAGCAGAAAAGGCCTCAATGAGCCCTGATTCTTCAATGTTTTTCTTTCGATAGATTAGGTTACTTATACTCATATCTGTTTTTAGTATGTCTTTAATTTCGGTAATCTTTACCCTTGAATCCTTCATTAATTGTGTAATTATTTGCTCATCAATTGTGTCAAGCGTTACAGGCTCTATGTTCTTTTTTTGTTTTTTAATCTGCTTAAAGTGTTCTCCCTCACCATACACCCATGGAACACTTTTGCTTATTATAAACTCCTTTATGTCAAATATCTCAAGGTCTGTGATTTCATCGTATAGCACATCTGAAAGTTTATCTACAAAGGAGGATGCATCATCCATCTTTTCGATGAGAATTTTTATGCAGAAATCAATCTTATCACTAAACTCTGTTACCTCTATTACCCGAGGGTCTGTTGTTACGAATTTGATAAAACTTTCCATTTGGCTTTCAGGGATTTCTTTTAGTTGCAGAAATATCCCATATACGGAATAGCCAAGGTATTTGTAGTTTAAAACTCCTGTAGGCCATATAATATTCTTTTCTTCAAGTGAGGAGATCTTTTTTCGAACGCCTTCGCTTGAGAGTCTTACAAGCCTTCCAAGCTCATTATTGGAAAGCCTCGCATTGTCAGAAAGATAGTAAAGCAACTTTTTGCTTTTTTCATCAAGCTTTTCATTAGCAACCTTTGATTCATCGAATTGGCTAAATATATTTTTCATATGTTGATTTTTGGAATCACTTATTTATATTCTTTTCGAATTTAATGGCAAACCTTGCTTAATTTAATTGTTTTTAGCGAAAAACCTGCCTAATATTAGAAGTTATTGGTAACTGAATAGTGTATAGGTGGGCAAGAATGGAGGAATAAAATAAAAAAGAGATTCTTGTTTATTCGTAATAGTTATTTTGGTCTATTTCAAATATATTTTCGCTTCGCTCAATTACCTTTTTTGCAATGAGAGCATTTTTAACACCAAAATAGCCTGCGATTATAGGAATTAAAGACCAACTCGCGAATGAGAAGTAATCACCTTTAACTAAGCCCGCTATTGCAGGGATTGCTGTTATACCAGCAAGTGCTGAATACAAACTAGAAATTGTTGTGGCATGCCTTAAATCAATCATGTTCTCCTGGGTTTTCTCCCTTAAGTATTCTATCGCAGCATCTATTCCCTTTCGCCTGTCTACTAAAAAGCTAGTTGTCTCTTCTTGGGCTAATAACTCGGGTTTATCAAGTTCTATTTCATAAGCTAATCCAGTATTTGTAAATCCATCATAGCTAATCCTTCGTTCAATATTATCATCGTGCTCTTTCATTTGTATCACCTAGATTAATAGGGGGGGAATAAATAACATACTTATAAAATATTTCGTTTGTAGAGTAGTAACATCATGAATAGATAAGGGCACTTTTAGTTTAATTAGCATATATCTAAAACGGTTACGTAAAGAACTGCCCTTAATAATTTTTTGAGTAGATGAATCGCTGGAAACGTTATTGGGTAAAAAGATTAAATTTTGTTTAAATTGTTGAAGTCTTTATTACCTTCAAGCCAAACTTTTCAAGCTCATCTGCAATTGTTCTTACCTTTTGCTTGTACTCACCTAACCCTTTCCAATCAAGGAATACTATCTTGGGCTTGATAGAGCTTTTTAAAACAGCTTCTTTTATTGTTTCAAGAGAAATATCTAAAAGGGCGTACTTTGGGCAGATATGAGAAATAGCATAATTTGAGCTATCGTAAATCTTGATAAAATTTGAGCAATAATGAGGCCCACCTATCCCTATGCTAACCATATAGTTAAATTCATCGTTAAATACGCTTTCTAGTGTCTTAAGTATTGTCTTTGCAATTACTTTTCCATATTCAGGGTTCACCCAAGATTTTTGTTGAGAACCTATTTCAATGTAGCAACAAGGAATATCAATTGAAGGGCCATGGTGGGTACATTCAGGTGTAACAAGCATTTTATCTGAATAATTTTTTAATTGTAGATACGCAATCTTTTGAAACTCAACCCACGACCTTGATACCTTTAATGGAGTGCCACCATGTGAATTATCTTTTGTAAAGTTGCCAGGCGTATGTACTGAAAAGGAGTTTATGCCCTCTTTACTTTGATGTTTTGAAGGGAAGATAATATAATCCATTGATGATAGATCTTCTAAATCCGTTATATTAACACTGTCTATTGAATAGGTTTTTAGAAATAGTTTGTACTTTAAACCCTCCCAAACCCAAAGCGACTCTTCATTCTTGAATTCTTTAAGCAATAGCAATTGCTCTTTTATGTTTAAAGAAGCAGGATCCTTTTCTGAGAAGATTAATCCTATTTTTTTCATTTTGTAAGA
>CAZTMQ010000032.1:0-12293 GCA_964615385.1 uncultured Methanosarcinales archaeon
ATGACTAAATTCAAAAAGCATTTCAGAGAGGAAATGAATGATACGACAAATGAAGATAGGTATCGCTCTGATATTGATAATGTTATGAATCGGCTACATAATGGCATTGATGTGAAAGAGGGGGAAATTATTCAAGACTTGTTGAGATTATTTAACATTCTAGTTCAAGCAAAAAACCAAAACAGTGTTCATGCCAGAACTGTTTTGAATGCGATGTTGGGAAGGTTAAAAGAACTAAAACATTTCTTAACTTATGAAGATAAGTTGGAAGAAAAATTAACTGCTATTTCCGCTGAATTAGCTTCTATAAACGCTAAGGCGTCAAAATGGATAAACTTGTTAAAGAAAGTTAATGAGAATATAAGAGGAATTCTTCAATCTTATGCGAAGGCTAATAACTCAAGCTTTAATAAATTATTAGACTCCCCAATTAGTACCTTGGCTGGTAAATCTATTGATTATCATATACACCTTATTTTCAAGGAATTGCGAACTGATAATGTTGTAGACTCTGACCAAAGAAGAATAGTACAAAGAATTACTGAAATCCAATCGGTCAGCAGGGGTGCAAGTGGGAAAAGCCACAAAATAGTGGCTGAGTTAATATCTGCGATTGAAAGGATAATTAGTGGAAGAGTGTCTCCAGCACATGTTCAGAAATTTATTAAGTTCGCACAAGGTAAAATAAATGAGCTGGAACAAATTGATAAATTTGATCATCAACTTCTTTTGCAAGTGGAAAATCTTCAACAAGGTTATAACAGATACCTTGGAAAAGAAAATGCTTATAATTATAATATAAAGAAGAAAATTGCCAAACTTGACACAGTGTATAATCAGATGCTTAAAAATGTGGAACAGAATAAAAACCCTTTTGATGGGTTGTAAGCTTGGTAATTAAGATCATGGCAATCTTTCTTGCTCCTTTAAACACTTGGGCTTACTTTTTCTTTGATTACTAAACTTGTGTACTCTAAAGGTCTTTCAAAACTGCTAAATACTTTGTATAGATTTACGGGGTCATCATTAGCGATAATAGCTCTTTGTATGGGAGTACACTTTTTCTTTGCTTCCTCAAAAATCAGCTCTCCATGATCTCCCCAGTAAGGAACTCCATGGTCATGGATAACTCTATCTCGTTCATCTTTCTTATAATCTAAATCCAAAATCTCCTTAATAGAATCATAAGAGAGTATTGAAATATCGCGTTTTGTCATCATTTTTCTTAATTCTTTGTTAAGCTTTCTACTCCCTCTATCATTGCAGGTTTCATATAATTCATCAAACCAAGATTGAACTTTGTATTTATCATTAGGTCTACTAAAAAAGTATCGCTGGTTAAAAATCACATTAAGCCTATCCTCAATACATTTCAATCTATCCTTCCCAAAAATCTTATTAGGGTCATCATCCTTAGCATATATTTTTACATCAAAAATATCTGAAAACTTGTCAGGGAATTCATCCCCTAGCTTCTCCTTCAAAACCTTACTAACATCCTCAACATATTGTCTAGTATCCCAGCATTTATATCTAGAAAGGTCATAAACCCTTTCAAGTTTAACCTTACCTACTACTTTCGAACTAGTCTCATCTTTGGTTTTAGGTTCCCCATTATCTCCAGAAATATTACCCTCACTCTCCTTAGCGCCTTCCAAAATCCTCTCCTTCATCCTATCAATATCACGATAAAGCGTTCCAAAAGCGCCACTTTCTGAAAAGATCTCACCAGCCTTTCCAATACTTGGCTCTATTTGTGTTATATGCCCCTTGAGATATTCATAAAGCTCAGTTGTTTTACCATCAATATCTAAAAGAATTAGATTGTTAGTATCTTTACGGTTTATATGCCCTTCAAAATTATTAATCTCCTTTAATATTTCGGAATAAAATTTACCATACTCTTCTGTAAGAAGTGATAAAACAAAATATAAATAGCCCTTACCATTCCCGTATTTTTCACTAAGAAAATTAGAAAGTTCAAGATCCTTATATTTTTCATCTTTCGGTTTAAATCCGTCCTTAAATTTGTTAATCTCATCTAACAACCTAGAAAATTCTTGAGCTCTTTTTTCATCAAAATCAATATTTGCATAATCATTTGAAAGCTCCAATCTCTTAAGATTCTCAATATCGCACAAAATCTCTCTTAGCTTATCAATCTCTCCGCCAAAAGATATAGTTGAATTATAAACCTGCTTAAGAATAATTAGGTATGGCAAATCACTTCCAGTAGAACATCGTACTACACGATTTGTTATTATATCGCTGTTAAAGGTATTTATAAGGTTATAATATTCCACTTTATCAGAAAACTCAGAAGAGCCCCCAAGCGTTTCTACCACATCTGAAATGTCTGGAGCACTACCTTCTTTTATCAAGTTCTCCTTCCCAGAAAACTCTAAAAAATCAAGCCCCTTAGCTCTCTTTGGATTATAAAAGGAAGTATCAATACTAGCATTTTTTTGTTTGTATCCTAAAATCCTTGCAACCGTCTTAATCCCATCATCTGAATCAAGATAGTCTTCAATATCAAAAGAATCCCTTTTTATAAAATCCCTATCCATCTTAAGAAGCTCATTTGATATACTTTCTGCCCTTTGGATCAGTTCATTGGCCTTTTTGCCATCATTTGAAAAAGCCTTAATATATCCAAGAACAGTCTTAGCCTTCTCAAATTGCCCGTACATATTCCTAATCATATCCAAATTTAGCTGATAAGGTCTGCTTAACCCTTTGTCCCTTATTTCTCTTAAAACAGAAGTAATATCATCTTCGCTAAAGTCCTTAATCCCAGAATAAAGCCTGTTTGTCTCCCTTGCATTAGCATAAAGCTCTAAAAGCCGTTTAGGCCTCATCACCTGGCTCTTATTAGTAATATGTTTAGGTTTTTTAAAATCAAATTTATTACCTTTTAGCTCCCCAACAACCTCTTCATCATAAGAATAATAATCTCCAAACTTTTTAAGCGCTTCATTAAAAATAGCATCTTTGCCAAAATCGCAATAATCATTAAAAAGCAAATCATTAAAACTTACATTGTCTTGACCATCACCAAAAATCCTGGGAATCAATTCCGTAATTTCGTTATTTGATATAAAATCATTATATTGTTTAACAAAGCTATCGCTACCAAAAAGAGAACTCACAAAAAAATCCAGACCTTCAAATTCATATGGTTTCATTTTTACCCTAAACGCCTTTTTAGCAATAATCTCTAAACTTATATAAACATTTTTCGAGCAAATTCTGCAAAATGACAACTAGACAACTTAAAAATGGCACTTTAGCAACATTTTTTCGACAAAATTCAAGATTTTTGTAAAAATCACAGCTTTCTGTTCGAGTTAAGCCCCTTAGCTAGCTTTCCAATTTCCCGATGAGATTATCAGTTAAATTTATAAACAAACACTCACACCACCAAAAACAGTAATATTTTATTTGGGGTGTTTTTAATATGGACCAAGCAAGACCGCTAGATGCTTTAAATGCTGCAAGAAACAAAAGAATCATAGTTGATTTGAAAAATAACAGACAATACATTGGTGTGCTAAGCGCATTTGACATTCACATAAACGTTTCTCTAACTGATGCTGAAGAGAGAATGGACGGAGAAACGAAAAGAAAGATAGGAAATGTTTTCATCAGAGGAGACACAATTACTGTAATATCTCTTGCTGAGAAATAAGATTTTCTTTTGATTTTTGAGTTGATGATATTATGACGAAAGGAACCCCTTCACAAGGAAGAAGAAACAAAAAGGCGTCCCACATAAGATGCAGAAGGTGTGGGAACCGTTCTTATCACCGAAAGACTGGGATCTGCTCAAGCTGTGGCTATGGATATAGCTCAAAGATACGCTCATTTTCCTGGCAAAAAAAGGATTGATTTTTTTCTTGTCTTTTTTAGTATTTTTCATCAAAAGCTTTTTAAAGTTCTTAGTTTTATAGCTTTCTCATGAGGAAATGGTTTGCACTAGTTTTGATGCTCTTATCTATAGCTACCTTAGTAGAGTTAGCCCTATCTCAACAGTCGCCGGCTCAGCTTGATTGTAGGTACAGAAGTGTTTGTATGAACTATTCTCAGTGCCTTGAGAATGGGACTAAAATAAGGTTTTGCTACGATGTTAACAGATGTAGCCCTGATTACGTATTAACAGAAACGGTAGAATGTGATTACGAATTTGAAAGCCATTGCCAAAATTCTCAGATGGACTACGATGAAACAGACATAGATTGTGGAGGGACTTTTTGCAATTCATGTGGCGAGGGTAATACTTGCAAAATAGATTCTGATTGTAAAACGGGCGCTTGTGATCCGTTAAAGGGCACCTGCGTTCCAAAAGATAAAAAAACCTCAAAATTAAAGGCATTTGCAACAAAAAGACCATTTGACTTTTGGCTAATCATCTTAGGAATATATGCTATTTTCTTTGCAGTTCCATTCATCATCACAATAAGGTTAAACGATAAAAAGCAAAAGGAATTCATAGTAACAATTGAGCAAAAAAAGCTCCAAAACTCAATAGATATATTCTATCTCATGCTTGAACGAAAAGAAATTTACAAAGCGAAATTAGCCTATCAATTAGCTACCTCTATCGCTGAAAAGATAAACGAATATTTATCAGAAAAGGATATCCTTGACCTAGAAGAGTTAAGGCAGGATTATCAAAAATATATCACCCAATTTGAGCCTAAAAAGCAAGCTCAAAACAAAAAGGATATCCCTGCACTTGAAAGAATAGATACAAACTCAAAGGATTTAACTTTAAAACGAAAAGAAGAAAAAAGACAGACAGACATAAAAGAAGATAAAGAAAAAAGCTCTTCAACAAAAAAAGAGGGAGCTAAAAAATTGGGCAATGAAAAAAATACTTCAGCAATCCCTTCTAAAACCCCGGAAAAAATAGAAGAAAAGCCAAAAGAAAAAGAGCCATCAAGCACCGGGCAATCCGAAGAGACTGAAAACAAAGAAGCAAAAGAAAATAGCCCAAATCAAAATAAAAAGCCCCTAAAGCCCCCTGCACAAGAGAGAAACGACGTATTTTTTGTAGATGAAAGTGAGTTCTTTGATGAACAAGAACCCAACTTCTAAAAAGGCGTTCACTCTAAACAAAAAGCTTTATAAATCCCTCTGAATTCCATTTTTCAATCATAATCAAGGTGTTTTTATTATGGCAAAAAAAAGTGTTGAAGTGTTAGTTGAAGGTGGAAAGGCAACAGCAGCTCCGCCACTAGGTCCAGCATTAGGGCCGTTAGGTGTTAATATCGGTCAAGTCGTCTCAGATATAAACAAGAAAACTGCCGAATTTAAAGGCATGCAAGTTCCGGTAAAAGTTGAAGTTGATGATCAAACAAAGGAATATACCATCTCTGTAGGAACTCCGCCATGCGCAGAGCTAATAAAAAAAGAAGCAGGAATCCCAAAAGGAGCGGGAAACCCTATAAAAGATAAAGTGGCCGATCTAACAATAGAGCAATTAGCAAAAATCGCAAAGATGAAAAGCGACGCCCTTTTAGGCACAACCTTAAAAGAGAAGGTAAAAGAGGTTGCAGGCACATGTAGATCAATGGGCGTCTATGTAGAAGGAATGATTGCTGATAAAGCAATAGAAGAGATAAACAACAATAAGTTTGATGAGAAAATCAAATAGCCCTGATTAAAAATGAAAATCGACGTAATAGAAGAAACAAAAACAAAAATGAGGTTCTTTCTCCCAGAAATGGACCACACATTTTCAAATATTTTAGTTGATACCCTATACACGATTCCAGGGGTTGAGATTGCAGCATATTCAATTGACCACCCTCTAACAGGAAAGCCAGAGTTTATTTTAAAAACAAAAGATGTCTCTCCAAGGGAAGCACTAAAATCTGCTGGTGAAAAGATAAAAGACAATTTCTCAAAATTCAAAAAAGACTTGGCAAATGTTAAATAAGCTTTCGCAAGAAGAAGGAGAACTTCTTATAAAGATAGCTAGAACTGAAATTACCAATAGATTGTTTGAGAAAAGCCATTTATCATCTTCTTTTATATCGCCTTCTTTAATTCAATCAAATCCATTCCTAAATGAAAAGGGCTGTCTTTTCGTAACTCTTACAAAAAACAACAAATTACGAGGATGCATAGGCTTTGTAGAACCAATCTATTCGATTTTGGATGCCACAAAAAAGGCATCGTTGTCTTCGGCATTTAACGATCCACGATTTCCTCCTCTAACAAAAGATGAGCTAATTAGCGTAAAAATAGAGATATCATATCTTTCTCCTTTTGAAAAAATTACTGCAAACACAAAAGATGAGCTTCTATCTTCAATAACCCTTGGGACAGATGGAATTCTCCTAAAAAAAGGCCATCAATCAGCATTGTTCCTTCCACAAGTCGCAACAGAATGGGGCTTTTCAAAAGAGGAGTTTTTAACCAACCTTTGTATGAAAGCTGGATTAAACGCTAAGGCCTGGCAAAAAATTAGTGAAATGGAATTTTACAAATTCCAAGTTCAGCTCTTTAAGGAAATCTAATGCGTTTTTAGAATTATCTATTTCAGAATTTCTCGTTTTAGCATATCTCATAGTAAAAACTTTAATTTGATTAACATACTTATTCCTCCACATAACACTAATATAGTAAACTTACTTACCCTTATCTTTCACTTTTTATCCACATCTTTTGCGCCTGGCCTCCTGCCCGACTTCCTATTTATTTATCCTAATTAACTACGTTAATTTTATAATTACTTTTCAATCTATTTTACCAAATCAAAAGTTATTTAAATCATTAGGGATATCAGCAAAACAACACAATTTTGGGTGGTATAAATGTTTGATGTATCAAGATTACAAGATGCTACAAAACTTGCAAAGGATTTAGTTGATAGGGGCATCGCCAAAAATTATGAGGAAGCACATAAAATGATCGAAGAGCAAAATATGGTAAGGACCGAAGGGGAAGTTTCGGTAGTTTCAGGCGAAACAAAGCCAAATAAGGAAGCAGAGCCCGCTAAGGGCAAGTGCAACTGTGAAGAAGAAAACAAGGCCTTACTCTCAAAAATAGACGGACTTGAAAAAACCCTCAAAGCCATGTCTGATTTTTTGAGTAAATACTCAGAGCAAAACGATAAAAACATGCAAGAAGTTGATGAAAGGCTTAAAAGGCTAGAGCAGGGCCAAAATCTAAAGCCAGAGATACAAAAAAAGATTCAATCACAAAGCCAGGAAAGACCGGCGGATAGGCCTATCTCAGGAAATGGCGAAGGGCTAAACCCAAACGATTTCTCTGTGGAAAAATTCTTTAATAATGCTCATGGCAAGATGGAAAAGAAATGATTTAAGAGTATGATTTTTCTATTTTTCTTTTAAGGTTTCCCTTGCGATAGCCATTAGGTATTTCTCTTAACATTTATTTAGAAAAATTGAATCTCACTAATTGAACCTCACGATTATTAAATCCCACTATTCTTTATTAATATTCCAGGTAGTGTCTTAGGGTTAATTATTCAAAGAATAAAAGCGGCTCCGGGCAGGCTCGAACTGCCGACCTCACGATTAACAGTCGTGCGCTCCACCTACTGAGCTACGGAGCCAAGATAACTAATTTATGCAAAAAGAAAAAAAGACTCATTTATAAAATTATCTATTGGTGCCCTGCTCTTAATTCCTGCACTCTACCTACTATAGCACAAAAAGGCTTTTCATTTAAAACCAACCCTAAAAGCAGTTAGGAAAAACTTTTATACTAGCTTTAAATGCTCATAAGACTATGCCTAACAAAAAAAATCAAAAAGCCAAAAACAGCAAAGAAAAGGTAGTCAATTCACCTGATACCTTAAGCGATCCATCTAAGTTAGAGAGCAACAACAAGTTATCTGAAAGTGCAAAAGAGCCATCATCCAAAAAAGGTAAGTTGATTCCGTTTGATTATAAAGATACATCTGAAATTAAGGTTCCTGAAGACTTAATAGACCAAGTAATAGGACAAGAGGGCGCAGTAGAAATAATAAAAAAGGCCGCAACCCAAAGAAGGCACGTACTATTAATTGGTGAGCCGGGCACAGGAAAAAGCATGCTTGGAATGGCACTTGCAAAACTGTTGCCTAAAGAAACTTTAGTAGACATCTTATCTTATCCAAATCCACACGATGAAAACCAGCCTCTCATAAGATCAGTTCCAGCAGGCAAAGGAAGAGAACTTATCTCAGTAGCGAACCTTTCAATCCAAAACAGCCTCAAAAATAGTGGCTTTATCATAATTCTTTTGTTGGTAGTATCAATTATAGCACCTTGGCTTGTAAGAGCGCAATACGGTGATATAATGGGAGCTGCAACCCTGATAGGTTCATGGTTTCTGCTTGGGGCATTCATGCTTTTTATGAATTTAGGGCAAAAAAAGGTTGCAACACAAAATACTCCATATATTATAGTAGATAATTTCAGTAAAGACAAAAGCCAGTTTTACGATGCTACCGGCGCGCATGCAGGGGCATTATTAGGCGATGTTTTACATGACCCTTTCCAAAGTGGCGGGCTAGGCACTCCGGCGCACATGAGAGTAGTCGCCGGCATGATACATAAAGCGCATATGGGAGTTTTATTCATAGATGAGATTGCAACATTAAAAGCCCATACCCAACAGGATTTACTTACAGCTCTTCAAGAAGGTCAGTTTCCAATAACTGGGCAGAGTGAAAGAAGTGCGGGCGCAATGGTTAGAACCGAGCCAGTACCATGCAAATTCATACTTTTGGCAGCAGGCAATGTAGAAACAATCAGAAACATGCACCCTGCATTAAGGTCAAGAATAAGGGGTTATGGATATGAAGTTTACATGAACGATACTTTTAAAGATACTCTTGATAACCGTTTCAAAATAGCCCAATTCGTTGCTCAGGAAGTCACTAGGGATGGCAAAATTCCTCACTTTACAAAAGATGCAGTAGAAGAAATAATACTTGAAGCAAAAAGACGCTCAAATCGAAAGGGGCACTTAAGCTTGCTTCTAAGGGACCTTGGCGGAATAGTGCGCGCTGCAGGGGACTTAGCTCTTGAAAACAAATCAAAGCTAGTAAACAAAACCCATGTTATAACTGCAAAACAGATTGCAAGAACACTTGAACAGCAAATTGCAGACAGCTATATCCTAAGAAAGAAAGAATACGAAGTAATAGTTACAAAAGGAAACAGGATAGGAAGGGTAAATGGGCTTGCCGTAATGGGCTCTTCACCAGTTTTCTCAGGAATCCTTCTCCCAATAGAAGCAGAGATAACACCTGGCGGAAAAAAGAGCGAATTCATCGCAACAGGAAAACTTGGGGACATCGCAAAAGAGGCTGTCAAAAACGTCTCAGCAATCATAAGAAAATTTTTTGGTGAAGACATAAACGATAAGTATGATGTATATATTCAGTTTCTTCAAACCTATGAAGGTGTTGAAGGAGATTCAGCCAGTGTAGCCGTAGCAACAGCAATAATATCAGCGCTAAAAAAGATTCCAGTAAAGCAGGATTTTGCAATGACAGGAAGCCTGTCAGTTAGAGGAGAAGTCCTTCCCGTAGGAGGAGTTTCAGCTAAAGTAGATGCCGCAATTGATACAGGAATCAAAAACATAATAGTGCCAAAAGCAAACCTTCAAGATATTGTTGTCCCAAAAGAAAGACTTTCAAAGGTGAAGCTAATACCAGTCATAAATATTGTTGAAGTTCTGGAATGTGCCCTTGATTGGAAGTCAAACGAAAAGATATTTCTTGCACTCAAAAAGATGCAAAATTAACCCCTCTTTTGGGAATCTGTAGGTACTAGTTAAAGGTCTCAAAGCCTTTTAATCCTAAAATATCGCTTTTTGGAAGGTATAATTTTTATTTTAATATATTTTAACCCGCATCCAAAGATTTTCGTTTTCAAAGTCACACTCTTTTTATCGAGCAAGAGTTTTTTTAGTAGATTCTTATAGAATTTGCTTTTTCTTTTATAAGGCTCTTTCAAATCCTTAAGAGCTTTTTGCTTCTATTTGAATTGAATATCTTATCTTCCCGCGCAAAAAACAAAAGAACAACAGCTAATATTAATAAGCCTACTATAATTACCATCTTTTCTAGATGAGTTATCATCCAGATGGTGCTAATAAACCCCAGCCCGCTAATAACAGGGAACTTCCCAAAATTCAAAGGAACCTTAAAGCTCCTCTTAACATTTGGCCTCTTATACCTCATTACTATATTTGCTAAATTAACCACTGCAAAAATAGAAAGCGCTCCAAAATCAGTAATGCCAGCAACACTTGAGATGTCTTTAATAAGAACCACTAGCACACTTGCAATGTATCCAAAAAGCACGGCAAAAACAGGAACGCTGTTTTGATTTAGCAATCCAAAAATCTTTGGCACTACCTTCTTCTTTGAAAGTCCATAAGTCATCCTTGAAAAAGATAAAAACATAACGAGCACCGTAGACGAAGTAGTAATTAAAGCAATAATGCTTGTTATATCTCCACCAATTTTTCCCATAGTAATATTTGCAACCTCGCTCATCGGCGAATCGGATTTTGCAAGCTCTCTAGGGCTTAACACCCCTATAGAAATAAAAGAAACAAGCATGTAAACTATTGCAACAATTACAAGCGATATAACTAGTGCCTTTGGCATATTTTTCTTACTAGACTTTGATTCTTCGCCTAAACTTACAAGATCCTCAAATCCTAAAAACGCAAAGAATATCAGTGCTGCACCTGAAAATACCGGTGTAAATCCATCCTTAAATTCAAAGAAGTGCTCAAAAGAATTAATATGAAAAAGCCCCGAAACAATAATCGCGAAAAGCCCCAAAACCGTAGCAAGTACAATCCAGTTATTAATCTTACTAAGAAACTTTATCCTAAAAAGATTTAACAAAAAAACCCCTGTTAACAAAACAAATCCCCACACAAACGGCGCAAGCCCTAAAAGCCTGCTCATATAGCCCCCAAACCCAAGGCTAACAGCACCCATTCCAATAATAAGTGTTGCAAGCTTAAGAACGCCTATAGTCTTCGCAATACCTTTGCGCTTAAAGCTTTTCTCACAATATTCATACTCTGCAGAGCTTGAAGAAAACATCGAGCTCATCTCAGCATAGCTAAGCCCGCTAAGCCCTGCAATAACTGAAGCAAGTATAAAGGAGAGCCATACCGAATACCCCGCAACACCAGAAGCCTTTCCTATCAAAACATAAATCCCAGCACCAATCATAACACCCACACCATATGTAACAAGTTCTCTTAGCGTAAGGTCTTTAGAAAGCTTTCTTTTAACACCTAAATCCTTCCCCCATTTTTCCATACCTTGGCGCACATCATCCTTATAGTTCTCCAAAGAATTACTATGGCCCTTTCCTTTATACGAATAAGGATTTTTTACTCTCATATCCCTTCTCTAAAAAGCCCTTTTAATAAATCTTTCTTTATAACTTTAAAGTCGTTAAATAAACTAGTTTAATTTAATTTGCTAAATTCAATTTATACTAAAATTCACTTTATAAAATTCACCTTATGAATTAATTAGTGTTGTCAGATTCAAACTATCAAATTTAATCTGCGCTGTTGAATCTAACTTCTTAATTGACTTGTATTGCCAAATCATATCAAGAAGATACAGGTTCATAACAAGAGAGCTTCTTCTTAATTAACCTGTATTGTTATTAAGTTAACCTGTGCTGTCAAATTCAGCTTCCTAAATCAAACTACTCTTTTGGCAAAAACAACAATTTAGATATCTGCAAAAAGTAGATAAGAAATAAGCTAAAAATAAATTTTAAATTGTTTTAAAAATGCTTTTTTTTAAAAATTATTATTAATAACTCTAAGTAAAGCCCTGCAATCAAATAGAACCTAATTTAGAAATTCAGGCAATTTAATGCAATCTAAAAGAATCAACCTCAGAGAATTAAATTAAAAGAATTAAATTAAAAAAAATCAAAGGGCGCCACTCCTATAACCAATCGCCTTTAGTTCAGAAACCCACGCCTTAATAACATCAAAGCCACTATCCCAAAACTCCTTTTTGGTAATATCACAGCCAATAAAAGCAAGGAGCTTCTCAGGGTTTTCGCTTGAGCCACTCGATAAAATCTTAATTATCTCATTAACGGTCTCTTTACCTTCTTTTTTGAATCTTTCATAAAGCGATAACGATAAAAGATTTCCAAAGCTATAAGAATAACAATAAAATGGCGAATGTATAATATGTGGAATGTAGCACCATTCAGACCTAAACTCATCTGGCAAATACAACGAATCACCAAAAAGCCCTGATAAATTCGAGT